>JAJXZD010000014.1 GCA_021780215.1 Acidobacteriota bacterium
AGGCTTGCCTTGTACCGGCTTGCGTTTGATGGTATAAAACGAAGTTACGCGTTGGATGTAGCTGATTTGTTCTTTTTTTTAGGAGACGGGTACATGGCCTACGTAATTGCCGAGCCTTGCATTGGGACGAAGGACACCGCGTGTGTGGACGTCTGCCCGGTGGATTGCATTCACCCCCGAAAGGACGAGGGACCGTTTGAGAACTCTCCACAGCTCTTCATTAATCCCGATGAGTGCATTGACTGCGGGGCTTGCGTGCCGGTTTGTCCGGTGACCGCGATTTTCGCCATGGAAGACCTTCCCGAAAAGTGGGCCAACTACGCCCAGATGAACGCCGGACACTACCAGAAGAAATAACCGCTTAGCTGCCAAGGCGTTTGCATATCCGGGTCTAAGGGGTCGGACGCCAGATCAGGCATCCCGGCCCCTGCTTTTAGGAGGGGTCCATCCCCTGCTCGATCGGGATCCTATTCGAAGCAAGTGAAGGCGGGGCGGCCGCCGCGCCTCGCCGGTCTCCCCATCATCCGCCAGCTTTGACCACGCCGCTACCTCCGCCCGAAGGCGTCCGAGATCTAGCCCGCGGTGGCCGTCCGGAAATCGCCCGAGTCTCGCCATGGCTGCCGCAAGCAGCGACGTCTCTCCGCGCCTGTTGCCCCGAAAATGATGGTGGAACGCGGCGGCCATCTGAATCAAGCCTTGCAGAAACATCTTCTCAGGCCCGCTCTCGGAGAGCCATAGCTCCTCCCAGGCTTCGTGAGCCTGGAAGAACTGCCCGGCATTAAAAAGCGCCAGGCCTTCTTTAAATTTGTCGCCCCGCTTCATCCCGGAAACACCATGTGCCGCTGCCCCCATCCGATGCCTGGTGCGCAGGCCCGCCTCCCAGGCAAGCTTGCCCCCGGATAATTTTGGCGGCCGGCTCCTCTTCGTAGCGCACAATATTCCGGCGCAAGGACAACCTCTGGGCAGGTCGCGCGAATCAGGTTATCCTGAAGTCTAACGCTGAGGGCTGCCTTGCGGAAATTCGAGCTCGTCCTTCTGATCCACGCGCACCAGCCGGTTGGCAATTTCGATGACGTCATCGAGCGTGCCTACACGGCATGCTATGTCCCTTTCCTCGAAGTCCTCGAGCGGCATCCAGCCATTCGTCTGGGGCTGCACTATTCAGGGCCTCTGCTCGAGTGGATCGAGCGCGCGCATCCCGATTACTTCGACCGGCTTCGCCGGCTTATTCAAAGCGGCCAGGTGGAGATCATCGGCGGCGGATTCTACGAGCCGATCCTGATCGCGATTCCCCCGGAAGACCGCCAGGAGCAGATCCGGCGGCTGGCCACCTATCTTGCACGGCATTTCGGCGCCGGCCCGCGCGGTGCGTGGCTTGCCGAGCGCGTCTGGGAACCGCAAATTCCCTCCTCGCTCGCTCAGGCCGGAGTGGAATACACGCTCGTAGACGACTACCACTTTCTTGGCGCGGGCTTCGAGCAGCAGCAGCTCTACGGCTACTACCTCTCCGAGGATCTCGGCCATTCCGTCAAAGTCCTGCCCGGCCTGAAGGCTCTCCGATACCTTATCCCCTTCCGAGAAGTGCGCGAAACCATCGACTTTCTCCGCGCAGCAGCCGAACGCTCGCCGGAAGGCTTTGCGACAATGGGCGATGATCTCGAAAAGTTCGGCGTCTGGCCCGGCACCTTCGACCATTGCTATCGCGACGGATGGCTCGATCATTTCTTTACCGCGCTCGAACAGAATTCGGACTGGCTCGCGCTGTCCCTTCCGGGAGAGGCCATCGCCTCGCATCCTCCCTTGGGCCGCGCCGATCTTCCGACGGCCTCCTACATCGAGATGAGCGAGTGGGCGCTGCCAACGCCGGCCCGCAGCCGCTACCACGCTCTCCTGCAGGAGTTCTCGCCACGCGAGGACGCGCTGTCCTTCCTGCACGGCGGAATCTGGAGAGGCTTCTTCAGCAAATACAGCGAAGCGAACCTGCTCCACAAGAAAATGCTGCATGTGTCGCGGAAGCTCCGCAACCTCTCGCGGCGTCGCGCCGTCAAAGCGCTCGCAGAGCGCGAGGAGGCGCTGACCCTGCTGTTGCGCGGGCAATGCAACGACGCCTACTGGCACGGAGTCTTCGGCGGGCTCTATTCACCGCACCTCCGCACCGCCGCCTGGCGGCCGCTCGTGGAGGCCGAGGCGCGGGTGGACCAGATCGCCCATCGCAACCGGCAATATGCCGAAGTCGCCACGCTCGATTTTGACAACGACGGCCGCGATGAACTCTACTTCACCGCCAACCAATATGCCGCTTTGCTCTCCCCCGGCGACGGCGCCACGATGTGCGCCATAGACTTTCGTCCGCGCGAAGTGGCGCTCATCAATTCGCTGCAGCGCCGCCCGGAGACGTACCATTCCAAGCTTCGCAATCTGCCCTCCGGAAATCCCCACGGAGTGCAGACAATTCACGAGCAGACCCGCGCAAAAGAAGAGGGCCTCGAACGCTGGCTCAGGTATGACCGCTGGCACAGAAATTTATTCCGTCTGCTCCTCTTCGAGCAGGGCAAAAGTCTGGAAGATTATTCCGCCATTCAATTGAACGAAGATCCCGCGCTCGCAGGCGGGGCGTACCGCGTAGCTGACGCAACGCCCTCGCACGCCACGCTTATTTCCGCCGATGGCCCGGACTGGACGGCGGAAAAGCGTTTTTCGCTTGCCCCGGTGGGCAGCGGATTCAAGATCATCTGCGAGGTGATTCTCCGCAGGCATGCGCCGGGCACGGCAGCGGTGAACATCGGGATCGAGGCGGTAATTAACCTTCTGGCCCCCGCCAATCCGGACCGCTACTTCGAATGGGACGGTCAGCGCTACCCTCTGCGATGGACCGCTGCCGTGGCGGCTACCGGGATGCGCGTTGTGGATGAATGGCAGCGCGCCAGCGTGTCCCTGGAGGCGCCGTCCGCGCGCCAATTCTGGCTCTGCCCGATCGAAACGGTTTCGGAATCCGAGGAAGGTTTCGAGCGCATCTATCAAGGGTCGCAATTGATGCCCGTATGGTCCGCCGAGATCGAATCCGGCGGAGAATGGACCGGGCAACTTGTGTTCGAGGTCGCAGAGGTCAACTGACTTCCCGGAGAAAGTGCTGCCGGACGGCCAAATAGCGGGAGGCGCTTTTTCGAGGCAGAATTCGGGGGAGGACAACGTATATGGCGCTTTCAAGGGAGCTGCTCGACATCCTGGTATGCCCGCTGTGCAGAACGCCCGTGAGAATCACCCCCGACGGGCACGGTTTGAAGTGCGCCACCTGCCGGCGCGTTTATCCCGTGCGCGGCGATATCCCCATCATGCTCGTCGAAGAAGCGCGCGTAGATCCAGAATAAATGGCGCCGGCAGCCGCGCGAACGTCATCCCCTTGCAGTGGTACCCTGCTCGTTTATCACCTGCACTGGATCGCAAGACGCGCCCGTCCAATCAGAGCGCGGGAGGGGGGAAGCTGATGGATTGGTCCTTAAACTCCACCCACAGGTCTACTTCTTTGGTCTTGCTCTGCTTTTCCGCGTCGCCGGAATCCGGAAACGGCCTGTAGGGACTGATCTCCACGATGACGTCCACGCCGGAGGCGTCTTTCCGCTTCGTGGCACGCTCCACGCGAAAGCTCTTCACCGGGCCGTAGTAGCCGTCAGGCCCCCAATCATCGAGGAAGTCCTTAAAGGAATAGGAGGCTGAAGGCTTCCATATCTTGTATGCCTCCTCCATGTTTCCCGCGGCCACGGTGCTCAAAAAATGGCGGACCGTATCCTTCTCATGATAAAAGCGAAGCAGATACCAACCGGCCAGGGTCAGCAGCGACAGGAAAACCACGGTGGTGATCGTGTAGCGCCGGAATTTGGACGGGGGATGTATTTCCTGGGCAGAATCGAATAGAACCACCGAGAGCTCCCTAGACCTACAACTGGCGTTTGAACAGCGCGATGCTGCTGGCAATCATCACAACGGAAAACCCCGACAAAAGTAACACGTCCCTGTAAATGCCTTCAATCCCCGTGTTCTTCACCGTGAGATTTCTTAGCGCGTGGACTGTATAGGTGAACGGGTCCACCACCGACATCCACCTCAGCCACTTCGGGAATCCCTCAACCGGCGATATCGCCCCGGAGGGGAAAAAGAGCAGCATATTGAGCACGCCGAATACGGCCCGCGGCACCAGAGGGTCATCCACGCGCACCATCGCCAGAAACATCAGGCTGATCATCGCGATGGAGGCAACCAGGATCACCACGCACAGGTAGAACAGGCGCAACGGGTCCCACAAACCTGGAATCCCCACAATCATTCCGCCGATGACGACAATAGCCAGCCCAGCCATCAGCCCTTTGACTGCTCCCGCGCCGATCAGGCCCATCACGAGCTCCGTCCGCTGAATCGGGGTGAGCAGATAACCTTCATGGAGGCCGCGCGATTTGTCGTCAATAAACGTGATGCCGCCCCCGATCATCGCCACGATGAAGATCGCCATCGAGGTGGAACCCGCGAGCAGGTACTTCGCGTACTCCACATAGGGATATACCTCGACGACGTCCAGCTGGACCTGGCCGTCCAATCTCGGCTGCACGTCCGCCGTGTTCAGGGCCGTCACCAGGCCTTGCAGGCGGTCGAGCAGAGAGCCAGCCATCACCTGGTCTGTATTGTCCTCGCTGAAGGCGATCCGCGGCCGGTCGTGCTGGTAGAATCGGCGGGAAAAATCATGGGGGATTTCGACCACGCCCCGGAGATATCCGGCCCGCAGATCCCCAATCGCCCGGGGCATTGAGTCGTAGTCAATCACGCGGAATGTAGCTGGCCCCGCCCCGATCGCATCGAACATCTCGCGGACCTTGCGGGACTCGGCCGAATGATCCTTGTCCACAAGGGCAATCGTCGCGCCCTTGATCGTCCCGCCGAATGCATAGCCAAGAACAATCAGCTGCACCAGGGGAAAGACCATCGAGCTCATCATGAGCGCGGGGCTGCGAAAGAATTTCCGCATATCCCTCTCGATTAAGGCATAGGTGCGCTCAAGATTCATTGGCGTCCGTCCTCCCTGCCCCTCGACCGGCTTGCGGCTTTCGTCTAGCGATAGAAGTGGCTGACGTCATATGTGGCCTCATGCGTGGCGTCGCGCAGATCGCGGCCGGTGTAGTGCAGGAATACGTCATCGAGCGTGGTGCTTTGTACAGACACCTTGTGCACGGTCACGTGACGTTCCCGCGCCAGGTCCATCAGTGACGCAATCGTGGAAGGGCCGTCCAGCGAGGCGATATGGACCACGCGGTCGCGCACCGTCACGGCTTCCGCCTTGGATAGCCCTTTCAGCTGCTCGATCCAATCAGCGGGAGCGTTCTCGAACTCCGCCTCCACGGCATCCGTCCCGGGAATGCTGTCCTTGAGACGCGAGGGCGTGTCGAGCGCGGCCAGCCGGCCATGGTCCACGATGGCGATGCGGTCGCACAGCTTGTCGGCCTCATCCATGTAATGGGTCGTCAGCAGGATGGTCAGTTCGGACCTCGATCGCAGCAAACGAATCATTTCCCAGACGTTCGTCCGCGATACCGGGTCCAGGCCCGTGGTCGGCTCGTCGAGAAACAGGATTCGCGGAGAGTGAACCAGGCCGCGCGCGATTTCCAGCCTTCTCCGCATCCCTCCGGAAAACGTGCGGACCAGCGCGTCCCGGAACTTTGCCAAATCCACGGACTCGAGGAGCTCCTGAATCAGCTTCTCACGCGTATTCGCCGGCACGCCATAGAGCTTCGCGTGAATCAGCAGGTTTTCCTTCGCGGTCAGTTCCGGATCGGAGGTGAATGCCTGCGGGATGACGCCGAGAGCGTGGCGCACTCCATCCGCATCGGTGCGAATGTCATGTCCGTTAATGCGTGCCGTGCCCGACGTGGGCGGAGTGAGCGTGGTCATCATGCGGATCAGCGTGGTTTTGCCCGCGCCGTTGGGTCCGAGCAGCCCGAAAATCTCTCCGCGCGCCACCTGAAAGCTGATGTCGTTCACCGCAGTCAGGTCGCCAAACTTCTTGACCAGATGGTCCACTTCTATGGAGTCCATGTGTGCCCTCCCATAGACTCCAATCGGGCAAACCAGCTCTTGTGCGCGCGCGGCGGCAGCAGCACCGTCGCCGTCATCCCGGTAAACAGACGCCGGTCGTCGTTGGGCAGGGAGACCTTGATGGCGAACGTCTTGATGTCGCGCTTGGTGCGGCTGACGTCGCGCTGCGTCGCGTAATCATTCTCCACGCCCTTGAAGAAGACCCTCCCCTCGAGCAGGTCGCCGGAGGGAAGCCGCACCTGCAAGGTCTGGCCGAACTGCACGGAATCAATGTAGCTTTCCTCGACGTCAGCGGTGGCCCACAGATGGGCCACATCCACAATGACCACGATAGGCGATCCCTGGGAAACAACCTCCCCTTCCTTTGCCACGCGCACGGAGACGATTCCGCCGATGGGCGCGTATATCTGCGCATAGCCGAGCTGCGTCTCCGCTTCTGCTTCGGCGGCCCGCGCCTGTTCAAGCTGAGCAATCGTGGTGGCGATTTCGCTCTGGCGCACACTGGCTTGCTTCCGGTTGGCTTGCGCCACGTTCAGAGCCGCCTCCTCCGCGCGCACCGTTTCTTCGAGCGACTTGACGTTGGCTTGCGACGATTTCAGATTCGCCTCGGCGTGATCGCGGTCCTGGGCGGATTCCACGCCGCTCTCAAACAGCTTCAGCATCCGTTCGTAATCGGTCTGGTCCCGCCACAGATTGGCCTGCGCCTGTTCGAGTTGCGCGCGGGCCGCGGTCAGCGTTGCCTGAGCCTGAGCGGCCGACGCGTCGGTCTGGTCCTTCGTCCAGGTGTAGTTGCGATTTGCCTCATGCACCTGCGCTTCGAGGCTGGCGACATTTGCCTTCGCCGCTGCCTGATTTGCCTCCAGCTCACGCGAGTCCAGTTCGGCCAGCAGTTCGCCCTTCTTCACTTCTGAACCTTCGTCCACGGCAAGATGAACGATTCTTCCCGTGATCTGCGGGCTCACAATCACCTCATTCCCATCCACGATGCCCGTCAGCGGAATGGTCCTGCTGCGCGGCACGGTGAACCAATAGATGCCCGCTGCGATAAGGAACAGGAAAGACAAAAAACCGACGAACCGCCATCCCGTCATCGGGAATCACCCTCCTTGCGTGCCATCCCGTGCCGCAGGAAATCGAGCAGCGCCTGTTTCCGCGCCTCGACGGCCTCCGGCGCCAGCAGATCCCTTCCCAGCACACGGCTCATGATGGGAGCCGCGGCGAAATACGATGTGGCCATGCCCAGGGTGATAAAGGCGATCTGGTCGGCGTCCATGTGCCGAAATTCCCTCACGGCGATTCCCTTCTCGATCGCGCCGGCCAGCAGACGCTGCAGAGGACGGAAGTGCTCCCGCACCATCCAGTCGAATTTCAAACTGGCTTCCATGGCCTCACGCTGCACCAGGCGAGGATAGTTTGGATGCGTGGCGAGAAAATCAAAATAGCCGGTCACATAACCGAAGAATTGCTCCCGCGGAGAGAGCTTTGCTCGCTTGGCGGCCAGGACCCGGCTGCGCAATTGCCGGAAAAGATTCTCGAGTACGGCTCGGTGCAGGCCGCGCTTGTTCTTGAAGTAGTAATAGAGCATCGCTTTGTTGGCATGCGCTGCCGCGGCGATCTCCTCCGTTCGCGCTCCCGCCAGCCCCTGGGCGGCAAAATGCGCTTCAGCGGCGGCCAATATGCGCCGCGCCGTTCCCGTATCCTCAGTCGTTCGGCTCCTTCTGCCCATTTGCAGCGCTCAGACTCCCACCCGCGGCATGAAATCGGCCGGATATCGCGTTCCGGCGGCGATTCCGGGCGGCGCAATCGCCTCGAGTCGCTGCAAATCCGAAGCGGAAAGGGTCAGATTGAGGGCGTCGAGATTTTCGTCCAGATACTTTCGCCGCTTTGTCCCCGGAATCGGAACCACCGTGTCGCCCTTTGCCAGGACCCAAGCCAGCGCCAGTTGTGCGGGAGTGCAGACCTTCTCCGCGGCCAGACCCTTAATTCCCTCTACGATGCGGAGATTCTTCTCAAAATGTTCTCCTTGGAAGCGCGGGGAGATCCGGCGGAAATCACCGGGGCCGAATTCCTGCGAGCTCTTCAGCGCTCCGGTCAGGAAGCCTCGTCCGAGCGGGCTATAGGGCACCAATCCGATTCCGAGCTCCCCGCACAGTTGAAATATTCCTCCCTCCAGGTCGCGTGTCCACAGGGAGAGCTCACTTTGCAGCGCAGTAATCGGATAGACGGCATGCGCCCTGCGAATGGATTGCGCGCCGGCCTCCGAAAGACCGAGATAGCGGACCTTGCCCTGCTCCACCAGGCGCGACATCGCCCCCACGGTCTCCTCAATGGGGACTTCCGGGTCCACACGGTGCTGGTAATAAAGGTCAATCGTAGAGACCTGCAAGCGCCGCAGGCTACCCTCGCAGGCCGATAGTACATATTCGGGGCGCCCGTTTACGCCAATAAACTTTCCGTCGGGGGCGCGCACGTTTCCAAATTTCGTCGCCAGAATGATCTCGTTGCGCCGTCCGGCGATGGCCCGGGCCACCAGTTGCTCGTTCCCGCCGAGGCCGTAGACGTCAGCCGTGTCGAGGAGGGTGACACCGCGCTCGATGGCGCGATGAATCGTGGCAATGGACTCATCGTCATCGGCCGGACCATAGGATTGCGACATTCCCATGCAGCCGAGTCCAATGGCCGATACAACCAGCGAGCTTTTCCCCAAGCGGCGATATTCCATGATGTCTCCCCTCTCTCATGTGACTTAACTAAACGGTTAGTTTATTGGCGACCGTAGCTCAAGTCAAGGAGCGACTCGGCCTCTTACTTGGCTCCGGAGGGTCCTTCCGCCATGATTTTCTCGATTTCCTCTGCCGTGCGAGGGAGACGGGCCGTCAGGACCCGGTAGCCTGTCGGGGTGACCAGGACATCATCCTCGATGCGTACCCCGAGATTTTCCTCGGGAATATAGATGCCGGGCTCCACTGTCACTACCATGCCCGGTTCAAGCGGGCGCATGCGGTCCCCTGGATCGTGCACATCGAGCCCCAGATGATGACTGACGCCGTGCGGGTAGTAACGGCCCAGCGTGTGCCCTTCGCGGTCGCGCCCGTGCGAGTTGATATAGTCGTAGGCAATCTGCTGGAGACTGTTCTTGCCGCCATAGAGCACCGCGCCGGGCTTCACCGCGGCCAAGGCGGCGTTCTGGGCCCCGAGCACGATGTCATAGATCTCCCGCTGGCGAGCGGTGAAATGGCCGTTGGCCGGCAGCGTCCGTGTGATGTCCGCGGCGTAGCCGCCATATTCTCCACCCACGTCAATCACCACCGTGTCGCCATCGCGGATCTGCCCGTCGAGCGAGCTGTAGTGCAAGATCGTTCCGTCAAACCCCGCGCCCACGATGGGGGAGTATGCCTCGCGCTCGCATCCGCCAAACTCGTGAACTTCCTTCATCCGCGCGGCTACCTGATATTCGTAAAGCCCCGGCCGCATGCGCCGCATCGCATCCAGGTGCGCGTCAATCGAAAGGTCAATCGCCTTCTGAATCAGCGCCAACTCGCCCGGCGACTTCACCTGGCGCATGGCGTCCAGCGAGGGAGTGATATCTTTGATATTCGATTGCGCCAGCGCGGCACGCAGCCATTCGTTCCAAATCGTCAGGTGCGGGTAACCTTCCTCCTGCTTGGGCACCACGAGGGTGTAGAAGTTGGGAAAAATCTTGGCCAGCCTGGTGAGATCGCCGCGCAAGTTCGCGAACGGCTCGACGGCTTGGAAGCCGGTCTTCTCCGTAATCCCTGGATCGTCCGGCCCGTCCTTCGGCCCCTCCCATTTCTCCTCCGCCGGATCGCGCGGCGGCAGATAGAGAATCTCGCGAGGGCCTTCCAATGTTTTGCCCGCCGGCGGATTCGGGATCAGCAGAAGGGCTGCGCCCGGCTCGTCGTATCCCGAGAGGTAATAGAAGTAGGGCTCCTGATAGAAGACCGCCACAGCGGAGGCATCTTCGTGCCCCGTGTATCCGAAAATGACGACGGGACCCGATGTTTCCGTTCGGAGTCTTTCTCGCCTCGCCTGGTATTCCGAATTTGGCTGCCGGAAGCGGCCCTGAGCCGTGAGGCCCGCGGCGGCGAGCGCCACCGCCAGGAGCGCCAGATGTCGAAAGAGCCTGCAAATCGCTGCCCTTCGCATGGTCGAACCATCATAGCGAGTCGGCAGAACAAAGCAAATCGAATTGGGTGCGAGGTGTGCTTCCCCGGGATCCCGGGATACGTGCCGTCACAGAAGCGATATTGCAAGCGCTCAAAAATGCGAAATCGAGGCGGGCTAGAAGCCGGGTACGCCCGTGCTGGAAGCGGTTCTGACCTCGCCGGCGGACTGCCTGCCGAACCGAAGCGAGCCCAGATAGGTCTGGGCCAGGGACATCAGGCCCGTATACAGATAGCCCCACACAAAAAGAACAAAGAATGGCACGGTGGCATAGTTTTCGTTTTGAATCGCGTAGACCACCGCGGCAGCGAAATAAACGCCGAGCAGCACCTCGGCGTATGGCATGATGCCCGGCCCTTTGCGGTAACTTCGCTTCTTCCAGGATTCGGGCTGCTTCGCTCCGGCTTCCACTCGATATTTGGGCGTGCGCACAAATTCCGACTTTACCCCACAGATGGCTTCGAGGACGGCAACCGCGTTGCGCACGGAAAGGCCGATGCCTACCGCCATCACAAAGGGAAGATACAGGAACGTGCGCTTCCACGTCTTGGGATAGAACGCGCGTTCCGCAGCCAGATAGAACGAGGAAATCGAGCATGTCGAGGCCAGGAAAAGCGGCAGGTCAATCAGCATTACCTGGAACCATCCCTGATAGAAACGCACAATCATCGCCGGCAGCAAAATGATGGACAGAAACACCATCAGTGGGTAGCTGATGTTGGCGGTCAGATGGAAGAAAGCCTCGGCCTTGGCTTTCGGCGGGGCGTCGGAGCGCATGACGGTGGGCAGCACTTTCTTGGCCGTCTGCATTAGTCCCTTGGCCCAGCGGGCCTGTTGAGACTTGAATGCGTTCATCTCCACGGGAAGTTCCGACGGGCATTCGATGTCCGGCAAATAGAGAAACCGCCAGCCGCGCAGTTGCGCACGGTAGGAAAGGTCCGTGTCCTCGGTCAGAGTATCGTGCTGCCATCCTCCTGCGTCGTCGATCGCCGCCCGCCGCCAGATGCCAGCCGTCCCGTTGAAGTTGAAGAACAGGCCACTGCGGTATCTCGAAGAGTGCTCGATGGCAAAATGCCCGTCGAGCAGGATGGCTTCGGCTTCGGTGAGGGCCGAATAGTTCCGGTTCAGGTAGCTCCAGCGCGTCTGGGCCATGGCCAGCCGCGGGTCACTAAAATAAGGCACCGTGCGCCGCAGGAAATCGGCGGGAGGGATAAAGTCGGCGTCGAAGATGGCCACAAGCTCGCCGGCAGCAATTCGCAAGCCCTCCTGAAGAGCGCCGGCCTTGAAGCCCTCGCGGTTGTCGCGGTGCAGGTAGCTGATCGGGACGCCCAGCGCGCGGTGCCGCTCGACGCAATCGCGCGCCACCTGCTTCGTCTCGTCGGTGGAATCGTCCAGCACCTGGATCTCGAGGAGTTCGCGGGGATAGTCGAATTGAGCCACGGCTTCAATTAGCCGCTCGATGACGTACCGCTCGTTATAGATGGGAAGCTGGACCGTCACTTTGGGCCACTCGTTCATCTCTGGCAGCGGCCCGGGAACATTCTGGCGGTTTTTATAGTAGTTGTAGACCAAAACGTAGCGGTGAACCCCATACATCGCCAGGATGGTCATCACCAGGAAATACGGGGCCATGATGGCGATGTCGAAGGCGTTCGCCTGGTACAGGCCGCGGAATGTTGGGTCAACCAGATGGTACCAGTAGGAAACCAGCGGGTTCCCTCCCCTGGCGATCCACCACGCGGCGATGCACAGCTTTGCCATTTCGTTTTCGCCCTCAGCTACCTCCCTGCAAATCCAACACTTGGGGTGTCCGGATGCTCATTATACGGTCGTTGCCACTTCTGTCAACGTGCCCATTCGGCGTGCCGAAGGGGCGCCGGCAGACCCCTCGCTCACGGCACTGGCACCCTTCCGCGGAGCGCTTCCGCATGAGCACAGGCAATTGACTTCGGCGAAGGGGCGACGTAGGCTGAGGAAAAGAATATGGACCTCTTCGAAGAAATCGTCCGGATGCGGCGGGCAGGCGAGCGTGGCGCGCTTGCAACAATCGTGCATACCAACGGCTCCATTCCGAGCTACGAGAGCTCGCGCATGCTGGTGCGCGAGGACGGCTCCGTGGCCGGGACCATCGGAGGCGGTTGTGTCGAGGCCGAAGTCTGGGCGGCGGCCAAAGAAGTGATGCACCTCGAACAGCCGCGCAAAATGACCTTCAATCTGAACCACGATGCCGATTACGACGTGGGGCTGATCTGCGGCGGCACACTCGAGATTTTCGTCGAACCGCTGCTGCCCCAGCCGGTTCTCTGTATATTCGGCGGGGGACACGTCTCGCTGGCGGTGGCCCGCGCGGCAAACGCTGCGGGATTCTGCATCGCCGTGGCGGATGACCGCGAGACATTCGCCAACGCGGGGCGCTTTCCGATGGCGGGCGAGATTTACACGACCTACGAATCCGCCTTCGAGAAGCTGCGGCCCAACGCAGCCACCTACCTGCTGATTGTCACGCGCGGCCATAAGGACGACATGCGCGTGCTGGCCTGGGCCGTGCGCACCCCAGCACGCTATATCGGCATGATCGGCAGCAAACGCAAGGTGCTTTCCATCTATAAGGCCCTCGAGAAGAAAGGCTATTCGCCCGAGGAGTTCGCGCATGTCCATGCCCCGGTCGGGCTGGCGATTGGCGCGCTGGCCCCTGAGGAAATCGCCGTCAGCATTGTGGCGGAGCTGATTGCCGTTCGCCGCAACGCTCAGAATCTTCCCCACAAAGCCGTCCAGCTCGCGCAGGCCGCCAGCCTCGCCAACCGCTAGAGGCGGGATGACGCGGCGCCCCGACACTCCCCTGCACCCCCTTGCCGTTGCGATCCTGGCAGCCGGGGAATCCCGCCGGATGGGCGCTCCCAAGGCGCTGATTTCCTATCGTGGCCAGACATTCGCCGAGCACCTTCTCGACGTGGCGCGCCACCCGCGTGTGGAAATCCGGCGAATCATCCTTGGCGCGGGCGCGGAGGAGATTCGCGCGAGGCTGCAGGCGGCAGACGCGGAGTTTGTCCTGAATCCGGAATGGCGGAAGGGACAACTTTCCTCCATACAGGCAGCCATCCGCAGCCTGCCCGAGGAAGGAACCGATGGCCTGCTGCTCTGCCCTGTTGACCATCCACTGGTCTCGGCGGACCTGATTGCGCGACTCATCGAGGAGTCCGATGCCAGCGGAAAGCTGGTGACCCTCCCGACCTACCATGGCCGCCGTGGCCACCCACTCATCTTCCGAGCGGCGTTGTATGCCGAACTGCTGGCAGCCTCTGCGGATATCGGCGCTCGCCAGGTCGTCTGGGCGCACACCGCGGAGGTGGCCGAAGTTCCCACCGAAGAAGAAGGCGTGGTCCTGAACCTCAACGATCCGGATACGCTCAAGAGAGCTATGGATTCGGTCTGAGGCACGGCACAAGCCTGGCTACAAACGTCACACATTTTTCAGCAGGGCGGCCACGGCATCGGCACAAAGCTGGGCGGCATGAAATGTCGCAGGAGGAAGCCCCCCCAAAGCCTGTGAGATGTCTTCCGGCGTCAGGCGTCCTGCTGCGGCCAGCGCCTTCCCGGCCAGGAGGTCGGTGAGGACCGACCCTGCGGCTATTGCGGCGGTGCACCCTTGGGCCTGAAATCTAGCTTCGGCGATACGCCCTTTTTCAATCCGGGCGCTGAGGCGCAGAACGTCTCCGCAAATGGGGTTGGTCACCTCAGCTACGGATGTGGCCCCGGGCAGCTCCCCCGCATTGTGGGGATTGTGAAAATGCTCGAGAAGAACGTTGCTGAACACTTTTGCGAGTATAATTCAGGCCGATTCCCGTGAAAAGCCGCTTAGCCATGCGGGTATAGAATAGTGCAACCTTTCGCTTTTCTTCCGAATCTGATTGACAGCGGTAGACTTGCAGGATATTTTCTAGTTTCCTAGCCTGAGTTCTCTCGTCAGGGCGCGGGAGAACCCTTCATCTAGCCAGCCCACAAATTGTTTAGGAGAGACGCAGATGCGACGATTTGTATGCCTCCTCACCCTCGTGATGGCCTTGGGGCTGAGCGCAACAGCCAGCTTCGCCCAGAACGGAAAGTTGAAGATCAAGGTGTCGCCAAAGCAAGCCTACGTTTTTGTGGACGGAAATGCGATTCGCGATGGCGGCCAATCTATCCCGCTGGCCCCTGGGAAACATACCGTTGTGGTCGTCAATTATGGCTATAAGATCTCGACCCAGGACGTCACGATTGATGCAGGCAAGACCACCTCGCTCGATGTGAAGCTCGATTCCTATGGCGGGACCGTGCCAGGGCCGTTCGGGGACGTGCAATTCAAGGGAAATCCCCGTGCCGCCGTGCTGTCCAACGGAACCACCCCGGGATACTTTGTCGGGCACGTGGATGAGTTCGACTGGGATTGGATCTGGCACCAGAACCTCCTCCTGCCCCCCGGCACTCACCACATCACCGTGACCCGCGAGGGCAAGACCATATGGTCCGGAGATGTGAATGTGGTCGCCAACAAAAAGGTGACTGTCAACCTGAACAAGAACGGCGCCCAGACCACCAGCGACTGGAAGCGCGGCGAGAAGCTCAAGGATGTGCAGCGCTTCAAGGCGGGAATGGCCAGCGCCCAGATCGCCGTAGCGGCGCCGACAGGCTCCTTCAGCGCCTCGCAGGCGAACATCAACTGCGGCCAGTCCTCCACCCTGACGTGGCAGAGCGCCGAGACCGTGGATTCAAATGTCAGCGGCATCGGCACCGTGGCGCAGAGCGGCAGCCAGAGCGTCTCGCCGCACGCCACCACCACGTATGACTATACGGCGACGGGCCCCGGCGGCACGGTGAAGAACTCGAGCACAGTCAACGTCAACACCAAGGTGGACGCCAGCCTGACGGCGAACCCGGCGGAGGTTCACTACCACAAGATTGGCGACAAGGTCCTCCAGCAGGATTCCACTACCCTGACCTGGCAGACTTCGAACGCCGACTCGATCAGCGTGGACGGCAAGACTGTGGCAGCCAGCGGCACTGAGACCGTTCAGCCTGTGCCTGCCGACACCAGCACAGTTCCCGAAGGCCAGCCGGCGCGCAACGTTGACGAGACCAAGAACTACACTCTCAATGCTTCCAACGTCTGCGGCGGATCGGCCACGGAGACGGCCGGCGTGCACATTGTTGGCACGGTGGAACCGATTCCGACGGTCACACTGCAAAGCGTCTTTTATCCCACGGATTATCCGGACAAGCGGCACCCGCAGGACGGACTGGTCCACAGCCAACAGGATGTGCTCACGACTCTGGCCACCGGCTTCAAGAAGTACCTCGAATACGATCCCGATGCGAAGCTCTCCATCGAGGCCCACGCGGACGTGCGCGGCTCGCGGACCTTCAATCAGGACCTAAGCGAACGCCGTGTGGAGCGCATCAAGCAATTCCTGGTGGACCAGGGCATTTCCGCGGACAAGATCGAAACGGCGGCCTACGGAAAGGATCGCCCGCTCGACCGCGCCTCGGTCAAGCAACTGGAATCCTCGAACCCGAACACGCCTCCCAAGGCCCGTCTCCGCGCCGTACGCTCAGACTGGCTGGCATATAACCGGCGGGTGGACATCATCCTCCTCCCTGCCAACAAGGAGTCCACGCGCTTCTTCCCGCACAGCGCTTCGGATTCCGGCCTGGTCTGGCAAGTGCCGAAACCATCGCTCAAGAAGGTGGAGGCCGCCCAGTAAAGTCGCCCGATTCAATAGGCATCTGCGCCGGAGAGAGCTATCTCTCCGGCGCATTTCTTTTTGGGGCTATATAGCTCTAAGGGATCCGGCTGATGAAGACCGTTGTTGCTGCGCTGATTGAGGATCGCGGCAAGCTGCTTGCCTGCCAGAGGCGTCGTGGAGCGGCGTTTGAATTGCTGTGGGAGTTCCCCGGCGGAAAGCAAGAGCCGGGAGAATCGCTGCGCGAAGCGCTCGCCCGCGAACTGCGCGAGGAGCTGGGCGTCTCCGCGGAAATCGGGCCCGAAGTGTACCGCGCCACACATCTCTACGAAGGGATGCAGGAGCCGATCGAGCTGGTCTTCTTCGCCGCCCGCGCAGACGGCGCCCGGATCCGAAACATCGTCTTTGAGAGAATTGAATGGTGCGATCCCCGCTCCCTGCGCGAGCTCGATTTCCTGCCGGCGGACCGGGACCTCGTCGAAAAACTGGGGACTGGCGCGCTTCAAGTCACGCTGAGAAAACCGGGCCCGTAGCTGCCGCATGCGAAATCTCGCGCCGGACGCGCCGCGAGGCTACTGTAGCTAAATGAGCGGCGTCCCCGCGGTGGGAAAGGAGAGCAGGCTCTCGTCGAGGCGCTTCTTCAGGCTCTCGATCAGGCGGGCGCAGCGGTTCCATCGTAGAATGGCGTCGTCGTTGCCGGACGGGCGAATCACCTCAGCCTCGGCGTAGCAGGCCATGGCCTGGTCAAAGAGTGGCAGCAAGCTGTGCGGCGGATGGCCGGCGTGGATTTGAGCCTTGGCACGGCGCTCGTACATCAGGCCTGTGTAATAGATTCGCTCATAAGGGTCCACCAGCTTCTCGAAGATTTCCTTGGCCTCTCGGTAACGGTCCACTCCCACGCCTAGGAACTGGTCGGTAATGGCTAGGCCCAGCAGCCGGAGGGCCTTCTGATGGGAGGGATCGATTGCCAATATGTCCCGGCAAATGGACTCCGCCTCCTCCGGATCGTTGAGATCCCGGTAGAGTTCTGCCTTTGCGGCGGCATCCGATATGCCCTCGCGGGTGATGGATTTCAGGGGGTAGTCCATGGCGGCCCCTCTGCCGCGGACGGTTAGGGCGTGCTTGCTCCGCGAATCTTGCGTACCAGCATTGTCAGCGGATCGTAGAATTGATCCACGACGCGCTCTTTAAGGGGGATGATAGCGTTATCCGTGATGTGAATTTCCTCGGGGCATACTTCGGTGCAGCACTTGGTGATGTTGCAGTAGCCGATACCCAGCTTTTCCCGCAGAAGGCGGGTGCGGCTGGCACCGTCCAGTGGATGCATTTCCAGCGACGCGCTTCGGACGAAGAAGCGCGGCCCGCCGAACTCATCCATCTTTCCGTGTTCCCGCAGCACATGGCAGACGTCCTGGCACAGGAAGCATTCGATGCACTTGCGAAATTCCTGGACGCGATCCACGTCCCGCTGGTCCATCTTCCATTCCACCCCCGGCCGGGGCTGGAAAGGCGGGATCATCTTGTTCACCTTGTAGTTCCAGGAGACATCTGTCGCCAGATCCTTGATCAGGGGAAAGCTCTTCATCGGACTGACTATGATCGGCCGGTCAGTAGGCAGTGCATCCATCCGCGTCTTGCACATCAGCCGGGGCTTTCCATTGACCTCGGCCGAACACGATCCGCATTTCCCCGCCTTGCAGTTCCACCGCACCGCCAGGTCGGGCGCCTGATGTCCTTGCACGGAGTGCACCGCGTCCAGCACAACCATGCCGGGAACCAGCGGGACCTTGTAATCCACGTGTTGCCCGCCCTTCTGATCGCCCCGGAATATCCGCAGGGTTACTTCCGCCATGGTTGACCGCCTCCGCTGGCGTGAGCTGCCGGACTGGATGCTCCGGGCCCCGCCTTCACATTGCTAAGATTATTTTTCTTCCGCGAGAATCTGTTTCAAATCATCCGGCAATTCGCGCACCGGAACCTCGAAGACGGCCATCGCGGTTCCCTTCTTCACGATGACGTGATTCTTCTTGCCCCACGCGTCTTCGGTCTTTGGAAAATCCAGGCGGCTGTGCGCGCCGCGGCTTTCCTTGCGCGCGAGCGCGGCATGCGTGCAGGCCTCCGAGACCGTCAGCATGCACTGCAGGTCGCGCGACAGATGCCAGCCGGGGTTATACATGCGCGAGCCATCCACATGCATGCGCTGCGCACGCTCCTTCAGCTTCTCCAATTCGACCAGGGCGCGTTTGAGGTCCTCTTCATTGCGGAAAATGCCCACCAGGTTATGCATCACGTCTTGCAGGTCGCGGTGAATCTGGTAGGGATCTTCGCCCTGGGGCCGCTCGAATGCCGCCAGCATGCTCCGCTCGGCGTCGTCAATCTCCGCATTGTTCACGGAACCATGCGCGGCCTTCGCGGCATACTGTCCCGCCGCCAGTCCTGCCCGCCGTCCGAACACCACCAGGTCGGAGAGCGAATTTCCGCCCAGCCTATTGGCACCATGCAGGCCCGCGGCGGCCTCCCCGGCCGCAAACAGACCGGGAACGGAGGACTGCCCCGTCTCCGCATCCACGCGAATTCCACCCATCATATAGTGGCAGGTCGGCCCGACTTCCATCGGCCCCTTGGTGATGTCCACATCCGCCAGTTCCTTGAACTGGTGGTACATGCTGGGGAGCTTGCGTTTCACATACTCCGCAGGCTGGTGGGAAATATCCAGGAACGCGCCGCCATGCGGGGTGCCCCGCCCCTCGCGCACCTCGGTGTAAATGGACCGTGCGACCACGTCGCGCGTGGAGAGTTCCATACGCTTCGGGTCGTACTTCTCCATAAAGCGCTCGCCATTCTTGTTGCGCAGGATTCCGCCTTCGCCGCGGACCGCTTCGGTCACCAGAAGCCCCTGCACGCCGGGTGGCCAGACCATCCCTGTGGGGTGAAACTGCACAAATTCCATGTCCATCAGCTCGGCGCCGGCTTCGTACGCCAATGCCATGCCATCGCCGGTGCATTCCCAGGAGTTTGAGGTAATCTTCCAGGATTTTCCGATTCCGCCCGTGGCGATGACCACGGCCTTGGCCTTGAAGACCACGAAGCGTCCCGACTCGCGCCAGTAGCCAAAGGCTCCCGAGATGCGGTCGCCGTCCTTGATCAGGCGCGTGATCGTGCACTCCATGTACACGTCGAAACCCATCGCGACGCCACGGTCCTGCAGCGTACGAATCATCTCCAGGCCGGTGCGGTCGCCTACGTGGCACAGGCGCTTGTAGGTATGCCCGCCAAACGCCCGCTGCAGGATGTCGCCGTTTTCGGTGCGGTCAAAAAGGGCGCCCCACTGCTCGAGTTCGCGGACGCGGTCGGGAGCTTCCTGCGCGTGCAGTTGCGCCATGCGCCAGTTGTTGACGAATTTTCCGCCGCGCATGGTGTCGCGAAAATGGGTTCGCCAGTCGTCAGCCTTGTCTACATTGGCCATGGCCGCGGCCAGGCCGCCTTCCGCCATCACCGTGTGGGCCTTACCCAACAGCGACTTGCATACCACGCCGACGCGCACTCCCTGCGCCAGCGCCTCGATAGCAGCGCGAAGGCCCGCGCCGCCCGCGCCGATAATCAGCACATCAAGTTCGTGAGTTTCGAATTTGGAAGTCACAGCAGTCGAATATCCTTAATTGCGCCGCAGGCTACCAGGCGGATGTAGAGATCGGTGAGGCCCACGGAGATCATGCTTGCCCAGGCCCAGAACATGTGATTCTCGTTGAGTCGCGTAATGCCGCGCCACGCCGTGTGTCGCACGGGCCCGAACGTGCTGCAGGAGAAGCAGTCGAGCTTTCCGCCCGCCAAATGTCGCAGCGAGTGGCAGGAGAACGTATAGATGCTAAGCAAAACGATGTTCAGCAGCATCACCAGCGTTCCCACGCCGACGCCGAAGCCCTGCGGAAAGAAGAATGCGCGAATTGCGTCATACCACAGGAAGGCAACGAAGATGACCGCTATATAGAAAAAGTACCGGTGAACGTTCTGAAGAATGAACGGGAACGAAGTCTCGCCGTGATAATGCTTGCGCCCTTCTCCCACCGCACAGGAAGGCGGGTCCAGCAGGAACGCTCGGTAGTACGCCTTCCGGTAGTAGTAGCATGTCAGCCGAAACCCGAGCGGCCCTCCCAGGATCAAGATTGCCGGAGAAAACGGCCACCAATGGTGCTCGGGATCGATCAGCGGGGAATAAAACGGAGAGA
This sequence comes from Acidobacteriota bacterium, assembly GCA_021780215.1. Taxonomy (GTDB): domain Bacteria; phylum Acidobacteriota; class Terriglobia; order Acidiferrales; family UBA7541; genus Palsa-295. The sequence goes on from JAJXZD010000014.1 coordinate 20,207, forward strand.
GATACGGATCAGTCCAGTAAAACTTCCCCTCGAAAGCGCGCCAAGTTGTATAAATTGCAAACGCGCCAAGAACAATTATGAAAGGCAGGTTTTCAATCCACCACGCGTCTTCTCGTTCCGTCTTACCGAAGCCGCGGGGGATTCCTGCCGCATCGGAATCCGCCACCCTATTTGCACCCTCCCGTAGTAGGGTATGCAAGAATTACAATTTTGCAAGATAAATCTTGCTCTTCGCGCGCCGATCCGCTGGCAGTACTAAACCAGAGCGCGCCCGCCGTCCACGACAAGTATCTGCCCGGTGACGAATTCAGCCGTGGCCAGGTACGCCACCGCTCCCGCGATGTCGTCTCCCGCGCCGGTGCGGTGCAGCGGAACGCGGCGGATGTACTCTTCATCCGGCTCGTCACCCGGGAATTGAATCGTGCCGGGCGCTATCCCGTTGACCAATATTTCGGGAGCCAGCGCGCGGGCCAGGCAGCGCGTCAGCATGATGGAGCCAGCCTTCGAAACGCAGTACTGCGTGTAGTGCGGCCAGGGCAGCAGCCCGCCCAGCGACGCGATATTGATGATGCGTCCCCGTCCCTGCCGCTTCATCACCACCGCCGCTTCCTGCGCGCAGTAGAACTGCGATTTGAGGTTCACGTTCATTGCGCGATCCCATTCTTCGTCGGTTAGCTCCTCGAACTGCGAGCGCACAAACACGCCCGCATTGTTCACCAGCAGGTCCAGTCGAGAAAACTCCCTTTCGACCGCCGCAAACAGATCCCGCACATCGTCCCGGCGGGCCACATCCGCGCGGATGGCCGCAGCTTGGCGGCCGCGCGATTCGATCTCGCGCACGACCGATTTTGCCTCCTCCTTCGCCGTCGCATAGTTCACAATCACGGACGCTCCCTCTTCCGCCAGCCGCAGCGCAATGCTCCGGCCGATGCGGCGTGCCGCCCCCGTCACCAGCGCCACCTGCCCGCTCAGCGGTTTCTCAGCCATGCCCCGTCCTCCCGATTTGCAAGCGCACACATTAGCATTTTCAAAGCCCCAGGCGACATCCCCCCTCCCTCGGCATATCCGCGCCCGCAAATAATCGCCCCTGTGTTAGCGTTAGTTGGCCCGGGCAGCATCCAATGTCGGTCCAGGTATTGCGCATGGCGGGCCGCTCTCGCGGCAGGAAAGGATGAAACGATGAAGCTGGACCTTCTGGCGATTGCTCCACATCCGGATGATGTCGAACTCACCTGTGGGGGAACCATGCTCAAGATGGCCCAGGCGGGCTATCGCACCGGCATTCTGGACCTCACGCGCGGCGAGACCGGCACCCGCGGCAGCCCGGAGACACGCCTGCGCGAAGCCGCCCGCGCCGCCGCGATTCTGCGCGCACGCGTGCGCCGGAATCTCGGCCTGCCCGATGCCCATCTGCATGTCTGCGATGAGTACAAGGCCGCTATCGCCGAGGTCATCCGCGAATTTGAACCCCGCACCGTGATTTTGCCCTACTGGGAAGGCCGTCACCCGGACCATTACACGGCGGCGCGCCTGGGTTATGAAGCCTGCTTTGTGGCCGGACTGAAGAACTATTCGCTCGGCGGCCAGGCCTTTCGACCATTCAAGATTCTGTACGCCGCCGCCTATGCCGAAGTGCGCCCGACTCTCGCGGTGGACATTACCCGGCAGTTCGAAGGACGCCGCCGTGCCATTCTGGCCTACGCCTCCCAGTTCCGGCCGCGACGAAAGGAGCGGAGTTCCCGAGTGGCTCTTCCACTCGACGAGCTGGAGGAGCGAATGGGGCTCCAGGCGCGGCACTACGGGCGGATGATTGGAGTGCGGTACGCCGAGGGCTTCGTCGTGAAGGAAGTCATGTCCGTGGACGATGTGGCGGGCCTGCCGGTGCGCTCGATGTAAGGATTTCAGCAAAGCCCGCGAAGACGCCCCGGCCAGACTGGCTCCGGGGCGCTCCGCGATCCCCGCGCGAACAGCTAAAACGCGTTCCAGAGGTACTGGTTGTAGACCTCGTGGTGAAACTGCACTTCGGGGGATTTGACAAAGGTGCCCAGCGCGCGCGGGCAGCGGTCCGCCGCAGCCTGCTTGAGGTCCGCATAGCGGGCCTTCACGTCTGCCCCGAGAAGTTTCGTGGTCCACTCGGCCTTCCGGAAATCCTCCAGCGCCGTGTAGATGTTGTCCGGCAGATACCGCTCCGCCTGCCGCAGATTGGTAATCTTGGCAGTGTCGCCATCCAGCCCCGTCTTGAACACCGAGTAGAGCACCAGATAGGGATTGGCGTCGGGAGCGACGGACCGCACCTCGACGCGCATGCTCTTCTCGTTTCCGATCGGAATGCGGATCATCGAGCCGCGGTCGGTGGCCGACGCCTTGATCTGATTCGGCGCCTCGAAGTGCGGGTCCAGGCGGCGAAAGGCGTTCACGCTGGGATTGAGCGCCAGGCAGATGTCGTTACCGTGCGTCAGGATGCGGTCCACAAACTGCCAGCCCATTTCAGATAGCTTCTCCTGGCCCTTGGAATCCCAGAAGAGATTGATGCCGCCCTTGCTCACGGAAACGTTGGTGTGCATCCCGCTGCCATTCACACCCACCACGGGCTTCGGCAGGAACGAAGCCGTCATGCCCATTTTGGTAGCCACTTGGCGGCAGATCAGCTTGTAGAGTTGGATCTGATCTCCGGCTGCGACGACTTCCCCATAGCCATAATTGATTTCAAACTGGGACGGGGCGACCTCGGGATGGTCCTTCTCATTCTGGAAGCCCATGGCCCGCTGCACTTCGGCAACTGTATCAATGAAGGTGCGCAATGGGTCGCCGGGCAGGGAGTGATAATAGCCGCCGGTGTTCACATACTCGAACTTGCCGGTCTCGTGGAAGCGGCGCTCCGCGTCGGCTCCGGCGAAGAGAAATCCCTCGATTTCATTTGCCGCGTTGAGCGTGAAGCCATCCTCCTTGTGCCGCCTCTCCGCGTAAGTCTTCAGGACACCGCGAAGGTCCGCCGAATAGGGCGAACCGTCCTTGTCGGTCACTTGCCCGAAGATGAGCACCTTCCCCGCGCCGAAAAAGTCCGCTGGAGCCCAGTAAAACGCGCCCCAATCCATTGCCAGGCGAAGGTCGCTTTCCCGCTGTGCCGTGAACCCGCGGATGGACGAACCATCGAACGTCAAGTTGTCCCAGCTCTTCACCAGAAACTTTTTGTCGTAGTCGAGCATGTGCAGCCGCCCCTCGACATCGCTGAACAACACGGTGACGGCTTTGATGCGCTTTTCGTCCGTCAGATACTTGATCCGCTCTTCCTGCAGCTTGTGCATCTCCACACGGTTCTTGCGCTGCTCCTTCGCCTTCAAATTCAGCTCTTCCAGCTCCTCATATGTGAGCTCCAGAAAATTTCGCAGATCGCCGGACATGAATCTCCTTCCTAGGGCTGGCGGCCGCGGGGTTCACAATCCGGGCTCGCCTGTTGGATTTAGTGTGCCCTAGCAGTTTATCGTGAGGCTGACGCAATGGTCCAATTCAAAGAGCGAATGAGGCGCATTTGCCCAACGCGGTAATTGCCGGACGAAAGGCTGGCAGGTGAAACGGGAAGCGGACCCCCGCTTCGCAGGACAGCCAGGGGCGGCGGCCCGCAGCAAGGGGTTGTCGGGCGGCTAGGCTGAGGGACCCGAGCCGCCCGCCCTTTCTTACCCATCTCCGCAGGATGTGGGCAAGAACTCTTTATGCGGCGCTTTCGCCGCCGGTGCGCATGAATTCGTACCGCTCAATTGCCGCCGCGACTCCCACTGTACCCGCGTCTTCCTGGCTGCTGCGCAGCACACGCCCCAGACAGCGGACGCGCACCGGACCGGCCTGGGTCAGTTCGTGGGGCAGTGTCATAACGATCTCCACCGGAGATCCACTTTTGAGCCCCTTGGGCAAGTGAAAGAACAGCCCCCGGGAACTCACTTCGCGCGACTCGGTCGTGGCTTCGCCGACGACGCTTTCGTCGGTCCAGCGAACCGTGAGCGGCAGGCGCATCAAGAAACGGCGTGCTGTACGTCGCTCTTTCAAAGACACAGATTAGCGCTCCCTACGTTCGGGGACAGAATAGGGGGCTGCCCGTGCAGAACCAATAGAGCAAAGGGGTCAATTCTCGGGCTACTTTTCGGTACAGAAGTACTATAGCTGGCTGGATAAACAGTGGAGGGAGCCTCGCACGAAGAGCAGAGCCCAAATTCGCCCGGCTGCTCTTTTGCGCAGGGCGGCTCTGGACGTCAGTCCTTGGCAGCCTTATGCAACACCTTGAGAATATCCGAAAGGGACAGCACCCCCTCGATCCGTCCCAGGTCGGCACGGCTGACGACGGGGAGAATGAGCCAATCCCCTACCCACCGCAAGGCCTCATCAATGGGCTCGTCGGGGAACAAGATGGGCAAGGGGCCGCGGGATTTTATATCTCCGGCGGTGGTCGCGCCGGCAGGGTCCGCAACCTGACGTTGCAGATCCTCGCGGTCCAGAAGGCGCCATTCACCCGGGCGCACACAAAGCAGCAGAGGAGCATCCTCCCGCGCTGCGGCGCGCTGCACGAGATCAGCGACTGGCTCGGCGGCCCTGGTCACAATTGCGCCGTTGCCCCGCATCGCGTCCTCGACCAGGATGACCACATGCTCGCGGCGCTCTTCTGTCGAGGGCAGGAGCAACCCGTCTTGACGAGTCAGAATGTCAAACAGGGGCACACTCTGGTAGCGGCGCGAGATCAGATACGCGATCAAACTCGACACCATCACCGGCAGCGCCGCCGCGTAGTTCCCGGACACCTCAATCACCATGAAGACGGAGGTGATGGGCACTCGCAGAAAGCCTCCGAAGAGCGTCCCCATTCCCACCAGGGCAAACGCGCCAATAGACGTGTTCAGGCCGGGAACGAAATGCTGCTCGATAGCCCCGATCCCGCCGCCGAGCATCGCTCCGATGAAAAGCGTCGGAGCAAAGAGTCCGCCCGGCGTCCCGCTGAGGAAGGAAAATCCGGTGGTGAGAATTTTCACGAGCGCCAGAATCAAAAGCAGCTTCCAGGCAAACTGCCCGTGCAATGCCTGGTCCATGATGGCATAACCCACACCCATCACCTGCGGCATCCAGATGCCGATCGCTCCGATGGCAAGCCCAGCGGCAGAAGGCAGCACATAGCGCGTCCACGAGGGAAGTGCTTGAATCTTCGGGCGGGAATATTCCACCCACTTCGTAAACAGCAGAGAGACGCAACCGCCCACCACGCCCAGGATTGCATAGGCGAAAAATTCCACGGGGCGCGGCGCCTGCACCGCGGGAATGCGGAACAGCGGCGCCGACCCGAGAAACCACCGCATCGTCACCACGCTCGACACGGCGGCGAGTATGATTGCGCCCAGCACGCCCGCGCTCCACGTCCCGATGACCTCCTCGATGACGAACAGGACCGCGGAGATGGGCGCGTTAAAAGCAGCCGCCAGCCCCGCTGCCGCTCCGACCGGGGCGATCAATCGCAATTTCCTTTGTGAAAGGTGCAGCGTCCGGCCAATCTTGGAGGCAATGCCAGCCCCCATTTGCAGCGAGGGGTCCTCCGGACCGAGCGATTGCCCACTTCCCAGCGCTACCGCGCAAGTGACAAACTTTCCGATCACCGTGCTGAACGGAATGTACCCGTCCCACACATAGACGGCCGCCTTGGTCTGATTGACTCCGCTGCCCCGCACACGGGGAAACAAATAAATCGTGAGCAGGGCTACGGCCAGTCCGCCAATCACCGGCGCCAGAATCACGCGCGGGAAACTCGGGCGCAATGAGGAACCCAGCGAAAGAATCCGGATCCAGTCAATGGCAATGTGGAAGCAAACGACTGCAAGACCCGAAAACGCGCCGATCACGATGGCCAACACCAGGAAAAGGCGCTCCTCGCGCTCCACAAAAATGTCGCGTGTCCACGCCTGCCATGCGGAGTGGGCCTGGTGAAGCAGGCGCGAGACGAATGCAAGTCGCGACTTCTCCGGCTGGCTTGTCGATGGATCGGGCAGGTTCACCGGCTTGTCCCTTCGGAGCCTTGGCTGATCAGCAGCACAGCCTGATCGGCGCGATTCTGTGGCGCTCCGCACCGCTCGGACGCGGCCTCTTCCATGCGTGCCGCCAAAGACACGGCGTTCGCCGCACGCTCGCTCGCATGGTCGGCAGCCCGGCGCCAGGAACGGCTCATCTCACGGCCAGTGGAGTAGATTTGCTGAAAGGGGTCCAGGGGCGGCTTCCCCGGCAGCGTGATCCCGCGCTGCTGGGCGCAATTCTCCAGACGCGCTGTTGCCACCCCCAGAATTGCGTCCGCGCGCTTGCGCTGTTCGGAAGCCGGCAGTCCTGGCAAGAGCGGATTCATCTCCTCAATGAGCGAGGACAAACCGGCCATTCCAGCAATTTCCGGCGCTTCGCGCCGCTCGCGCGGCAAACGGTCGAAGTAGTTCCTAGCCGGTCCGTACCGGCCCAAATGAAACGCCGCCTGTCCCGCTCCAGCCAGCGCGTCGTGGTCCCGCGAGTCCGCGAGCAGCACGCTGCGGTACATGTCCAGCGCGCGATTCCACAAAGCAGCCCGGAGTAGGAGATCCGCGGTAATCTTCTGCCGCGCATAATCGCTGCGAGAGACTTCCTGGGCCAGCGCGATCACGTCCGGCTGCGCTTCCTGTACAGCTCCCAAGTCGAGAAGGTACTGGCACAGTTCCCGGCGGACCTGCCAGCGCATGCTCAGAGGATTCTCTTCCCAGACGCCGTAGATCGCGTTGTGATAGTAGCGTACCGCGCTCGCGGGCGAATTCTCCTGAGCCGCAATCCGCGCCAGCGCCAGGTTCAATTTCCCGCTGCCCGGCGAAGCTGACAGCAGCGTCAGAAAATAGGAACGCGCCAGTTCGTCCCGGCCGCTGCGGGCCAGCGCCTGCGCCAGATGAAACTCGAATGTCGGATCGCCGGGCTTATACACCAGCGCATTCCGGTAGTCCTGTATGGCGGCGGCCGCATCCCGGCTCTTCAAGGAGGACTCTCCCTTGGCATACCAATCGTCCCCGAGGTGGTGGATGCTACGGTGATATTGGCGCGCGAGGAATGCGGTCACGACAAACAATCCCGCCAGAATGGCCAGACTGAGGATCAGCACCCGTTCGCGGGACTGGCCGACATGGACCGGGGTAGAGGGTGAGGGTTCGCTCGAGTTCATCCCGGAAATGTTCGGTTGGCGATGCTGGTCAGACACGGAGGACTCGAAATCTCCACAAAACCCGTCGCAGAAGCGCGCGTTAGCGTGGGGCGGGCTTTGCAGACCGCAAACAACAGTCTAAGCCGAATCAATCAGCCGGTGGTGAATCGCGTATAGGGCCAGTTCGAGGCGGTCGGAAACACCGAGTTTGTCGAAAATGTTGTGCAGATGATTCTTCACCGTCTGTTCGCTGATGAACAGTTTTTCCCCAATCTCCCGGTTCCGAAAGCCCTGGGCCACCAGTTGCACGATCTCTTTCTCGCGATCGCTCAGAAGCGGTTTCTCGCGCCGCTGGCCGGATTCGGCGGACTTCTTGAATGCGTCAATCACTTCCGCAGTCATGCGGTTGTCCAGCCAGATTTCGCCTTCATGAACCTTGCGAATGCTCTTCACCAGCAGATCACTGGCCGATTGCTTCAGGACGACCCCGCGCGCCCCCAGGCGCATGGCGCGGACCACATCGCGATCGTCTTCCGCCGCCGTCAGGACAATCACGCGGGTCGGCAGCGAATCAAAATTTACCTCTTCGAGGACACCCAGCCCGTCCTTTTCCGGCATCCGCAGATCGAGCAGCAGGATATCCGGCTTGAGCTTGGCCAGCATCTTCGTGCATTCGACGCCGTTGGCAGCCTCGCCCACGATCTGCATATCGTCCACGTCGAGCAGTTTGCGCAGACCATCCCGAAAGATCGCGTGGTCATCCGCAACCAGGACCCGAATCGCCTGTTTCGCCTTACTCATCTCAATTGACTGGAATCTCGATCGTTAGACGCGCCCCGTGCCCCGGATTCGAATCCACCGTCAGCGTCCCACCCACGCTTCTCGTCCGTTCCTTAATGGAAATTGGCCCCAGGCGCAGCTTGTCCAGATCCTCGCTCGTGTAGCGACCAGAAAAACTGAATCCCCTGCCGTTGTCATCAACGACGAGAATTGCTCTCGAATCGTCTTGAGCTAGTTTTACCACGACGTGGCCGGCCT
>JAJXZD010000087.1 GCA_021780215.1 Acidobacteriota bacterium
AGATTCCTTGTCGCTGGCCAATCGCTTCCTCCCGCCTGAACTTTGCCCTGCACGCTGCAAATCATACACGGGCGTTTTCAGCCGACGCGAGACTCTCTCCGGTCCTGGGACATAAAGGTCAAGGGCGCGGGTCTCGTCGCATCGTTTCGCCTCTCGGCTGTTGCCTGTCAACTCCACTCGGGCCGGCGCGACGCCCGGAAGAAGGCGGCCCATGCCTGTTGAATTCGTGCCCTCGCGCGAGGCGCTTGGATGCCGAACCGAGCTCTTCCGTACCATCTCAAGCCCCAGCGTATGAGACAGAGAAAAAATACTGCGGCTGCGGCCAGCACGAGCGTGGCCAGGGACTGGCGCTCGAGAACCAGGCTCAGCGTCGCGGAATCCTGCCAGCCGGGGAGGACATGGTTCAGCATCTTTCTCAGGAAATTCCCCGCCACAGGCAGGCGCGTGATGTGCACATGCGCCGTCCGGCCATAGGTATACGCCGGATCGTAGCCAGGAATCGCCCGCACTGCGGCGGAAAAAACGGCGGGATCGGCGAGGTCGCGACGGGTGAGAAACGCACCGGCGGCGCCGCGTGGAATCACGCGGAACGAAGGGTCAACAACGATCCAGCGCCCGCCCAGGCGGACCTCCGCCACCACGTGCGTCGTCACCCCGCGGGAATCGAGGAGCAGAAGACGTCGCGCGGACAACCCCGCGCTATCGGCCAAATTGATGAAGGCATTCGTGGCCGACCCGCATACCCGAAGCAGGGAAGCGTAGTTGAGGGTGTCAATCGGGTCGCGGTCGGGAGCGTTCGAGGATGGCCCGCCTCTCTGGCGCGCCGGCCCTTGCGCCATCCATTGCAAGATGGCTTCGATTTTTCCCTCCGGCATTGCGGAGGCCGGAACGATGGCGTCGACAAATCCCTCCAGGTACCGGCGTGTGGAATATTCCCAGACTGCCGAATAAGCAACGAGGACGAGGGAAGCGATCAGAAGAGCCGAGGTGACATGCCAAACCGCCCAAAAAGCCGGATGTGGCCGACTTTTGCCCGTGGTCCTCGACGGTGAACCCATCGGGAGCGCGGAGACAGGAATTTTCAGGTCCTCGTCGCTCATGACCGCATCTCAGACGCCCGGAGGCACTCGCATGTTACAGACTCCCTGGCACTGCTGGAAACGCAATATGCCTTTTCTCAAGATGGCTGCTCATGCGCGCCGCAAGGCGCTATGGGCCTCCGCCAGATTTCTGTTCCGTGCCACGGCCTCGGCGTAGTAGCCCTCCATCTGCCCGGCCAGAGTCTCCCAGCTGAGCTGGCTGGCGACGCGGCGACAGCCGGATTGCAAGCGCGCGCGGAGAGGCTCGTCCTCCAGCAATTTCCGGAGCGCCTCCGCCAGGGCGTCGGTCCGCGCCGGAATCGCCAGCCCCGCCTGGCCGTCTAGCAGCGAAGCGATGCCGCACGTGTCGGAAACGATCACGGGCACGCCGCAAGCCATCGCTTCGGCGGGAGCATTCGCGAAATTTTCATAGCGCGAAGGAAGAACGAAAAGATCGGCGTCCGCCAGAGCGGCCAGTTTCTCCTCGCCATATAGCGCTCCGGTAAAAATGACCCGCGATTCTGCGCCGCATTCCCTGGCGCGCCGCTCCAGATATGCCCGGTATCCCGGCTCTCCTTCCGGGCCTGCAATCACGAGTCTACCGGAGGCCGGGCAGGCCCGCGCAAAGGCTTCGATTGAGAGGTCGGCGCCCTTCCGCGGAATCAGGCGGCTGAGAAACAGAACAAGCGGCTCGCTGGGTGGAATCCCCCGTTTTTGCCGGAAGCTCCCGCGCGGAGGAAGCGGTCCGTTGGCTTCGGGATCCACGCCATTGAGCCGAACGGCAATTCTTTCTTCAGAGACGCCGTCTTCGATTAGCCGGGCGCGCTCCATTTCCGACGTCGCGACGATTTGCGCGGCGCCGCGGAAATATGCCCTACCGATGATGCGATGCCACAGCATCTTGCGGCGAAAGCTCCGGTCAATGGGACGGTGCATGCCCATCGGTTCGATAAGATAGGGAATTCCCATGCGCCGGCAAAAATATCCTGCAACCGGGCCGAGCGCGTCGTAGAGGCCGAAAAAGTGCGCTACGTCATACTGCGTGAGGGAAGCCCGGCAGAATCCTATCATACGGGGATTCAGCGTGAGCGCCCGATAGCGGGCTAGCGTGGGAAGGTAGGTGATCTCGATTCCGTCCTCGCGGGCGCGCCAGCCCCATGGGGACCGCTCGGCCTTCATGCCCGCGCGGATATGTTGGGAAAGGCCAAGGTCCGCCGTCAGCACAGAAACCTGATGACCGCGCCGTGCCAACGCTTGCGCCAGCGCGCGCACCTTGACCACCGGCCCGCCCGCATCCTGGAAAGGGTAGTAGGCTTGCACGATGTTCAGGATGCGCACAATCCATCCGCCTTCATGCGGCCATCGCAAATCTTCCGCAAGATTATATGCAGGGATGGGCGACTCATTATACTGAACTTCCCTTCCTGAAATCAGGGCTGCGCTCCGGCGCATCCAGGACGCCCTCGGAAAAGCTGCTTTCGGAAAGAATTTTGTCCAGTTCGGCTTGAAAGGCGCTGAATGAATACCTTTCACGAACCATCGCGGCCCCCCGCTGGCCGAGCCGGGAGCGAAGCGCGTCGTCCTGGAATAGAAGGTTCAACGCATCGGCGAGGCGTTCGGGATCACGCGGAGGGACGAGCAGCCCGTTGACGCCATCTTCAACGATGTCCGTCGCACCGCCACATGCGGCGGCCACCACCGGCTTGCCGAAGGCCATCGCTTCGAGAAAAACAAGTCCAAACCCCTCTCCCGTACTGGGCAGGGCGAAAACATCTGCCCGGCAATAGCAGGCGGCGAGTTGTTCGCGGGAAAGTCCTTCGAGAAAATGAACGCGATCGGCCGCGCCAGCTTCGGAAGCCAGCCTTCGAAGACGCGGCAGATCGTCGCCGCTTCCAACGGCTACAAGTTGTGGCTCAGCGCCGGAGACGCGGAGCTGCGCGATAGCGCAAATCAATTCATCCAAGCCCTTGTATCGTTCCGAAGCGGCCCAGCGGCCGACGGAGAGAACGAGGGGCCCATGGGGGAATCCATGCGGCAGTGGCAAATTTTCCGGCGCGTCAGCGAATTGCAGAAATTCCGTGCTAAGAGGCCACGGGAGGAGCCGAATTTTATTCGGCGGGACGCCTTGTACGCCGGCAAGTTTTTGCGCGGTGTCGCGGCTGGGGGTTAGCACCAGGTCCGCCTGCAGGAGCGCACGGCGCCTGTAGGCTGCGAGAGGCTCCCATACCTCAATGCCATGGGCCACGACAATCATACGGAGACGCGGTGAGAGTCGCTGCACCCAGCGGGCCGGGACGGCGAGGTTTGGATGTCCCGCAAGGACGACGCCTGTCGCGCCTCTCCTCCACCGATACGAGCGGGCCAGGCCGTACATCACAAACCGAGCCTTGCTTCGCCCGAATCCGCGGATCGGAATGGCGCTTCCTCCGGCAACGAAGCAGCTCGGGCCGGGAGGGTCGTTGAGCCCAAGAAAATCGGCAGATGCTCCATGACGAAATGCAATCTTCTGAAGTGCAGTGGCCGTCATTCGCCCTGCCTCCTGCACTCCTCCGGCGCCGAGAAGTTCGGGGAAGAGGCCAAGGATGTGGCCGGGTGCTGGTCCCGAAGGGGGAATTTTCCGGGCAGGAGCGTTCATGGTTCCCGCACCATCCTTTGTGCAGGGAGGCTCGCCTTTCTCCTCAGAATCTCCTCGAAGATGGCTGTGAGCTCCCTTCCATTGCGCTCCCAGGTAAAGTGGCTTGCGGTCTCGGCTGCCCTGGTGGAAAGGCTGCCACGAAATTCAGCGTCTTCGAACAAGCGGCGGATCATTGCCGCGAGTGACCTGCTGTCCGAGGGATCGCCAAGGATCAAACCGTCCACCCCATCCGTGATGATTTCAGAAGTCCCATTCGCGGAAGAAACAATCACGGGAAGCCCGCAGGCCATGGCCTCCGCCGGGGGCATTGCAAACGCGTCCTCGAAGGATGGTCCGGCATAGGCATCCGCCGCGGCGTAGTAAAAGAGAACATCCGGCCGATGCGGCAGAAAATGGACGCGTGCGCCAACCTCTTTTTCAAGAGCCATGGCGCGGAAGGGGTCCGGATTGTCGCTTCCCGCGACGAGCAGGTGGATGGGAAGGTCCGGCAACAGCGCCAGCGCGCCCATCAGGACACGAATTCCCTTGTTGTGCCAGTCGTTTCCAATCAGCAAGACGGCAAATTTGTGGTCGTCGAGCCCAACGGATTTTCGGGCCTCTTCACGCATAGCGGCGCGACGGGCCGGATTGAAGAGGTCCTGGTCGATGCCCGCGTAGAGAATATGGCAGTCGCTTCGCTTCCCATAAAACCGTGCGACGCTTTCCGCGGTCCGGCGGGACACATACACCAGGGCCGGGCGCTGGCCGGTGTAAATGCGGCCTTCCAGAAAGACGATGAGCCGGTAGTAGAGCCTGCGGTGAATCAGGCGCGGCCAGAACCGCACCGGGTTGTGTGCGAGGTCCAGTTGTGGCCGCACGCGACGATAAAACTCCGCAAAAACGATGTGAACGGAAACGACGTCTGCATCGAGGCAATTCGTCCCAGGGGTGAAGACGAGAGCATGCCGATGGCCGCGGACGCGGCGATCCCAGAAGCGCCATACGTGGTTTGCGGCAAACCACCAGAGAAAATTCAGGAGATGCGGGCCGGGCAGCTTCGGAATGCGATGCCAGGTGACCGTGGAAAGGTCCACGTCCTCGACCCGCTGGCTATACAGATGAATTTCGAACGAATCCGCGAGCCGGGAAATCCATTCCACCACCCTTCGTTCGGTTCCATGGCGCTTGTCCAGGAACGGTGAAACCACGGCGACTTCTGGTTTTGGTGCGACTGCGACCAAATTTTATGCTCCGACACGCATCAATTGGCACCACCGTGCCAAAACAAACAGAGTCCAGATTCTAGACCACCCGACAGACTGGGGATGCTTCAAATAGCGTCTCCAAACTGTCTTTACCGCGGACGGGTTCAGCACTCCCGTAGAGACAAGGTTCTTTGCTTGGAATGTGTCCTCGATTGCCGGACGCAAGGGGCCGGCAATCCATTGGTTGAAAGGAAATGTAAAGGTTTGTTTGGGGCGGCCGAGGAGTGCGGAATAAAGAGGAACTGGCAGGAAGTCCCGTGCCGCCTCGAGAAGCAGGCGCTTTTTCGACAGCCGAAGAGAAATTGGCAACTCCATCACGAATTCCACGATCGTGTGGTCGAGGAAAGGTGGCCGCACCTCAAGGCTATGAGCCATGCTCATCATGTCCCCGTCATGAAGAAGGCGCGACTCCAGATGCAGGGGTATGTCAAGAAAAGCAACACGTTCTTCCAGCGTCAGGCCGGAGGCTTGCCGGGACCATTCCTGAATGAGATTGCCCACCTCATCGTCCGCGTGTGAACGCTCCAGCGCGGGGCCCATGAGGTGGTCCGCATCGGCCCGCAAAAACAACTCCCGTACCGCGATTTGCGCCGCCACGAACGGGTCGTCCGCGCCCACCAGCCCGGAAAGCTTCCGCCAGCGGAAGGGCAGGGGCTGCCAGTCGAGGATTGCTCGTCCAACCGCCGGAGGAGCCCATTGCAGAAGACGGGCAGTACGATCCAGTCTTCGAAACCATTTCCCCGATTCGTACCCGCCGAACAATTCGTCGCCGCCCTGTCCCGTCAGGGCGACCTTGAACCCGGCTTCCCGGGCCGCTCGTGATATCCAGTAAGCATTCAGGCCGTCCACGCTGGGTTGGTCTATCGCCCAAATGGTGTGATCGAGGCAGTCCGCGGTGCGAGACGCAGGCATGGGAATTACCTGGTGGGGAATGCCCAGAAGCTCCGCGGTTTGGCGGCTTTCGACCGTCTCGTCAAAGGGTTTCTCATCAAATGCGATCGTCAGAGCGGTCAGTGGTTGCGGCCCAGAGCTGCGCACGAGCGCGCCCAAAACAGCGGAATCCACCCCGCCGCTCAAAAATAATGCGATGGGGACATCAGACATCAATTGCACCCGGCAGGATTCCTGAAGGATCTCGCGAAGCCTGGCGGAGATTTCCCCTCCGGACTTCTGCGGGCTGTGATTTGTCGGGCGAGGCAGCTTCCAATACGACCGCGTCTTCCAAGTCCCTGCATGCCAAATTCCCAGCTCTCCCGGTTCGAGGGGCCGGACGTCCTGAACAGCGGTCCATGGCGGCGGAATGTGTCCCAATCGCAGATAGGCACGCACGCCGTCCGGATCCAGCTTGCGCGGCACCAGGCCGGATTCGAGCAGAGCCTTGATTTCTGAGGCAAACACAATATTCCCGGAGGGAAAGGAGTAGTAGAGCGGCTTGATTCCCAGCCGGTCTCTGGCCAGAAGCAGTTGTTTCCGGCGCGCGTCCCAGATGGCGAAGGCAAACATTCCCCTTAATTGACCGACGCACGCTTCGCCGCACTCCTCATAGAGATGCAGAATGACTTCAGTGTCCGTTCGCGAGCGAAACCGATGACCTCTCCGTTGCAGGCCTGGGCGGAGCTCATCGGCGTTGTAGCACTCGCCGTTATATGCGATCCACACGGTTGCATCTTCGTTGCACATCGGCTGATGACCCTGCTCGGTAAGGTCAACGATCGCGAGGCGCGTGTTTGCCAGGACGCAGGCGCCTAGGTCCTGCACACCGCGGCTATCCGGCCCGCGGTGTGCAATCGCGGCGGCCATGCGCTCGCCAATCGCGAGAAAGCGGGGATCGGGCGCCAATGCCGCTATGCCTGCAATGCCGCACACCGCGGGCCATCCTCCTTACGAATGAGCTTCCTCTCAAACCCGCGGCGGAACACCCGGCGCTCCGAGCTGGACTGGCGGATTGCCAAGCAGC
>JAJXZD010000219.1 GCA_021780215.1 Acidobacteriota bacterium
GGTTCCTGATTCGGCGGAAATTCCCTCAGGGCGCGGCCACCGGTGGCGGCGCCGTGCCGGAATCGAGAATTCGCCGGCATGCTCGAAGCATCCGGCGATAGGGCCAGTCCGCATCGCGGAAGAAAATCTCGCCTTCCCGCGGCTTCGAATAGAACCATCGTGCCACCAGCGAGAGGTGCTCGGCCAATTCCGGCGGAGCGGAGCGCAAGCCATAGCGCGAGGGCCAATCTTTGGGTAGCGCCGCCGGCGCGGCGGGGATCACGATGGGCGAGGCTGCTGAATCCTCCGGCTTCGTTTCATCCGGCGGCCTGGTTTGCGCTTGCAGGTGTTCCCTCAAGATCGCTTCGGCCGAGCGCGGCTGGCCCTGCAGTTCGCTGAAACGGAGAAAAATCGGCGCGGCGAGAAGGCCGCCGAAAATCGGGAACGCCGCGATGGCCATCTCTTCCGGGGCTCGCTGCAGGATGAGTGCATCCAGGCGGTCAATGCGCCGGGCGATTTCCGGCAGCCCGCGCAGGACGGCGGACACTTTTTCCAAGCGGTTGTGAATGGTCCCGGCCCGCTCGAAATCCAGGGCTGTGCTGGCGGCCTCCCGCTCTTGCTCGAGCCGCGCCAGGAGGGCCGCGCCGGAGGTGTCGAGCGCATCGAGTACGAGACCGACCTCTGTGTCGTATTCCTGCTTTGTACATCCGCCGAAGCAGGGGGCGAGGCACATCTTCATTTCTGAGTAGATGCAGCCTGGAAAGGCCGGATCGCGCCGGATTTTGATGTGGCAGCGGCGGATCCGGAATAGATCGAGGAAGGCCTCGGCAAAATTCTGCGCGGCGCGGCGATAGGGGAAGGGGCCAAAATACAGCGCGCGGCCGGCGCGAACCGCGCGCGTGACGCGGCAGCGCGGGTATTCGGCCTGCAGGTTCACCTTCAGCAGCGCGGGGGCGCGCAGGCGCAACCGCCCGGCGTAGGAGGAGGGGAAATGTTCGCGGGCGATAAAATACAGGGCCAGTGATTGCTCGAATTTCGAGCCGGTCACGCGATAGCGAATGCGCGCCGCTGCGGCGCGCAGATTGAGCCGCTTCGATGGGGTGTCCGGGGGACGCAGCAGGCGTTCGGCGGCGCGGCGAATGTCCGCGGTTCGGGCCAGGTAAGGCCGCGCATCGGCGGAGGCCATTTCGAGGAGGATGACTCCGGGGCGCGAGGGAAGCGCGGCGAAGAATTCCGCGTCGCGGGCCGCCTCGAATTCCCGTTCAACATCGAGCGGAAGCACGCCACAAGAATACACTGGAGGGAAACAACGGCGAAGCCTGCAGGATTGGCATCCCGGATACGACGGGGGAGGGTGGGGTGTCCTCAGGAGTCCCTGAGGAGCCAGGAGGCGATCACGAGCCGCTGAATTTCGCTGGTACCCTCATAGATTTCCGTGATCCGGGCGTCGCGGTAGGCGCGCTCGACGGGGTATTCGCTGCTATAGCCATTGCCGCCATGGATTTGGATGGCCTTGTGGGCCACGCGCGTGGCCATCTCGCTCGCAAAGAGCTTGGCCATTGCCGCCTCGCGGGAGAATCGCGCTCCGGAATCCTGTTTCCATGCGGCTTGCCGGGCGAGCAGGCGCGCCGCGTCAATTTCCAGAGCCATGTCGGCAAGCATGAATTGGATTGCCTGAAACTGCGCGATGGGCTGGCCAAATGCCTGGCGCTCGCGCGCGTAGGCCAGCGCCGCATCGCATGCTCCCTGCGCAATACCGACCGCCTGGGAGGCGATGCCCACACGGCCGCCATCGAGCGTCGCGAGCGCGATGCGGTAGCCGGCGCCTTCCTCGCCAAGCCGGTTTTCGACCGGGATGGCACATTCATTGAAGATGAGTTCGGTGCAGGCGGTGGCGTGGATGCCGAGTTTTTTCTCTTCCTTCCCGGGAGCAAATCCGGGCATGCCCTTCTCGACAATAAGCGCGGTGATCCCCTTCTCGCCGTCCTCCGGACGCGTGTTCACATAGACGACGCCGAAATCGGCGGCTCCGCCCGCGGTGATCCACGCCTTGGTCCCGTTGACGATGTAGTGGTCGCCCCGGCGCACCGCGCGGGTGGTCAGCGCGGCCGCATTCGACCCGGCCTGCGGCTCCGTGAGCGCATAGAAACCAATCTTTTCGCCCCGGGCCACCGGAGTCACGTACTTGCTCTTCTGTTCCTCGCTTCCAAAGCGATAAATCGAATCAATGTAGAGGGAATTCTGTACGGAGAGAATGACGCCCGTCGAGGCACAGGCTTGGGAAATCTCCTCGATCGCGATGCTGTAGCAGATATGGTCCATTCCGGCGCCGCCGTACCGTTCCGGCAATGCCACGCCGATCAGGCCAATCTCCGCCGCCTTTCGGAGGATATCGCTCGGGAACCGGCCGGTTTCATCGAGCTCTTTCGCGAATGGCTTCACCTCCGCTTCGGCGAATTCCCGGACGCTGCGTTGCAGCAGTTTTTGTTCTTGGGTCAACTCGAAGTTCATGCCGCCTTCTCCGATGGCGCGAATGCCAGGCCCCGGCGCGGGGGCGCAGAAGCAAGTCTATCAGCACTGGCGCGCGTGGCGTGCTGGAACCTAGCGCATACTCTTTCTGGAGATAGACTGTCCGCCTGATAATTGCGAGAGATGCGCAGTGGGGAAAGCGTATCTCGCGGTATGCGTTTAGGAATGGAGTTCCGCCAGCCAGGAATCGAGTATCGCGATTTGGTCCGGCGCGGTATTCACGAAGACAAGCCCCATGCCCATCCCCTCCTGGGCGTAGATGACCTGAGCCTCGGATACGAAAGATCCCTGGTCCCGCGAAATGCGAATGCGCAGGCGCGTCTTGGGCGGGAGGACGTTCAGCACATCGAAATAGCATCCGCTGTGGCCGATCTCGGAAACGCGGCCGGAAAGATGCACGCCGCTGGAAGGCTCGATAATCTCGGCGGTGGCGATCAGGCTGTAACGAGGCACTCGCCGCCGCTCGGAATGCGTGCCGCCCGCACCGCTGGAAGCGGAAGAATCGCTCATCGTTTCTGGCTCGCCATGAACATAGACTTTCGCTTAAGTTGCCATAGTCCGGGCTGGTGAGCCATCGGCGTGGGGCCGAGTGACGCGAAAGCGACACGCCCATCAGTCGGAGCGCGATGCGGGGATGGAAAGGGGAGCAGTGCCCGGCAAAAATTCAGCGGCGGCTAGAAATCTGTTGTCAGTCGAAGCGCGAAGCTTCTTGCCGGGGCGATGGCGTTTCCGGAAAAGAGTCCGGCGAAATCGAGAACGTTGAGCCGGTTGGTCAGGTTCTCGCCATCGGCCTGAAACCTCACCCGCCAGCGGTCCGACTGATAGATTTGCGCGCCCGCCGAGACATCCAGCGAGAAATTGGGCCGGACGCGGCCCCTGTTGAAATTCAGGCGGGAGACGACCTGCGGGCCATACTGGGCGAGCGCCTGGGCCTCCGTGCCGGTGAAGTCAAAGGGCAGGCCGCTGCCATACTGCGCTCCCGTGGCGATCCAGAAACGCGGGCTGACCTGGTATTGGATCCGCTCGCGTACCGTGTTGCGCTGGTCTTGGGTCACGGGAAAGTGGCCGGTGAGCTGGGTTGGAGCGTTCAGTGCGTCCACCCCCAATAGAAGACCGCCCGTGACAGGAAACCAGGCGTTGCCGACCATGTAGGAATACGTGGCGTAGCCGGAGAAGCGCCGCCAGTTTGGCAGCTCGAGCTTCGACTCCGCGCCGTAAATAATGGCCTTGCGAAAAGCGATCGGGAAGCTCACCGGCGTATTCAGCAGGAGATTATCGTCGGCATAGTTGTCAAAGAGTCTCCGGTAGTAATTGGCGCTCAGCTTGAGCTGGGAGAAAAAGCCCTTCGTCAATCCAGCCTCATAGTAGTTGGCGTAGGAAGGCAAGACCGGCAGGCGGAGAACATTCGGATTGATTGATTGGACGAGGGGCGAACTGGAGAGAAGCAGATTCTCCGACGACGGCGTCTGAAAAATACGGTCGTAGGAAGCATGCAGCACGAGGTCCGCGGAGCGGAAATACCGTGCGACGGAAAGGCGCGGGCTGGCCGCCTGGCGGTTGACGATCAACTGGTAGTGGTCCCAGCGAAGCCCCGCGCTGATGGTCCAGCTTGCGAGGTTGATCTGATCCTGAATATAAGCGGACTGCTCGAGATCGGGGCGGCTTCCGGCGCTCGGATGGCCGTCGGGAAAGGCAAAGGTGAGCGGGGTGCCGGGATCAAACAGCGAGGGATTGGTGATCACATCGGAGAAATTTTCGTGCAGAAACACACTGTCCGAATCCACGCCGGCCTTCCATTCCTGATGGCCGTGGTGCACGAGGATGCTGGCATTGAAATAGCCCTCCTGCCAATGATTGTGCTGCAAGGCAATGATGGGCGTCGAGAGCGGGTTCGAGTTTAGATCACTCGAGTCGTCCCGCACCATCCCGCGCAGTGCGCCGAGGGCATCGGGAGAGAAAGTGTGCTGGTAGGAGATCATGCCCATGGTCTCGAAATTGTCGCCATCCTGGCGCTGTCCGGCGGCCTGCTGAATTTGCTCGTTGGGAATCTGGTAGCGAGAAAATTCGTGGCGTACGGCGACGCTCAGGCGGTCGCCCGGGGTGAAGTCTCGCTCGTAATGCCCGGAATAATCGCCCGTGGTCCCGCGGTTGGTGTAGTTTTGCGGGACGACCGGATTCAGATAATGGCTGGTGCCGTCGCCACTGGCGCTGAAGCCGAGGGTGTTCGATCCCCAGACGTCCTGGACGCGAAGGAACGCACCGGCGGTGTCGTAGCTGCCGCCCGAAAGCACCGCCTCGCCGTGGAAGCCCTGCTGAACATCCTCAAGTGTGTTGACCTCGATGACCCCGCCCAGTTTCCGGCCGTACTCGGCGGGAATCCCCGCCGTGTAGATGGTCATGGATTGCACGTCGTCAGCTTCAATTTCGGGACCCGCCCCGGGGGAGCGATTGTCCGTCAGTGGAATGCCATCCAGCACGAACTGTGTCTGATACTCCGACCCGCGCGGGTGAAGGACCGCGTTCCCTTCGTAGAGCCAGCCCGGCTCGGAATTCACCAGGTCCTGCAGGGAGCGCCCCGGCAGCGAGCTGAACCGCCTTTGGATCATCTGGGTGCCGATTTGATTGACGGAGCCCGCCTGGTGTGGATTCACGAGCGTGCTTCCGGTGGTGACGGTGACGGCCGTGCTGACTGGCGAAAGGGCCAGACGAATGGTGCAGTTCGTCGGCAGCACGGAACGGATTTCGATTCCCGCCGAAACCTTCGCGAAGCCCGGCTGGTCAACCTCGATTTGGTACACTCCGAAGGGGAGCGACTTCACCTCGAGATTGCCACCGGGATCGGTCGTGAAGGCTTTGTGATACTCGTTCGCACGGCTCGAGATGGCGACCTTTGCCTGGATGCCCAGGCCGGAAGGATCCGTCACTTTCAGGTGCAGCTCTCCGGTATTGGCCTGTGCGAAGATGGCAGAAGCGGCCAGGAGGACGAGAGCTGCGAGCCTTTTCGTAAACGCGGGAGCACCGGGCATCAGATAAACCACATGTCGCGCCTGCACTCGGCCGCTGCACCCACCCCGAGCACATGACCGCGCGCAACGCTTCTTTCCAAACTCACAAGTATTGCCTTACTTGTGCCGATTTTCAGCTTTTATTTTGAGGCCCGGAATGCTGTTCGCGGCGGTCACTCCCATCCCATCGAGGCCTTATAAGGCGCGGTGACGATCACGGCGGTGATTTCGCGAATTTTCCTGTCACGGACTTTGAATAGCTCCATGATTTGCGTGCTGTTCGGCCACTGCGCATAGCGCCCCATTGCAACCTTGCCGTGTCCGGGCACTTCAACGGACTGTATGTTGCCGGGGTGGTTGAAGCGGACGACCGCCAGCACGAGTCCCCGTTCACTATCCACAATCGGGAAGCGCCGCGGACGCACGGAGCGGATATAGCTGAAAATCTTCGTATTGAATTGGTCGCGGCATCCGAGTGCCAGCAGATTGAACGTTCCTGCGCCCGGCAGGGAAGAGCGCCCCGGCGAGGTCACGTTTGTCGTCTGGATCCCGTTCTCAATCCGCACGCAATCCTTATCGAATGGGACGATGTTCCCGTTGCTCTGCTCGATGCCGTTGAAGTAGCTGTTGGCGATGCGGATCATCTCCTGCCGCGGCAGCCGCTCCGCGGAAGGAACTGCCTCAAGGAAAATCGGCGGAGGCTCGGTCAGCGCGGCGGTGTTGAGAAACGCGGTGGTCTGCTTGCGCGCCACGAGCGTTTCAACCTCGGTGATCTTGCCGTCCGCCACCTTCATGCGCAACGCCAGGATCGCCGGCGTTCCATTCTCCTCGATCAACGCGAACGCGCCAGCCTCGCCGGCTTCCGGCTCGGCGAATTCCAGACGGTAGCTGCCGAGGCCGCTGGCGGTGGCCCAGAGCCCGTCGCCGGGTTTCAGCCGCACGCCGTCCTCGGTGAACTTTACGTGCGCGGAGAGCGGCAGCCGCGATGGATCATGCGCTACCAGCGCCCCGAGATACCGGTCCATAAGCCCGTTCAGGCAGGCGCGGTCGCAGGGCTGGCCGGCGGCTTTCGCGCCACGCGGCGCAAAAACGATCAGGAATGCACACGCTAGAATGCAGGCGCTCCAGCATCTTGCTCGCATGTAGATGTTCCCCCGGCCGGGCACGGCGCCCGGCTTTGCCGGCGCTACCATCGCGGCACGTCGGACATGGCCTCGTTCCAACTGCTCCATCCCGATCCCATCCCGTACGGACCTTGCGTGAGCACGGCTTGAATGCGATGAATCTGGCCGCCCTGCACCTTGAACAGCTCCGCGATTTCCCAGGTGAACGGCGTTGTGGGACCGGCGGTGACCGTGCGCCCGTCGGGCGTCTGGAACGTGCGCGTGCTGCCCGCCGAATGATCGAAGAAGCCGAACGCCAGAGCCAGGCCGCGCTCGGGATCCACCACGGCGAAGCGGCGATCGCGGATGCGCGTCACGAAATGCAGCAAACCCGATTGAAACTGATCCTTGCAGGACCAGGCCGCGGAATACATGCTCGGGTGGGTCGCGGGATTATAGTGCGGGCCTGCGTTGTTCTGTCCGGGGCGGGCAGTCGCGAGGTTGGGATTGTTGGTGGTCTGCATGCCATTTTCGAGGCGGTTGCAATCGTCCGCAAAGAACGAATAGTCGCCCTTGCCGTCGTTCTGCTGCATGCCGGAAAAATATTTGTTCGCGGTCATGACCAGATCCAGGCGTGAAACGCGTTCCTTTGCCGGAACGTCTTCGAGATAAATCGGGTCCGGATGGCCTAGTTTTTCGAGGTTCTTCGCGCCGGTCTGGGCCATTTGCCCGCGGGCCACGATCGTCTCCACCTCCGCGATTTTCCGGTTCTCGATTTTCAGGCGCAGCGCCAGGATGACGGGATCGCCTGCCTCCTGCATCGTGCCGAAGAAGGCGACTTCCCCTGTTGGCGGGTCTTCGATATAGAACTTGTAGCTCCCGCGGGCGGACGCCGATCTCCAGAAACCGTCTCCCAACTCCAGCTTCTGCCCATTCTCAGTGAACTTGACGAGCTTCGTCACCGGCAAGCGCGAGGCGTCGTGCGCCACCACCGCGTCGAGATACTGGTCCACAAAGCCATCGAGGCACGCCCGGTCGCAGCTTGCCGAATAGCCGCCGTCTTGCCGCGCAGAGCCCGCCTGGGCCGGAGCGGCCACGCCGAAAATTGCGCTCAAAAGCAGTGCCGCCGCGGCACTGAGAATTCCCGCCTTCCTGGACATACTTTCCTCCCATGAATTCGTGCGCCGCTTGTATATCAGATGGCGCACCCATCCGCAACAACGGCTCGCGGATGGCCACGAGCCTGCGGCCGTTCAATAAGCCATGCGAATCGCAGCCGGTAAAATCACGTGCGGCCAAAATGCATTTGTCCGAAGGTGAGAGATGCAGTATTCTGAATTCCCACGCCGGGCCTGTAGCTCAGGTGGCTAGAGCGCACCCCTGATAAGGGTGAGGTCGGTGGTTCAAGTCCACCCAGGCCCACCATTCTCCTGTTTTCGCCGGCGGCGAGGCTTCCGCAAAACGCGCGGCAAGGGCGTGCGGCGTTATTTCTTCGGTGTCAGGCGCAAGAGCTTCCCACTGTCGGTGAGCAGGTAAATCGCTCCGTCGGGACCTTGCACGACATCGCGAATGCGCTCGTTGAGATCGTGCAGCAGTCGCTCCTCCGCGACGACACGGTTGCCGTCCAGCACGAGACGGATCAGGCTCTTTGCGGCCATTCCGCCGACGAAGAGGTTTCCCTTCCACTCGGGAAAGAGATTCCCTGTGTAGAACATGGCGCTGCCGGGCGCGATATCCGGATACCAGAAATAGATGGGCTGTATCGTGCCCGCTTTCGCTGTGGCACCCGTGCCGGCGATGGGATCGCCGTTGTAGCGGCGGCCATAGCTCACGTTGGGCCAGCCATAGTTGCCGCCCGGCTGAATAATATTGATTTCGTCCCCGCCGAGCGGGCCGTGCTCGACCACCCAGAGCTGTCCGGTAGCCGGATTGATGGCCGCGCCTTCCGGATCGCGATGCCCGTACGAATACGTTTCCGGAAGCACGGTCGGCTGATCGAGAAACGGGTTGCCCTTGGGGATGGAGCCGTCGCGATTGATGCGCACCACGCGCCCGGTGAAGTTGCGGAGGATGTCGGGATCAGTGATTTCGTGGTTCGTGCCGTCGTAGCTCGGCTCGTAGAAGCGGAAGCGGTCCGCGCCGGTGACGAACATCGTGCCATCGGGCGCGAAGACAATTCGCCGGTTCACGCCGTCGAGCAGCACCTGCACGTTCTCCAGGCGCTTTTCATCCTCGCTCAGCCGCGCGCGAGCCACGCGCTCTTCGCCGACCCGCATCGTGCGGCGCTCGGCGACGGAAGCTTTCCAAACGTTGCCGTAGAAAACGTCAATCGGCCACACGCCCGGGTCCTCGCCGGGCGGCGGGGCAAAGTAGGTAAAATAGATCAGGCGGTTCTTGGCGAAATCGGGGTCAATGGCCACGTCGTGGAGCGATTCCGCCGCGACGATCTTCGTGTCCGGCACGCCGGCAATGGGCGCCGAATAAAATCCGTTCATCGAGGCGACGCGAATGAATCCGTAGCGCTCGGTGACCAGCATTTTGCCGTCCGGCAAAAATGCCAGCGCCCACGGCGCCATGAATCGCGGGATGATCGTTTCTACATTGAACGGCGGCGACTTCCTGGCGGGCGGCGGAGCGTTCGTTTGGCCGGGAAACGCGGGCTTGGGCAGCGGGTAGTCCATGGGGTTCGCCATCTGCGCGCGGACCGGCGCTGCCATCGCGATGGCCATGGCAATCGCCGCGGCCACGTGTCCCACTGCAAGAACGAGCCTTTTCATGTGCATGGTGGACCTCGCTTCTTTAACGGCCCTGGAATTCGAGGCCGCGATATTACCCAGAGTCCGGCATTCAGGCAATCGCTTGAAAATCTAGCCGAACGGCAGGTGCGGGGCGGAGGGGGAGAGCTCCGCGGTCGTCAAGGAGGGCCCACCATCCCTCGGGTTGCCGGGCTGGGAATCCATGGCTAGAGGAACGGCTAGCGATGGGGAAATTGGGCTTTGTGAATCGCGGGCTACTTGTTTTTCCAGACGGGCTTCCGCTTTTCGAGGTAGGCGTTCAAGCCCTCGTGCGCGTCTTCGGTTTGCATCAGCTCGCCGAGATAGAGTTCCTCGACCGATGCGATTCCATCGTTCACGGACATGTTCAGCGCGCGGTCCACGGCGCGCTTGGTCAGTTTCAGGACAGGGGCGCTCAGCGCGGTAAGCTTGGCAATGAATTCGCCGGCCTTCTGGCGAAAGTCCGCGACGGGGAAGACCTGGTTGATCAGGCCCGCAGCCTTGGCCGCGTTCGCGTCAATGACATCGCCCGTAAGAAGCAGCTCGAGGGCGCGGTTTCGCCCGACGAGCCGCGGGAAAATGACGGCGGCGAGCGGCGGAAAAACTCCCACCTTGATTTCCGGCTGGCCGAACGTAGCGCGCTCCGACGCAATCACCATATCGCAGAAGATGGCCAGTTCGCAGCCTCCCCCAAGCGCCATCCCATCCACCAGCGCCAGCGTGGGCACCGCCAGGGATTCGAGCACGCGAAACATCCCGTGGAATCTCTCAATCATGCTGGAGACTTTGTCCGGCGTATGGTCTTGAATTGAAACGCCGGCGGAAAAGGCCTTTCCCTGATGATCGAGCACGAGCACCTTGGCTTGATTGTCGGCGTGAATTTGCATCAGGGCGTTGTGAATTTCCGTCATCATGGCAATGTCCATGATGTTCAGCGGCGGCTGATTCAGCGTGATGCGGGCCACTCCATTTGCTGTATCGCACTGAATGCTTCGGTAGTCGCCAGGCATGGGGAAATCCTTTCTTGCGCGCGAGGGCGCGGGACTATTTCTCCGCGGGTGCGCGCGCGGGCACCCAGGGAGCAATTTCGCGGACCAGTTCATCGCTCCAGCGGGCGCCCTCGGCCAGGCGCTGGCGCAGCCGGACAAAATCCACCTCGCGCTCGTCCTTGGTGCCGTAATGGAATGCGCGGAAGCCGGCGTTGGCTTCGGTCATCATGTTCAGGGAAAGCCAGGCGCGATTGCTTTCGCGGTTCTTGTCCCAATGCGCGAGCTTGTGTTTGCGGAGGCTCTCGATGGTTTTGATGAGGCAATCGGGCATGGTGTAGAGGAGTTTCGTGCACATCTCCTCGACCGCTTCGTCGAGCAGGGCCAGATCCGCTGTGCCGCGGGCGAGCAGCGCTTTGCCTTCCTCGCGGGCCTGGCCGGACTTCCATTCGCCGAAAACGACGCGGCCGTATTCATCCAGCACGCGGTCGGTGACGACCAGCGGATTTGCCGCCCATTTGCCGTCCACCTTCAGTGCCGGAACAATCTGCGTCAGCCCGCCCATCCAGTAGAAGCGGTGCGCGCTCCACGTCTCGCACAGGGTCCCGCTGTACATGGCGCGCTCGATTCCCACATAGAGCGGGAGAAAATCCGTCGAACCGCCATCCGGAGCGGAGCCGTGCTTCGGCCCGGCCTGGCTGAATAGCGCCAGATCGCTTGCGATCGAGAAATCGCAGGCCATTCCGATTTCCTGCCCGCCGCCCACGCGGATGCCGTTGACGCGGGAAATGACCGGCTTGTCGCAGTGCAGAATAGCGGTGACCATGTCGTTGAACAGGCGCATGTACTGGCGGTATTCCCCAGGCGCTCCGGCATAATATTCCGCGTATTCACGGGTGTTTCCGCCGCTGCAGAAGGCGCGCGCCCCCGCCCCGGTCAGCACCACGGCCACGGCCGCGCGGTCGTTGCTCGCCTCGCGCAGCGCCAGGATTATTTCCTTCACCATCGAGGTCGTGTAGCTGTTGAGTTCCTTGGGATTGTTCAGCGTGATCCAGACATTGTGCAGGCCCTCGGCCGGCTTGCCCGAGCGGCTGCGCACGGGCCGGTGCTCCACCAGGATTTCCCGCGGGGCGAGCCCTTCCGTGAGGTTGTGATTGTTCAATGTAGTGTCTCCTGCCGTGTTTAGCTGGCTGTGTTCGGCCGCAGGATGGCCCGGCGGCGAACGGAATGTCTGGCAACCGCAGCAAGGACCGCCGGGGCTTCCTCGAGCGGGTGCGTCTTAATGTACGGCCCGAGCGCGATCTTGCCGTCGAGGACCAGCTTGAGCGCGGCGGGATACTCTTTCGGCGGGCATCCCCAATTCCCGCGCGCGGTCGCATCGAAGGCCATCAGGTTCGACAGGCGCAGATCCACGGATTTCGGGGTGAAGCCGACGACGGCCAGATACGCGCCATAATCAAGCAGCCCGAAGGCCGTGGCCTGACCTGCCGGGGTGCCGCTCATCTCAAAAATTTTCAGCCCGATGCCCTTGCGCCCGGAATTCTTGGAAAAAGTGCGGATAGCTGTTTTCAGTCCCTTTAAGTCCGCCGCGCTCGAATCGAGGGCCAATCCCGCGCCATGCCGCGCGGCAAGATCGAGCCGCTCGCGGTCAATATCAATCGCCACCACCGCCGCCCCCAGCGCCACGGCGATCTGCACTCCGAATCCGCCGACGCCCCCGGCGCCCACGACGACGGCGACATCATCGGGGCCAAGCTCCGCGCGGCGCATGGCTTCATAGGGTGTGGTCACCGCGTCGGCAACGACGGAAAGCATCTCGAGGGTGAGGCCGGAGGGAAGCGGCTCGGGCACCGGGCACAGCCCGCGGGAGGGGACGCGCACGTGCGTCGCAAACCCGCCATCACCGTCGTTGCCGGGCATGAACTGCTGTCGGCAGATCGTCTCACGGCCTTGCCGGCACGCCGGACATTGGCCGCAAGGAATCACGGCGGGCACGATTACGGATTGGCCAAGCCACTCGCGGGAGTTTTCACCTGCGGCTACAATCTTCCCGGAAATTTCATGTCCCAAAATGAGCGGAAGAGCGTGCCGCGTGGGAACTCCGTCAAAGGCATAGCCGACATCTGTGTGGCACACTCCGCAGCCCGCCACCTGGATGATGACTTCCTCGGGGGCCGGTTCCAGAGCGGGGAGTTGGCAAGGCTGCAAGGGCGCGCCAACGGCCGCCAGCTGAAATCCATGCGCTCCTCGCACACTCGCCACGGGGATCTCCTTCCGGCTCAATTCTTCTGCGGCGGGCAGAATATTCGCTTGGAAGCCGAGCGGGAACTCAACATCTAACAAAGTAAAGAGAATGACGTCAAGAAATTAGTTCGGCGAGCGGGACGAACGGCTCGCCGGGAGCCGCAAGGAACGCCTGCCGCTCAACCCTCTGCGCCCTGGCGGGATTTGTGGAGCGGATTAACGGGCAGCTTGGGAAACCGTTTGCGGCCCGGTTCGGGAGCGGGGAGCGGCTGGGTCTCCTGGAGGCTGGCCAGGCACCTTCGGGCCAACTCCTGATAGACGCCCGTGGCTCTCCGTTTCCAGGCAATCTCTTCCTCGCTCAGCTCGCGGACGACTTTTCCGGGGATTCCCACGACCAGGCTGTGCGGCGGGATGACCGCGCCTGCCTTGACGAAGGCCAGGGCCGCCACGATGCAGGACTCGCCGATGACCGCCCCGTCGGAGACGACCGCGTTCATCCCGACCATCGTATTTCTGCCTATGCGGCAGCCGTGCAGGACCGCCCCGTGTCCGATGTGGCCGTCCATTTCCACCACGGTATCCTCACCGGGAAAACTGTGCATGATGCAGGAATCCTGGAGATTGCTTCCTGCCTCGAGCACGAGCCGCCCGAGATCTCCGCGCAGGCTGGCGCAAGGCCCCACGTAGCATCCGGGCCCAACGATTACGTCGCCAATCAGCACCGCGCTGGGATGGACGTAGGCGCTGGGGTCAATGACCGGAATGATGCCCTCGATGGAGTAAACAATCGCCATAAACTCTCTCGGCGCACAGGGTGAGGTTGCAGTGCGTATCTTAGTTTTGCGCTGCTACGGTTTCAAGCGAGATTGCGCGGGCTTAGAGACTGACATCGTCGCACGGTTCCTGGGACGGAGCGGCATTTTATCGTGGGGGAAGGGGATCTGAAGCTCCGCCCCACCGGGTTCCTCCGATTCCGGAGAAACCCGGCGGACGGGCCGATTGCCAAAGCTAGAATTGGAGCCGGGCCGAAACCTGGAGCTGCCGCGGGTTGAACATCACCCGGGGCGTGCCGAACGCCGGATTCGGCGAGTTCGGGATGAAGATCGCGGAACCCGGGCCGCTGGGTATCGGCGTTGGAGCCAATGCACCGCCGGGCACGGGAATATTCAGGGGGTAATTGACCGGGCTGACCGGGCACCCTACGGATGACGCCCCCCGCTGAATGGCAAGTGAGGTGGCATCGTTATAATGCGCGGGAATTGCTCCGCAGAAGACCGGCGAGCCGTAGACCGGGTTGATCTCCTGCACGTTGGGCCGGTTCAGCACGTTGAATGCGTCAAAGCCCAAATCCAGCCGGAGATTCGGAGTGAACTGAAAGAACCGCCCCATATGCAGATCCCAGTCGTACATTGGGTCGCCGACGTAGGTGTTGCGCGGGATCATGGTTTGGCAGTTGGTGACGTCGGGGCATTGGGTGCCCTTCACCGCAGCGCCGCCAACGCGGTCCGTCGCGCCGCCGGCCACGTCGTTCAGCGTATTGGCGCCGTAATAGATCGTGAAGGGGCTGCCCGACTGCAGCGTGATGATGCTGCTGAAAGTGAAGTTGCGATACCAGCCATGCGTGGGCGTATTGGCCACGAAGTTGGTGACGAGCCGGTGGCGCAGGTCCTGGTTCGAGTTGGCTTCCTCTGCGGCGTAGTCGAACTGGTTCACCGGCAGGTTGATGAACGTGGTGAAGTTACCGTTGTCAATCGTGTGCGAATAAGTGTAGTTGGCGGTCAGGTTGAAGTACTTGCCCAGCCGCTCGATTGCCGTGACGGTAAGGCCGTTGTATCGGGCACTGGCGACATTGTTGTTGTAGTCCTCGAGTCCGCCGTTGAGGGTCTGCAAGCCCGAGCCAAAGACGCCACCAAAGAAGGGCCCCATCCCGGCCAGCGCCCCAGTCCCAAGCGTTGGCGCCCCCGAGCAGGCGGTGTTGTTGAAGTTAAGGCTGCCATTCGGGGCCACCAACCCTCCCGTCCATTCCGGCAGTGGATCGCCGACAGGCCCCGTATAAGCTGTGCCCACGGGGCAGGGAATGTTGATGTTGTTGCCGCGAACCAGGCGGTGCGCGCCGACAAAGAGGTAGGAGACGTCGAGCGCGAAGCCGCCGCTAAACTGGTGGTCAATTTCCGCGCTGGCCTGCTCGGCGTAGGGCGCCGGGGAGTTGTGGTCCATGCCGCCTTCGCCAATTCCGCACGCGCCGGTGGTGAAGCAAGTGCCGGCCATGGCGATGGTGCCCGTCGGCCCGCCAGTATTGGTGAACACATCATATCCGCCGGTCTGGATAACGCCAGCAGCCTTTTGCGCCGCTCCCTGGCTCGCCGGGAAGCCAAAAATCTGGTAGCCCTGGGTAGCCTGGCCAAGGCTCGATTGAATGTTGGGAAACTGCAGAGGCGAAATTCCAGCTCCGCCACAAACGCTTTGGATATAGGCCGTCGGATGGTTGCCGCACTGATAGCCGGCGACAATCTTCTGCGTGTTGGGCACAAAGAAGAAGGTCAGGTTCTGGCGGTCAAAGTAGATGCCGAACCCTGCGCGAAGGACCGTGTTCCCGTCGGGCGAATAGGCCAGCCCGATGCGCGGCTGCCATTCGTTCCAGTCCTGATTCACATACGACCCGAGGCCGGACTCAACGTCCCAGCGGATGCCGTAGTTCAACGTCAGCTTGGACGTGATGCGCCACTGGTCCTGGGCGTAAGCGCCCCAATATCCGTGGTCAATCAGCCGGCCGTAGTTGTTGAAGAACTGCGGAGGATAGGCGTTCGTCCAGGCGGAGTTGCCATTGAATCCGCCGCCCGGAAGGGGGTTCAGAGAAGTGGCCGTTGGAGTGCAACCGCCCGATGTCAGAGTGGGAACGCATGCCGCCGCGGAGGTTGGAAGCGGCACGCCGGCGTACATGAAAACCATTCCGTTATCCGAGGGAGGAAGTCCGCACTGGCCGGCCAGTCCGCTGACTCCGCCTGGCACTGCCTCGTGCGCTCCGTAATTGGCGTTAAAGAACTGGGCGAAATTTTC
Organism: Acidobacteriota bacterium; assembly: GCA_021780215.1. Taxonomy (GTDB): domain Bacteria; phylum Acidobacteriota; class Terriglobia; order Acidiferrales; family UBA7541; genus Palsa-295. The sequence continues at coordinate 15,678 of JAJXZD010000219.1, forward strand.
AAAGCACGAAACGCCCGGGATGAGCATGCGGGTGGGCGTAAATCCGGGGTAGACCTCAAGGCTCGAAAGCAGATTGCCATCCACCCCGAACTTGGCGATGTGATTTCCCTTTACCCAGGAGACCGAGTCCGAGAGTTCGCCGCGCGTCTCATAGAGGCGGTCATTCGTGCCGAAGTTGTGGCCCAACTCAAGGTCGTTCAGGATGCTGAAGTCCGGCTGGCCCGTCATGCCCAGAAAGTTGTAATGCCGGCGGGCAAATTGCCCGAGGAACGTATTGACCACATTCGGCGTGAGGTTTGAGTTCAATGTGGCGACCACGGACTGGTCGCGCACAAACAGGTTGCGGCCACCGCTTGGGACGCCGATGCCGCCGCCGTCCAGAGTGTTGCCGACCAGTTCGCCGAGGGCCCGGGTATCCTCAACGTTGTAGCGGACAGCCAGGAAGTTATTGGAGTTGATCTGGTGGTCGAGGCGGGCGAATCCCCAGTCATCGTCCCCGGTTTTCAGGAAGCCGTTGAGGAAGCCGAACGCCTGGGCCTGGGTGATGTTATTCGGATTGCCCAAGAAATTGGGCAGGCACTTTGTCAGGCCCGCGGAGCATCCTTCGGGGGCCAGGCCCATCATCGCCTTGCCCTGGTCAATTGCCAGAACGTTGTTGATGAGGTCGGGCGGGTAGACCGGGGATTGCGCGCTGCGCTTTCCCTCATAGTTCACGAAGAAGAAGGTCTTGTCCTTCTTGATCGGCCCGCCGAGTTCGCCGCCGAACATGTTCTGGCGCAACTGGTCCGGCAGGGCCGGCACTCCCGTCACGGGATTGGCGACGGGCTGCAGGAGCGACCGGGCATCCATGGCGTTGTTCTGGAAATATTCGTAGACGGCTCCGTGCATATCGTTGGTGCCGGATTTGGTGACGATGTTGACGATGCCGCCAATCGTCCGCCCGTACTCCGCGCCGAAGCTGTTATTGACCACGCGGAACTCCTGCACGGAATCCTGGGGAGGTGTGGAGCGCTGAACGCCGCTGGCCGAGTTGATGAAGTCGGCGCCGTCCACCGTGATCTCGTTGCTGAACGAGCGCATGCCGCCGAAGGAGATTTGAGTCACTTCGAATTCGGTAAACGTGGTTCCCAGGCTGGTGCGGCTAAGGGTCACGCCGGGAGTGAGCAGGGCAAAGTCCGTGAAGATGCGGCTGCTGGTCGGCAGCGACTCGACCTGCTGCGGGCCGACTACCTGGCTGATTTCGGTCTTGGTAGGCTCAATGTTGGGCGCCTGCGTGGTCACCACTACCTTCTCACCCTGCGCGGCCACTTGCAGGCTCACGTTGACCGTGGCGGCCTCGGCGACGGTCAGCACAATTCCCGTCTGTGTGTAGTTCGCAAAACCGGTATAGGAGGCCTTGAGCTCATAGGCGCCAGGGGGCAAGTTGGCGACGGCGTAGAAACCGCTTCCATTGGTGACGGCCGAATACGTGGCGTTCGTGGCCGTATTCCGCAAGGTGACGGAAGCACCGGCTACCGTGGCGCCGCTCGGATCGGTCACTGTGCCGCTCATCTGAGCCACACCCGTGGCCTGCGCGAATGTCGAGCTAGCAACCCCGAGGATTACCGCAAGAGCAAATGCCAACACCACTACCAGGTGTCCCCTCATGTCCCGCTCCCTCCGGCATGTTTAGGCTACCTTCCCCCAAAATAGCGCGGCAGAGCCCACCCTGGGCGTCTGTTTGCCGACTGTGTATTCTCTTTCCCTTGGATTGTCAAGTACTTAATCGAGCATGACCCCACATGCCCCCTTCGGGTTGCTCATTCTTGGCGAGCCTGCGCCCGATTATGGTGCGGAAAGATACCGAGACATGAGGAGGCCGTCTCTGCTGGGAGGGAACAAAAACCTGTCTGTGGGCGAAGTGCCATTTCAACCTGGGAATTCATTTTCGTCTGGGCGCAGACGCCTTTCCCCGGCTGCTAGCCACCGTTTGCAGGCAGGGAATGGGCATTTCTGACTGATGCCAGGTATCCCGCGCGGAAATCCCGGGGGGACAATCCGAAGGCGCGCTTGAAGCAGCGGCTGAAATGGGTCGAACTGCTGAAGCCCCAGGAATAGGCTATCTCCGTGATGGATCTTCGCGTGCCGGCAAGATTGATCAGGTCCGCGCGGCAGCGGTCCAGCCTCGCACGCAGAATGTAGTCCGAGATGGAGGCGTTTTCCGATTGAAAGACCATGTGCAGATAGCGTTTGCTGCAGCAGACGACGGAGGCCAGTCTCGCGATGGAAAGGCTCGGATCGTCTAGGTGGCTGGAGATGTAGAGCTTGACGCGCTCGCGGAGAGCGTTCCTGGCATTCACCGCGTCGCGGCCGCATCGAGCAAGGCGAGGCGGATCATCTGGGCGATCACATCCGCAACGTCGTAGCTCGAGCGATGGTGCATCTCCGGGATTTCATTCACGGTTGCCGAGAGAAGGTTCCAGATCAGCTTGCCCAGGCCGCGGTTTGCGGGAAAGCGCCGAAGGAAATAACTGCTTGCGTCAACGTCCCAGGTCAGAATCCTGTCGCGGGGAATCATCAGGATGGACAGTCCGGCTTTCGCAGGAACCCTGACGCTGTAAGTCTGCTCCGCGTCATAGAGGGTCCACTCGCCTTCCTCAAGGGTCGCCGAGCGCCCGTCCTGGCACAACAGGCTATGGCCTCGCGTTTGCAGCACCGCCTTCACAAAGGCCCGCCCATCGCCCCTTGCGACGGAGGCCTCGCGCACAACGCCATGGGGAACCTCTGAGGAGAGGCGATAAAGAATCATGTCGCCGACGTTCACATAATCGATGCTGGCGCGAAAAGGCTCGCGCGAATGCGGCTCCACCCGCAAGCTTCCAAAGTGCGAGCTGGCGCTTGCCTCCCAGAACTCGACCCTTTCGGAGGATTTTACGTCCTCGGCGAACGCACTCCTCCGCCGGGGGGGAATCGCAGCAAACACGGATGGACTGCTGGATTGCATTGGAATACGTGCGACGGATACTAACGAAGGAGAGTCCCCGGTGTCTACCGTATTTGCTGGACGGCGCAGCGGGTCCGGCGGGGCGCGGAAACATGGCACGACGGAATTTTCTGCACCGTCTTGTCGCGCCGGGAAGTCGACGGGATCAATGGCCCAATTCCTTGCGCACGATGCGCGCGCCTTCGACCATGGCGCGCAGTTTGGCAAGGGCGATCTCCTGTGGAACGTGGAAAAGCCCGCAATCCGGGAGGATCACAACGCGCTCCGCCGGAATGTATTCGAGCGCCTTGCGAATGCGCTCGGCCACAATGTCCGCAGTCTCGACTGCCTGGTTTTTCACGTCAATGACGCCGACGCCCAATTCAAAGGGAACGGAGAATTCGCGAAACAGGTCCAGATCCTCGCCCCCGCGGCGGGCAAATTCCAGGCTCAGCTGATGGATATGGGCGTCTAGAATCCGGGGGAATAGATAGCGGTAGCTGCCCTCCCAGGAGGGCTTGCCGTAGCGATTGCCATAACAGATGTGCACGGCGATTCGCGCGTTGACTCCCTCGACGAGCGCGTTGAGGACGCCCACCCCCCATTGAATGTCCTCCGGGAACCCGGAGAAGTAGGGCTCGTCAATCTGCAGGAATTTCGCTCCGGCCTTCACCAGCTCCTTGAGCTCCATGTTCATCACCCGGGCGATGTCCGCCGCCAGCGCTTCCTCGCTGGGATAGTGCTTGTTGCGAATGCGCTTGGCCAGGGAGTGCGGCCCGGTGACGCAGAATTTCGCCTCCCGCTCGGTGTTTGCCAGAAGGAAGCGGACGTCCTCCGCCAGGCCGAGCGAGGCCATGGGAATCTTTCCGAGCACTTCGCTGTCGTAAAAATCGTAATAGAACTTTTTCGACGAGCGATCAATCTGCACGCCGGGGAGGCGCTCCAGGAAGTAGTCAATCATGTTGTCCCGGCGCAGCTCTCCGTCGGTGACGATGTCGAGGCCGGCCATCTCCTGGTCCTTGATGGCGGCCTTGACGGCCGTATTGTGGATGTCGTCGAGATCGTGGCGGCTGATCCGCCGGGCAAAATACTCCGTTTTGAGCCGCTCGAGCCAGCTCGGCATGGAATAGCTGCCAACCATCGTCGTGGGAAGAATGGGAAGTTTCATCAGGTTTACTCCCGCTGCGTCGTATAGAGCACGGACGTCTTTGATCCCGGCCGGTGGCGGAACGGAGCAAAGTGGATGTCATACCCGGAGCGTTCCGCAACCTCCCGCAGAAGCGCTCCATTGACCCAGTTCACGATGGAGCCGTCCAGTTTTCCCGGGCCATGGAAGCCCATGGAATATTCGTTGAGATCCTTGACGAAAATGTCCTGCACCTGCAAGTACCCCCGCGGATGGAGCAGCGGCAGGGTGTTGCGAAAGCTTTCGAGCGCTCCGGTGCTGAGGTGAAATCGCAAGTCGCTCGGCGCGTCCCGCAGGATGTCCTCCAGTTGGGAAGGGCTGAGCCCCGCAGGGTAGGAAACGTCCGGCAGATCCAGCGGGCTCACCAACCGCTCCTCGAGCCGCATCGCTTTCCAGGTCTCCATCCAGAAGACCATGCCTTTGGCGCGGTCCGGAAGGCATTCCGGACCGACTTCGATCAGGCGATTTACAACCCTGGCAAAGGTCGCATCACGGATTTCGCACAGGCTGGCAATTCGCGCCGCATCGGCCGCCGTGACATAGGCGCGGACCTGCACCCAATAGACCTGATTGTCCCGCCAGACCATTTCCTCGTCGGGCAGGTTGTCGTAGGTATTGGTCGAATGCACGTGAAGAATCTTATGGCGGAGAAAGGACAGCGTCTTGAGCGGGTCGAGGGCGTCGAGGGCGATGAAGCTGCACAGGTCCAGATGCCTCTTTACCGCCGGGCGGGAACGCTCGAGCGTGGATAGAGAATAGTCTCCCAGAAGAAAGCGAATGCGCGGGTAATAGTTGGTTCCTCGTTCAGCGTCCACTTCGCGCATGCGGTCCAGCCACAGGCCGGCGCGCGTGCCTAGGCCGACGCCGATTTCGACGATAAACAGCTCCGGAGGAAGCTGACCCTGCGCGTCGAGGCTTTGGAGAAACTTCCAGAATTCTTCCACGGATTCGGTCACGGCTCCCGGGACGTGCCCATCCGATTGGCCGCCAGGCAGCGACTGTTCGTACGGCCGGCCGGTAGCCTGCTCCCAATCCTTCAAGCGTTGCCAGTAGAGCCGGTTGAAATCCCATACGACGCTGTCACGAAAAGACCGGAAATCCTCGATATAGATGGGGCCCGCTTCTTCGGCTCGGCTCGCGTTCACCTGACGCACCGCCTGGCGCAGCGCTTGGCGGAGCGCGTTAGGGCCAATCTGGCGGGAATCAATCCGGATTTCCATGCATGCGCCGCCCGCGCGGCCTTCCGCCACTCGCGAAATCATCACTGGTTCGCGGAAATTGTGCTTGTACTGCAGCCAATCGAGATAAATCTGCAGGCGGGCAAATTGGGCGGGGTCCAGCAGGCGTTCCTCGAGGAGGCTGAGCACCGCGCCGACCGTCTCGGAAGCCGCAGCGGGAGCCGAATCCCGTTGGGTGTGATTCAGATGCAGGTTCATGGCTTCATCGCGGCGCCGCGCCCAATGGGCCGGCCTCCTCGCCGGACCGGAACCGCTATCCGGAACGATTCACACCGCCGAGCGGCGCGGAAAGCCTAGCCCCACACACGGCGGGCCGTATCCACGACCAATCGCATCTTGGCCCACTGCTCCTCTTCGGAAATGAGATTGCCCTCCATTGTCGAGGCAAAGCCGCACTGTGGGCTGAGCGCCATATTTCCCAGCGGGAAATGCTTGGCCGCTTCGTGAATGCGCCGGACCAGCACATCGCTGTTCTCGAGCTGCGGCACCTTCGAGCTAACCAGCCCCAAAACCACGACTTTATTTTTCGGCACCAGGCGCAATGGCTCGAACGATCCAGAGCGCTCGTCCTCATATTCGAGGACGAAGCGGTCCGCCTCGAGCGCCCCGAAAAGTTTCTCGGCAATTGGGTCGTATCCGCCGGAGGCATACCAGTGGCTGCGATTGTTGCCCCGGCAGAGATGGATGGCCAGGATGATGCCCGGCTGGCGCGCGGCCTGGAGGCAGGCATTGTCTGCCTGGATCGCCTCATCGAGGGCGCTTTCCGGGTCCATCTTCACCTCGGTGCGGATCCATTCCCGCCATTTGGGATCGAGGTAATAGCTGTAGCGCGGGGCGTCAATCTGAATGTACTTCACGCCAGCGGCGGCCAGCGCGGCGATGTCCTTCTTCATGATTTCGACGATGTCCCACAGCAGCGCCGAACGGTCCTTGTACACCCGGTCGGTGACCCCGCGCTTGAAGCAGATGGCTGGGAATTGCGTGGCGCTTGGAAGCATCATCTTGATGGCGCCGGGGCTGTGCGCCTTCAGGAAGGGAAATTCCGAAGCGGTCAAGGATCGTGTCGGATGAAGCCTCCTGCTGACGATGCCCATCACCGCGGCCGCCTTCGGTTTTTCCTCCGAGGCGTCCCAGTCGCGAGACACCGACGCGTTGAAGTCGAAGCCCTCGACGGCGTCGGTGAAATTGCTCATGAAATTTCGCCGCCGCAGCTCGCCATCGGTGAAAATCTCGAATCCGATTTCCTTCTGCTTCTCAAGAATGCGCAGGATGTGCTGATCTTCGAGGTCCCGCAGGCGCTCTGGATCCGTGCCTTTTGCCCGCGCGGCGAGCAATTCCGCCGGGCGCAGAAAACTCCCCACATGGTCCGCTCTGAATTCCACTGGCATGTCCCCTGGTCCCCTTTGCGATGCGTTCTTCCGCCAGTATAGCCGCAACGGCGGCCCGAGCGAGTTGGAAATTCTAGCGTGGCTTGCTCGCGGAGTAAGGGGCATGCAGACCGGGAATCCGCCCCCGCTGGACCGGGTTGAAGTCGTTCATGGGATGACTTGCCCGGCTGAGCCTGCAAAGATGCCGCCGAATGGAATGCGCATGCCGGGCACCCGGCTCAAAGTTGAGGCTTGGCTTCTTCGACCCGGACGACCAGCGCGGCGCGCGCCCAGCGGAACTTCGCCTTGACCGCATCGAAGTGCGGGCCGGAAGTCTGGAACTCGCCCCTGCCGACAACGGCACAGCCTTTTCCGGGCCCATGGGCCCCTTGAACCTGGCGCGTGCCGCAGAGCAGTTCCACGCGACTGTCGTGCTGCAGATTCGTTTCCGTCTTTTGCATGTGGCCAACGGGAATAACGAGCGTGTCGCTGCCCGTGCCAAAGGCGCGCACGTAATCACCCCAGGTTGCCACAACGTGGGGGCCGTTGACCCCGGTTGTCGCAATGGCGATCCACTCGGCCTTGTCCAACACTTCCTTGCAAACGCCCTCAATCTTAGCCATGACGTGCCTTTCCCTGTCTTACGAGCATCTAAAGCCAGCAATGATTTTTGTCAGACGCCCGGGAATTATCCCCCCGCTGATAGCGGACTCTATCTCATTAGCGGAGAAGGGCGCAACGGGCTTTTAGTGCGCGCGAGATTCGCGGCTGTGTCTCGCCGGGTTCCTGTTTGCATATAGCCGCGTTCGGATTGGCCGTACTTGAGGACTCCTTATTTGTTCGTTTCTCCCGAGGAGTTGTTCGGCGCGATATAGATTCCTTTGGCCACGAAATCATCGATGGTCAGCCGGGGATCCCTGGCCGCGCGCGTCTTCGGAGAGGCGTTCGCGAATTGATTGGCAGGATACACGGCCTGCTCATAAATCTTTCGGTAGACCTCGTTGCGCAGCAGTGTCTGAAAGTTGCGGCTGGGGTCCATTCTTCTCCTGCGCAGCTCCTCGAGGTTGATCACCGAGCTGATGATTGCTTCACCGGGGAAGTCGGCGTAAGCGGTTACCACCCCGTTGTAGTTGACGATCATTGACTTGCCCGGAGCGAAGTATTTCGGCCGACGCGCTCCGGAGAGCGCGCCCCAGGTTGGGGACACGACGTAGCAGACATTTTCCCACGCCCTCATCCGGTTCATCATCTGCCAGGTTTCCATCGGCGGCGACATGCAGGGATCCACCAGGTTGGGATGAAGAATGACTTCGGCTCCCTGGACGCCCAGGGCCCGGGCGGTCTCCGGAGTGTGTCCGTCCATGCAGGTGATGGTTCCGATTTTGCCGATTTCCGTTTGGGTCACCGGGAAAAAGCTCGCCAGCGAATCGCCGTACATGGCCACGTAACGGTCATAGACGTCGTGGGGGCTGACTGCCAGTTCATAATGCGTGGCCACGGTGAACTTCCGGTATTTGTGGATAATCTCGCCTTTGGGAGAAACGATGAAATGCGTGTTGAAGAAATAATCGTCCTTGATCCAGGCGGGGTCTCGCTCGAGGGCACAGCCTGCGATGTAGACGCCGTACTCCTTGGCCTTTTCGCCGAGCAGGCGGGTCTCTTCCCCCGGAATTTCAATCAAGACTTCGCGCAGGTAATGATCGAAGGGCCAGTGCCCTTCATGCCCAGTGAGGAAAAATTCCGGGAAGGAGATCAGTTTGATGGGCGCCCAGTTGCCTTCGTAATGCTCCTTGGCCGCAGGCTGAATCTGCGGCGCAGCGTCAATCAGTTCGAGGCAGCGACGCAGGTTGCGGCGAATGTCGTCCCGCACCTCGACAGCTTTGGTGTCGGTCTGCATGGCGACGGCGGTATAAATATCGTAGGTCGTCATCGAGGGACCCTCCATTTCTTTGCTCAGTCCCCGACAATGCACACCCCGTGCACGGCGCCAAGACAATGCTTCCTTGACAGGGCATTGTAGTCGAACCGCATCCGCCGCCAACATGGGAATTTTATCTTTCTCGAAAGGCGGACAAATGGGAGACAGGCAGACGCATGCGAAGGCACACTTTCATTGCAGAGGAAGCCGTTTTTTCGGTAAGGGGACCCGATCACCCTGGGGAAATCCGTGAATGTCTCGCCTGAGGAGCATTCTGAAGGAAAAAAGGGCGGGTGCTTGGCACCCGCCCTCGGTTCCTGCTGATGCGGTTTTGGCGCCTGCTTACTTCTGAGCGGTACGCCAGCCTTCGGCGTAGGTCGTGCGCACCACGACGGAGTAGGGAACCGGGCTGACAACAGCCCGGATTTCGACCTGCTTGTGGCGCTCGACGGTGGTCTTCTTCGATCCGCCACCCTCTTCGCCCCAGACGAGCGTCACTTCATCGCCGATCTGGACGTCCGGATTCACCACGCCCAGGGAAAGCATGGAACGCTCGTTGTAGCTGTAGCCGCTGAACATGGAGACGCCCACCGTCTTCCCGCTCTTGGTGATCTTGTCGTAGGAGGCGGAGGTGTAGTTCGATAGCGGCAGGTCAATGTACTTGAAGATGTCTCCCTTCTCAAACAGCGAGGCAAAGACCTTGAGGACATCCTGCGAGTTCCATGCGAAAGTCACCTTCTTGCGTTGCGGCTTGGCGGCTATCTTCTCCAGGGCCTCGCGGCCGATGAACTCATGGTCGAACTTTACGAAGGGACCGTAGCCCAGTTCGTACGGCGTCATGTAGTAGTCTACGATGTTGTTGGAGTTGAAGCTGCCGCCAATCGAGCCCGTTGCCTCATAGCCGGTCGCCGGCAGCCACTTCCGGTACGTCTTCATCTTTTCGCCCGTATAGACCGCCGGGAGGGGCGAGGGAATCCATCCAGATTCGAGGGTGTTCGTGGCATAGGCGCGCGAGCCGACTTCCCGCAAGCCGTGGTCTTTGCCCGCTTCGACGATGGCGGCGCGAATCTCCTCGCGCTCTTCGTAGGGTCCCCAGATTTCCAATCCGGGAGCGCCGGCCATGCCATGCCGCAGCGCGCGAACCTTGCGCCCCTTGATGTTGATGGCGTCCATGTTGAAGAACTTGATGTCGGGAATCGGCCCGCCGTTCAGCTTCTCGAAGATTTGCGGGGCACTTGGACCCTGAATCTGGAAGCGGTAGCAGCTTCGCACGACGGCCTTCCCGCGCGGGTTCGAGGGCGACCGGTCGTCCTTCTCCAACTTGACGTTGTATCCGCCCGTCTCGGCATGAAACTGAATCCAGCTGGCGGTTGGCGCGCGCCCGACGAAGACAAGGCGGTTTTCCTCGAGATGGAAGAGAATGCCGTCGCCGATGACATAGCCGTCATAGCTGCACGGAGCAAACTGCTTGGCCCGGTTGACCGGAAACTTCGCGAAGCTGTTGGTTCCCAGATGGGAGAGCAATTTCAGGGCATCGGGGCCTTCGACATAAAGGTTCGCCATGTGGTGGGATTGGTCGAAGAGCACGGCGGTCTCGCGCCAGGCGCGCTGCTCGTCACGCCAATTGGAATATTCGGAGGGAACCACCGGGTAGACATAGGCTCCGATTTGTGAGTTGCGGAGCATCGTCACCGGGTTCCCTGCGCTTTGCAACAGGTCCTCTAAACTTTGATGACTCATGGTTCTCCTCTCGAGATGACATCCACTGTTGGTCCTGCCTCCTGTGCGTCCGGCGATGACCGCCCGCAGTTGCGCGAACCGAGGTGCTGCCGAAAGGAAACGCGCGGAGCTAACAAGGCAGGCGAGTTTACCATCCACGGGACACAAAATTCAATCTGTGCCGGCGATCACACTGCTGCGCGCTGCGGGAAGTTGGATGGTTCTTCCCCCGTCAAACTTCCGGGTTGCATCGCGGGGGGCGTGGTGTAGACTTCCCCGGAAGAAGCGCCCGACAGTATAGGCTGTTCTTCGAAATGTCCGCAGGGGGAGGAATTCATGGCAACCATGGCAATTCGCGAGGAGCACTTATTCATTAATGGAAAGTGGTCCAGCGCAGCGGACCGACGAACGTATCAGAAGAAAAATCCCTATACCGGCCAGGTGGCCTCGCAGGTGGCCGCTGCCAAGCGCGAGGACGCGCGCCGCGCGATTGAAGCCGCCGCCGCGGCGTTTCCCTCCTGGAGCGCGACAGCCCCGGGCGTCCGCCGGGCCCTCTTCCTGCAGGCGGCCACGATACTGGAGAGCCGCCGGGCCGAGATCTCGAAAATTATCGCCGAGGAAACCGGCAGCACGTTCGGCTGGGGAATGTTCAATTGCATTTTTGCGGAGGGAATGTTGCGGGAAGCGGCGGCGCAGGCCTACGGCATGATTGGGGAGATCATTCCCACGGATTTGCCCGACACGACGGCCATGGCCGTGCGCCAGGCGGTGGGCGTGGTGGTGGGCATCGCACCGTGGAACGCGCCGATCATTCTCGGCGTTCGCGCCGTAGCGCTTCCGCTGGCTTATGGAAATACAGTGGTGCTGAAGGCTTCGGAGGAGTCGCCGGGCACGCATCTGGCCATTGCTTCGGTCTTCGAGCAGGCCGGCTTCCCGAAGGGCGTTCTCAACTGCATTACCAACGCCCCCGCCGACGCCGCCGAGGTGGTGGATGAATTGATCTCCCATCCGAAGACGCGGCGCATCAGCTTCACTGGCTCGACCAAAATCGGCCGGCTGATCGCGGAAAGCGCCGGGCGGCACCTGAAGCGCACGGTGCTCGAACTCGGCGGCAAGGCCCCGCAAATCGTTCTGGCCGACGCGGACCTCGATGCCGCCGTAGCGGCCGCGAATTTCGGCGCGTTCATGAACCAGGGACAAATCTGCATGTCCACTGAACGCCTGGTGGTCGAGCGGCCGGTTGCGGACGCTTTTGCCCAGAAGCTCGCGGCCAAGGCCAGTTCCCTGAAGGTTGGCGATCCCATGAATCCTGATACGCAGATCGGCACCCTGATCAACGCCGCCGCAATGGAGCGGGTGCAGGTGCTGGTGGCGGACGCCGTCGCCAAGGGCGCCAAGGTGCTCTGCGGCGCCAAGGCGCAGGGACCTTGCTATCTGCCCACCGTGCTGCACGGCGTCACTCCGGACATGCGCATTTACCACGAAGAATCGTTTGGCCCCGTCGCTTCCGTGGTCGTGGCTGCCGATGCGGAAGATGCCGTCCGCATTGCCAACGACACTCCCTACGGCCTTTCAAGCGCCGTCTTCACCCGTGACGTGATCAAGGCCATGCGAATTGCCGAGCGGCTCGAGTACGGTATCTGCCACATCAACGGCGCCACGGTGCAGGATGAGCCGCAAATGCCCTTCGGCGGCGTAAAGGACAGCGGGTGGGGCCGTTTTGGCGGTCGGGCGGTGCTCGAGGAATTCACCGAGCTGCGCTGGATCACCATTCGGCGAACTCCCACGCCGTATCCGATCTAAGCTTGCGGTGATCGGGCGCCCAAAAAGAGTCCGAGGAGGCGGCGCGAGTCGAAGGTGCCCGCTCGGGCCCGGCACTTTCTCGCGTCAGGCCATCTAACGGCATTTGGCCATTTTGCTGGAACTTGCCGTTCGCTCGGCCCGTCTGATAATCATGCGGACAGGGGACGCCGCTACGGCGCTTGCCGGATGGCACGTCCCGCCTGAGCCAGCCAGATTTTCGGAGGGATAATGGCAATGAAGCGTGCATATCGCAACCCTGCTGTC
>JAJXZD010000056.1 GCA_021780215.1 Acidobacteriota bacterium
TTTGCCCATTTCCAAACCGTACGGTCCTTGCATTGCATCCTCCTTCATGAAATCCTTCTCTCCCAGGGACGAAAATCAGGAAAACCTCCACTGCCCATAAACCGAAGCCGCCAACCGCGAAGCGAGACGGCGGACAGGGCCAGCCATCTCTCGCGGCGAATTTTAGGAGACCTTTGGTTCGATTCGAATAGCCTTTGCGTGCGGGGCCTTCGGCAGCTCGATCGTAAGAACGCCGTCCTTCAGGCTTGCGGTCACCTTCGAGGTGTCCACCTCCGCCGGCAAATCCACGGCGCGCAGGATCTGGTCGGCGCACCATTCGGAGCGAATCACTTTGCCCTTCTTTTCCTCTTCCTTGGTTTCGCGCTTGCCGGCAATCTTCAGGCAGCCTGGCTCCACGCTGATCTCGATGTCCTTGGCCGCAAAACCGGGCACTTCGGCCCGCACCGTGAACTCTCCCTCGGACTCTCGCAACTCGAGCGGCGCCGCGTGCAGGATTTCCCCTTCGGCGCGAAGCCAGTTTTCCAAATCACTCCGGAACCACCCATCACCCTCAAACAGCTCGAAGGCTCTCCTGGCGATGGAGTCATAAATGTCCTCGAACCGATCCAGCAAGTCCGCGCCCTTCTTCACGGGAACCGATCCCTTCGCGGGCTGCATCGCTGTTGCTGACTGCGCTGTCATAAACCGCGTCCTCCTGCGTTCCAGATTCAGTGTCAGGGTTTCACGCCCCACTGTGTCTGTACACTAAAGGTTCCTGCTCGGTCCGATAACTCGGAGTTTTTCTAGTTTGGCTGGGAATTTTTCCGAGGCCCCCCCGAAGTGTTCAGGACCGCAGGGAGGAGGAGATAAAAGGTCGCCCCTGGAGGACTTCCCGCAGGGCGGGGAGCAACTCGGAGCCCGCTAGTCGCTTGACTACATAGCCCAGCGCCCCGGCTTTCATCGCCTCGGCGAGAAATACCGGCTCCTCATGCACGGTAAGGAAAACAATGCGGCGATCGGGCTGTTCGGCCTTCAATTGGCGCGTTGCCCGAATCCCGCTAAGTCCTCCCATGGAAATGTCCGTGATGATGAGATCGGGGACGAATTCCCTGACTGCATCGAGCAATTGCTGCCCGTCGTTGGCGCGGGCCACGACTCGAAACTCCAATTCGACGAGCTTTTGCACGCTTTCCAGGAGTGCATTGTCGTCGTCAGCCAGTATGATGGAGGGCCTGTTCACGTCTTCTCTTGCAAAAGCTTGGCCAGAAGGCTCATCTAAAATATACGGCTTACACCCCAATATGCCCTGAATGGAATGCAGAAACTACTCGGAAAGTTACTAGGTTCGCAAGGCAAAACAACGGGTGTGTAAGGCAAGAGGATCATGTGATGCCGTGGGCAACGGCATAGCGCGTCAGCTCAGCGATCGTTTTCGCACCGATTGTTTCCATGATGCGGTACTTGTGAAATTCCACCGTGCGTGGCGACACATTGAGAATCGCGGCAATCTCCTTGGGAGATTTTCCTTCCGCGAGAAGCTGGAGGACTTCTTTCTGCCGGGGGGTCAGCTCGCGCACGAGCGCTGCGGGCTGCTTGTGGCTCTTTGTCAACTCGCTGAGCATATCCCCGGCGATCGAGGGAGAGATGTACACATGCCCCCGCAGCGCCTCCTGAATCCCCGTGACGATCTCGGAAGCGGGAGAAGCTTTCAGGACATAGGCCGAGGCGCCGGATTTGAAGCCTTGCGCAGCCAGCGTGGGGTCCGCGTGCATGGTCAGCAGGATAATTTTTGCGGGATTTCCGGCCTTCTTCAGCCGCTGGGCAACTCCGATCCCGTTCAAGAGCGGCATGGAGATGTCTGCAACGATGGCTTCGGGACGGAGGCGTTCCGCAGCGGCCACCAGTTCAAGGCCATTTTCCAGCGCGCCGAGGACCTCGAACTGCGGCTCGAGGATGCGCCGCAGCCCCTCACTGAACATCGAGTGGTCATCTCCCAGCAGAATGCGCGGGCGCCCCATTTTTAGTGGCCTTTCAGGAGGCAACGGGCCTCGACGCGCGTCCCATGGCCCGGCTCTGAATGAATGGAGAGCTTGCCGCCCACCAGGCGGACCCGCTCTTCCATGCTCACCAAGCCCAGACCGCCCTTGCGCCGGGCTGCGTTCAAATCAAATCCCTTTCCGGGGTCCTCGACCGTGAGCTTCAGTTCATTCTCCCTGCCGAGGAGACGTACGGTGACTTCCCTTGCTTGCGCGTGTTTCCGGACGTTTTGCAGGCTCTCCTGCAACACGCGATAGAAACATAGAGGGACATCCCCGGGGATCTGGTCTGGAACTCCCTCCGCGAAAAATCTCACGGGAATGCCTTCCTGCCGGGAATGGCGCGCGCACTCGCTCTCGGCGGCAATCTCTAACCCCAGTTCCCGCAGCACGGCGGGGTGCAACTGGTGGGACATCTGATGGATCTGCTGCGCCAGGTTGCCGATTTCCGCGCGCAGCGGCTCGAGTTTCTCCAGCCCGGGGCTGCAGCAGCCCGCCAGGAGGGATTCCAGCTCCGAAACCTGCAGATTGAGCAGAGCCAGTCTCTGGCCGAAAGCATCGTGCAGCTCGCGCGCCAGGCGCTTGTTCTCCTCCTCTTTCATGGAAATAAGCTGGCCGGCCAGGGCGCGCAGTTCAGCATGGCTCCGGCGCAATTCCTCCTCCGCTCGCTGGCGCCCGGAAATGTCCACAAAGGTGGACACGGTGCCCACCACCTTCCCGTCGCGCAGCACTGGGTGCAGCGAGTACTCCACATGGAAGGAGCTCCCGTCCGCTCTCCAGAAGACTTCATCTTCGATATGAATGCTCTCTCCGCGACGGGACGAAATCGCCGCTATGCATTCCTCCGCTGGATACGGCGTGCCATCCGGACGAGTGTGATGGCACAACCGGTGCGCATTCTTTCCGAGCAACTGGCTCGAATCGTCGAATCCGAGCAGGTGTGCGGCGGCACGATTGGCAAACGTGATGTTGCCCACAGTATCCACTCCCCAAATGCCCTCGGCGGTCGAGTCCAGCAAGAGCCGTACCTGTCTATCGCTCTCTCGGCGCTCTTCTTCCGCCCGCTTGCGCTCGGTGATATCCAGGCCCGTGCCGATCACGTGCGTGATGTTTCCGCTGTCGTCCTGAAGAACCGTGTTGGACCATGCAATCTGCAATGACTTTCCTGCTTTCGTGGTCCAGGAATTTTCATAGCCTTGGGGGATACGATTGGCTTTCAGATCCTGGAAGATACCCTTCACCGCCTCGATCTCCTCGCGAATGAGAAAAACATCCCAGACGCGACGGCCCCGCACTTCATCCAGAGAATAGCCCGTGGCTACTTCACAGGCCCGGTTGAAGCGGAGGATGCGGCCATCGGGATCCAGCACCACCACCAAGGCGCCGATCGTATCCAGGATGGTGGTCAGCAGGACCAAATCTGTGAACTGGGACCGCATGTTGGAGCGCTCCGCAGGTTCGAAGGTCTGGTAGAAGTCGCAATTCCGGCATGAGTCTTGCTTCTGGGCGAATGTCCCCTGGACTTGCCCGCCACAGAATGTTCCTGCGACGAGCCAGCAGGCCTGGCCGGCGCCGTAGGTGTACGCCGGGCAGATTCCAAGTGAGTCTGCGCTCTCTCCACCGAGGATCCGCCCGCACTTCATGTACTCCCAGCAATTCATACCGTCTTCAATTCAGCCCGATCACGCGCGACTGCCGCCTGCGGCCCGCATCCAGAAACCGAGGACAAAACGCCACGGGGCAAGGGAAAGGGGCAAAATTTAGTTACACCCTGAGTGGCCGGATGTCAACATTCCTTGCCCGGGCAGACGGGAAGGCCCGGGGGATCAGCCTCCGGTGGGAAGTTGTCCCCGCTGGAAATGGTGCATCGGAGCTGGCGCGGTGAGAACGCAGATAGGTCAGGCGTTCTTGGAAGGCTTGTTGGCACCGCCTGGTCCGGAGGTTTTTGCTGCCGAGTTTTCCCGCCGCCCCGCGGCGTTGGAGGAGCCGGCCATTCAAGTCGGCACACCGAGTCGGGGCAGAATCCATTTCATAAGAGCCACATACGCCAACAGGAAAATGACCAGCTTCAGCCAATCGGGCATGTGGTTACCTTCCTTCCGGCAAACCGCCCTGGATGCCCGGCTTGCCAAACCAATTATCTCATGCCCGGATGCCTGGCTTGGCAGCTTCCAGAACCTTGCTCAGGAGCTGCTCCTCCGGCAAGGCGCCTTCGAGAAATGTCTTCTCGTTCAGCACGGTCTTCGGCACACCGAGCACGCGGTATTTCTGGGCAATATCGGGAAATTCCGACACCTCAATGACGTCGGCCGAAATCTGCGAGCTTTCCACTGCCATTTGATGAGCCAGCCTGGCCGCGAGGGGGCAGTAGGGTCAAGTTGGCGTGACCAGCACCTGAATGTGAACGGGCCCAGGGAGCCGCGAGAGTTGCGCCCGCGTATTTTCCGAGAGTTGTGTCGTCCCCTGGGACAGATCCTTCAAGGCTTCGATCAGGACACCAAATTCGTAGCCCGCAGGAACTCCAAAATACCGCACCATCCCGCGATTTTTCCCCTGCAGGACCAGACCGGGGATTTTCTCGACGCCCAGCTTCCGGGCCATTTCCGCTTCGGCCACCAGATCGTGCGTCTCCAGCTTCAGCTTGTCGGAAATGCTCACGATTTCCCGGAGGAGTTCGCCAGCCTCCTTGCAGGTGTGGCATTCCTGGGAGGGGACGCTGATCAGCGACGATTTTTGAGTGAAAAAATGCATGGTAACCGGTTCCCGCAGATTGCGAGTGAAGAGATCCGTGACCTGCCGGCGAATGTCCTCATTGAGCATAGGCATCGGCTACTTTCTCCCTCTGTGTAATCACACCACAATCACAATTTTGATGTGCCTCAGCAATCCCTGGCGTCAGGATTCTCCCGCAAGCCGGCCTCCTCCTAGCGGCGGCCTTCGACGTAATTAACACCGCCCAACGGTGCCGGACGTGAATTCCCACCCTGCCCCCAGGCGGCCGCGCCGATGCTCAGCCCCACCAACAGACTCACCGCCAGTGACACTCCCATGCGGCTTTTCACAGCCTGCTCCTTCTCGGCTTCTCAACTCACTTTCACCGGCTGAGCCCGGCTGTTCGGTGATTGATGTCACGCGGCGATGTGTCCTGCGGCAAGCCAAGCCGCTCCATGCGCCGAGCGCGAGGAAGTGCTACATTCGTGGAATCGGGCTTGTGGAACGTGATGCGAATATTTTCACAGGACGCTCGCACTCTTCTCCCGACGCGACGGGCAGCTCTCAATATCGCGCCGAGCCGGCGGAATCCTTTTGTCATTTTCCTGGCGATCGCGATTGCGGCCGCTACGGCCGCGGCCACATCACCTGTGCTGGTGGCGCAACCTTCGCGGCACCGGCACGAGCAAGCGTCCTCGGACAGCGCCTCGTCATCCAAGCAACCCACAGAGGCCCTGGTGCGCCAGGGCCCCTTGTCCATCAGCCATCAGCATTACAGCGTGCTCTTCACCTACAGGGCTTCCCCGGAGCGCAGTGCATCCGCAGCGCCTGAGGAGAGCCCGGCCGCATCACTTTCTCGCCTTGAGATTCTTGATGCGCAGGGGAAATCCGTCTATCAAGAGGCTTTCCCTAGCGCGACTTCGGATGGGCGCTTCGCGCAGACGCTGACGGCATCGGCGTCGCTGCTCACCGGCAAGCAGGGCACGGCGCTCGTGATTCGCTTTCTCGAACGGCACCCAGCAGCAGCCGGCGCAAATGGCGGCACGGCGGTTGAATCGTGGCAGATCTTCGGCGTCGTGAACGGCCAGCTAGAGACATTTGGCGCGGTGCTCCCGCTGGGTAAGGGAACCGACATCGCCGTCGGAGGAGTGGTGACTGCCGTTATGCTGCAGGGCGGCATCGCCGTAATGCCGCTGGCCAGCACGGCGGAACAGCTGGAATTTCCGGTTTGGGCCGGCAATTTCTATCTATTTGTCCCGGTGCTGGTGGACTGGGCGCACGGGCAATGGAGCGAAGGGGAAGAGTGCTATCAGCTCGGCAATGGCTCCCTGCGTGAGAGGGGCTGCAGCATGCGTGTGGAAGCAGCCCGGGAACCGCAGCCGTCCGGCACGGGCGCTGGATATGTGCGGCTCTTCGCGTCCACGAATGGCGACACCTACAACTCTGTTTTTGTTTCCGTTCACAATGGCTCGCGCGTCGATTTCCCGCAGGCATTAGCCATCGTGCAGTGGGAAGCCGGCGGCGGACGCGTGGAGTGCAGCTTCAAAAGTGTTTGGCTACAGATTCGCATCGACGGCAAGGAAGGATGGGTGCGCGGAGAGCAATCGTTCGAAGCGCTCGGCCTGCGGCGAAGAGGGCCGCCATAAGCAGCCCGGGCTGCTGCCTCCGGCGAGGCGTTTGCGCACACCGCGCGGCCGCAAGGCGCCGCGCATCACCCGGATAGATGGCCTGCATGTTTTGCAAGACCGCCTTTACCCGCCATCATTCGTCACACACAAGGGTGCCGAGCATCACTGCGCCGCAGCCATTTTCGCACTATTCATGACCTGTCGAAGGACGGGCACCGCAACAGGAATCTTCAAGACTTTTCGGTAGCGCGAAAATGCACAGAGATCCCTGGGGGGACTTCACTCAGAGGAAACCCAGTGGCGGGAGCCGCCCTTCGGCGCGAGGCGGCGGCTAGGTGTGAAGCCTGTTCGCGCCTAGAATTTTCGACGCACCGGCCCGCTACTGTCGGAAGCACTTCGCAACCGACTGCCGCCTCCTTAAAAACCCTCACATGAACCGGGGCGCGGACGTTGCGCTTTCGGCGGTTCCCAACCGTC
>JAJXZD010000065.1 GCA_021780215.1 Acidobacteriota bacterium
CTATATTTGCGGCGAGGAAACGGCGCTCTTTAACTCGATTGAAGGCTATCGCGGGGAGCCGCGGAACAAGCCGCCGTTCCCCACTCAGGCGGGCCTGTTCCGCCAGCCGACGGTGGTCAACAATGTTGAGACGCTCATCAATGTTCCGGAGATCCTCCGCATGGGCGGGGCCGCCTATGCGCGCATCGGGACCGCGCAATCGTCTGGACACCGCCTGTTCTGCCTGTCCGGGCATATCGCGCGGCCGGGTGTTTATGAGACGCCATTCGGCGCCACACTGCGCCAGCTGATTGAAATGGCCGGCGGCGTGGGAGGCAACGGACGGCTGCAAGCCGTGCTGCTTGGCGGCGCGGCAGGGGCCTTTGTATCTCCGAAGGAATTGGACACGCCGCTCACCTTCGAGGGGACGCGCGCTATCGGAGCCACGCTCGGCTCCGGCGTCATCATGCTGTTCGATGACTCCGTCGACTTGCGGAAGATTCTGCTGCGCATCGCCCACTTCTTCCGCCAGGAGAGCTGCGGTCAGTGCGTGCCGTGCCGCGTCGGAGTCGTGCGACAGCACGAGGCGCTCGAGCGGCTCGTCCAGAGGAAGCCGCAGGGATCATCCGGCGCGGACATTCAGCTGCTGCGGGAGATTGGGCAGGTGATGCGAGACGCGTCCATTTGCGGTCTCGGCCAGACAGCCTCGAGCGCCCTCGAATCCGCCTTGCACCGATGGAGCCTCTTTTCATGAGCGAAGCAGCCGCAGCCCCTACACCGCTGATTCCGGTCCCGCGCGGACCGGTGCCCGAAATTCCTCCGGCGCGTCCCCGGGCGATGGTCGAGCTGACCATTGATGGGCGGTCCGTGTCGGTCCCGGAAGGGTCCACGATTCTCGACGCCGCGCGAAAGCTCGGCATTGACACGCCAACACTCTGCTTTCTGGAAACGCTGACTCCGGTGAACGTGTGCCGGGTGTGCGTGGTGGAACTCGATGGATCGCGTGCGCTTGTGCCGGCGTGTTCCCGGAAGGCCGAGAGAGGGATGGTTATCCGCACGGATTCGGAGCGGGTGCGCCTGAGCCGCCGCATGGTGCTGGAATTCCTTGCTTCGTCCGTTGACGTTTCCACCGCGCCGGCCTTCGCGGAATACATGCAGCGCTACAATGCGCAGCCGGAGCGCTTCGGGACGGCCGCGGCCACCGTGGCCCAGCCGGCGAAGATTGATAACGAGCTGTACGTGCGGGACTATTCGAAGTGCATTCTCTGTTACAAATGTGTCGAGGCCTGCGGCGTGGATGCGCAGAACACTTTTGCCATAGCGGCTGCGGGGCGCGGGTTTACCGCGCACATTTCCACCGAGTACGATGTGCCGCTTCCGGATTCAGCATGCGTCTACTGCGGCAATTGCATCGGCGTCTGCCCAACGGGCGCCCTGATGTTCAAACGGGAATATGATATGAGGGAGGCCGGGACCTGGCAGGAGTCCCGCCAGACCCGCTCGGATACGGTCTGCCCCTATTGCGGCGTGGGGTGCGTCCTTACGGTTCACGCGCAGGACGGCAAGATCGTCCGCGTGACTTCGCCGCTTGAGAGCACCGTCACTCATGGGAACCTTTGCATCAAGGGACGGTTCGGCTGGCAGTTCGTGGAAATTCAACCTGCTCCCGCGAGCAAGTAGCGCTTTCTTCCTTTCGGTGGGCTGTGGAGGCAAAACCCGAGATTGAATCTGGTTTTCTTTCTCGGTGCCACGGTTCCCCGAGAATAAGGCCCGCCCGATATTGATTGGATTGATTGTTTCCGTGAAGGGAGACAATTTGGGATGGACATGACCTCCCATTCTCGTTCAAATTTAGGGGGATCACGGAGACGGAGGGGGCAGGGGGAGGCTAGGCGATGAGGCAAACTGTATTTCTGTTCGGGGCCATCCTTCTTTTCGCGGCGGGCGCGATCGCGCAAAACGGCGGCGGAGAGCTTCTGCCGCAGGCTGCCGGAGTCTCCGGTGCCTCCGCAACACAGTCAATGCTGGTTTCATCTCCTCTGTTGGCAGAGGCACGCTTGCCAGGGAGCCCGGAGAGTTCAGATCCGGTCGGCCCGGTTTTCTCGAGCGCCCCGGCTGCGCAGCAGCCTCCAAGCATCTACGGCGTGTTCCCAACCTACAATTGGCAGCTATTCCTTGGCTACACCTTTATGCGCTTTTACGAGGTGCCCAGTACCACGGAAAGCCTGAACGGTCTCGACATCGGGATGGTCTACTACCCGAAGGGTCTGTGGGTTGGCGGGGAAGGGGATATGACGGCTGCCTTTGGATCGCAGGGCGGGCAGACCGCCAAGTTTTTGACCGGGATGGGAGGCGTGCGGTTCCGTTGGTCGGCGCCGCGCGCGGTTGAGCTGTGGGCGCACGGGCTGGCGGGAGAATCGCACTACTTGCCGCAGACCAGTTACGGCAATCAGACGGCGTTCGCCTATGAATTTGGCGGGGGAATTGACATATTGGCGCATCATCAGCGCCTGGCCTACCGCGCGGAGGTGGACTCGGTCGGAACGCGGTACTTCAACACATATCAGTACAGCCCGAAAATAGCCGTCGGGATAGTTTTTAAATTTTAGTGGAGCGAGTGTCCCTCATCCTGGGCCCGGTCACGGCGTCGAGGATCTTTCCGGCTGACTTGTAGAATCTTCCGGAATCCTTTGTTGTGCTGTCTCTGGATCAGCCACTTTCGCGGAGGCGGCACGTTTCCCGCAATTTCGAAGAGAGATGCGCATGAACCTGTTCAGTGAATTGAAAATCCGCGGCCTTACTCTGCGGAACCGTATCGCAGTTTCCCCGATGTGCCAATATTCCTGTGCGGATGGTTTCGCGACGGATTGGCACCTGGTGCATTTAGGCAGCCGGGCGGTCGGCGGTGCCGCGCTGGTCATCGCGGAGGCGACGGCGGTGTCGCCGGAAGGCCGCATCAGCCCATCGGACCTGGGCATCTGGAAGGATGCGCACATCGAGCCGCTTGCGCGCATGGCGCGCTTTATCCGCGAGCAGGGAGCGGTTCCGGGCATTCAAATTGCACATGCGGGGCGAAAGGGAAGCGTGCGGGCCCCTTGGGAAGGCGGAGGCGCAGTGCCCGCCTCGCAGGGGGGATGGACGCCTGTGGCGCCGAGCGCGCTTGGCTTTGACGAGAGCTACGCGGTGCCGGAGGCTCTCAGCGCCGGGAAAATTGCCGGCATCGTCACCGCATTTGGGGAAGCGGCCCGACGCGCATGGCAAGCGGGATTCCAGGTGGTGGAAATTCATGCCGCTCACGGCTACCTGATCCATGAATTTCTTTCTCCGCTCACCAACCGCCGCACGGATTCCTATGGCGGGCCGCTCGAAAACCGGATGCGATTCGCCCGAGAGGTTGTTTCCGCCGTGCGGCGCGCCTGGCCCGAGGAATATCCGCTGTTCGTCCGCATCTCGGCGACGGACTGGGTCGAAGGGGGATGGGACATCGGACAATCGGTCGCTCTGGTACGGGAAATCGCACCGCTCGGCGTGGACCTGATTGATTGCTCGTCCGGCGGGACGGTTCCCGGGGCGAAGATTCCTGCCGGGCCGGGCTATCAAATTCCCTTCGCGGAGGAGATCCGCCACAAGACGGGGATCTTGACCGGAGCCGTCGGATTGATTACACAAGCGCGGCAGGCGGACGCGATCGTGAGCGAAGGCAAGGCCGATCTCGTGTTGATGGCAAGGGAATTTCTGCGCCGGCCCTACTGGCCGCTCGAAGCCGCCGCGGAGCTTGGGCATGCCATCGCCTGGCCCGCGCAATATCTCCGGGCCGTGTCCGAGTGCACGCCCAAGCGTTGACTGGCTAATGTATCGCCCCCGCAACAGAGCCCCTGAATCGGCTGGTTCGGGCGAAGCAAACCCACTACGATGTCGGCCGTGACGACCGACTCCATGCACCGGCGCATTGCCGCGGCCACGGGGATCGTGATGCTGAGCGTACTGTTCAGCCGCGTCCTCGGCTTTCTGCGCGAATGGGCCGTCGCGCACCAGGTTGGATCGAGCGCGGTCACCGACGCCTATTACGCCGCCTTCACCCTGCCGGATTTCCTGAACTATCTCATCGCTGGAGCCTCTCTCAGTGTGACGTTCATACCCGTCTTCGCAAAGTACATTGCCGAAGACAACGAGGAGGAGGGTTGGGGCGTTTTTTCCACCGTGGTGACGGTGATGGGGCTGTTCGTCACGGTGCTGGTGGCTCTCGGCGAGGTGTACGCCCCGCACATTGCGGCCTGGATTGCCCCAGGCTTCGGCCCTGCCGAGCGCAGCCGGGTCGTCTTCCTCACTCGGCTGATGCTGCCGGCACAGATTTTCTTTTACGAAGGCAGCATCTTGAGTGCTGTCCAGTACGCGAAGGGGCGATTCATTATTCCATCGCTCGCCCCGCTCGTCTACAACGGGACAATCATCACGGCGGGCGTGCTTCTGACTCGCCGAATCGGGATCACCGCTTTCTCCGTGGGGGTTCTGGGAGGGTCCTTCGCGGGAAATTTTCTGTTGCAGGTATATGGAGCACATCGCGCGGGAGCGCGCTTCGCGCCGAACTTTCGGGTACGCCATCCGGGTTTCTGGCTGTTTCTGAAACTCTCTGTTCCCATCATGCTGGCTCTGTCGCTGTCCTTCGCGGACGATTGGATTATCCGATGGTTCGGGTCGTATCTTCAGCCCGCTTCCATCACTTGGTTGAGTTACGGCAAGACGTTGATGCGCGTTCCGCTCGGCATTGTCGGCCAAGCCGTGGGAGTGGCCTCGTTTCCCGTTCTAGCCCAGCTCTATTCTGAGAAGAAGTTCGAGGATCTCAACCGCGTACTCAATTCGACGTTCAAGGCGCTGATCATGGCGCTGGTGCCGATCTCCGCCCTGACCATCGCGCAGAGCCATCCGCTGGTGGTCCTCGTCTTCTCCCATACGCGGCTGCGCGCGCCCGATCTGCGGGCCACGGCCGGCACGCTGGCCCTCTTTTCCCTGGGAATGTTCGCCTGGGGCGCGCAGAACATCCTGGCGCGCGGCTTTTATGCTACGCACGACACGATCACACCGGCCGTGGTGGGGACCGTGATGACCGCGCTGAACATCCCGCTGTACTGGTGGCTTGCGCACCGCGCCCAGTATCTAGGCCTGGCGCTTGCGAGTTCCATTGGCATCAGCGCCTACACGATTGTGCTTTTCGTGCTGCTCAATCGGCGCACGCGCAACGCCGAGCAGGGAGGTCTGGTGGTGTTTTTCCTCAAAGTATGCGCCGCCTCGGCAGTTTCCGGAGCGGCTGCTTATGGGCTGGCGCGCTGGCTCGAAGGGTTCATGAGTTGGCATCGCCCTCTCCATGCGATGTTGTTGCTGGTGATCGTCAGCTCTGTGGGATTCGCGCTGGTAGGATTGCTGATGAAAGCTCTCGGTGTGCGGGAGATGGAAGGCTACGTTCGGCGCGCGCTGTCCTACGCGGGATTGCATAGGTAACTGTTCCGCGGCCTTAATCTCCAGCCAAAGATGCCGATGTCCGCGGCAAATTGTGGCGAGCGGTCAGGGCGAAGGTTGTAGAGTCGGATTCAGTGTGATACGGCTGTCCTGGAACACGTCAAGATCACGTTCCCAGCTCTTCCTGCCGCGGGATTTTACCGCAATGTGATGCGATCCGCTCTGCAGCCGGATGGTCGAAGGCGTTTCGCCCGCAAATTTTCCGTCCACGTAAATATCAGCAGACGGCGGGTCGGAGTTGATCGTGACGGTTCCGAGGCTCTCCTGCGCTGCCTCTGTCTTCTCCTGAAATTCAAAATTCGAGGGCGGGCGCATCGGTCCTTCTCCGTCAATCGTTTCCGGGGCGCTGCCATTCCCGGAAGAGACTGCCTCGAGCCGGACTTCGAAGTGGCTGGATTTGAGCAGGAAGTAGTGGCCGCGGTGCCGCCCGTTCATTGCCACCCAATCGAAAGGCCCGCTCGTCAGTGTGATCTCCTGCGTGAGGTAGCCCTCCATCGAGATGCGCGCGACCATGGCGTCTGTGAGGCGCGAGCCGAAGGAAGTATGAGGCTTGTGGAAATAGCCGGACGGATAGTCGGTATGGTAGGGCGTGGTTCCCACCGCGAGCCCGTCAATTTTCAGGGAAGCACCCGGTGGCGTGGTAGAGATGCTAAGTGTCTTGCCGGGAGCCGATACCGGCAAGAGGAGCCACAACAGGAGCAGCCCTGGGCGAAGCCAGGGCCGCCTCGTTGACCGCATGGACATCCTCCGAGGAGATCGAGCGGGAGAACGATGTCATTCGATATGGGGGATGTCAAGAGTCCGCGCCACCAGGAGAAATGAAATTTGATTGACCATAGCACAAATATTTTGCGGACAATAATTTGGATTGACTCGTGCGAGCAAAGAAGATGCGAGCGCCATCAGCATATTCCGCATCTAACTAAAAAGAGCGACCGCTGAGGATGATGGAATCCGAAAGGCGGTGCTCGGCCCGGAACCGCGCAGGCCTGGCGGGCTGCCGGGAGAAAATCGAAATAAGGTTACAGGAGGTAAGAATCGTGATGAAGCTTCACGCAAGGCACTTCCTCGGAGTCCTGATTGTGGTGGCGCTTTCCATGCCCCTGTGGGCGCACAGCTCTGTTCGCACCGATTCAACTCCATACGATCCCATGAGCGCAGTCATGGTTGGGAAGACTTCTCTGCAACCGGGTCACTATCGCTTGAAAGCAAAGGAAGGTCAGAGCCAGCTCAATATTCTGCATGACGGCAAGGTCATCGCCACGGTTCCCTGCCATTGGGTTCAACTGCCCAGCAAGGCGTCCAACTCGGAG
>JAJXZD010000045.1 GCA_021780215.1 Acidobacteriota bacterium
GCAGCCTGGCCTTCACCTTCCTTGCTTGAATCTGTTCATAGACTGGATTCTTCATCTCCGACCTCCCGCGGTGGGCTGAGAGCATATCCCACCTGTCCGGGATGTCTATTAGCAGCTACAAAGGGATGCCGTGGCTAACAAAAGAATCATGAAAAATAGCGTCGATTTGCGACGAGACACGCGCAATTCCTTCCGGCCCGCGATTTAGCGCTTTGAAGAGAGTACACCCTCTTTCTTCACAATTCCTGGTTAGTCGGCTAACCGGATATTTCAAGTAGAAATTGAATTGTCCGATTCTTCGGGCAGATTTGCATGTGCCTTGTAGCTCTGAAGCCAACGGCCAAATTCTTCGTACTGACCTGCTCCCCGAAATTTAGTTCAGCCAAAAGCTAGCTTCTCCGGGTATAAAACCGCGAATGGAGACGCATCATGAAAAGGAGCCGGTTTAGTGAAGAGCAGATCGTCGGGGTGTTGAAGGAAGCGGAGGCGGGGGTTCCGGTGAAGGACCTGTGCCGCCGGGTGGGGATTAGCGACGCCACGTTCTACCACTGGAAGGCCAAGTTCGGGGGCCTGGAAGTGAACGAAACCCGGCGGCTGCGTTAGTTGGAGGAAGAGAACGGACGGCTGAAGAAGATCGTGGCGCAGCAGGCGCTGGACCTGGATGCGCTGAAGGTGGTGCTGGCAAAAAAGTGGTAGGCCCGCAGGCGAAGCGAGAAGCGGTGCGTGTAGTGCGGGAACAAGTAGGATTCAGCGAGCGACACGCCTGTGGGCTGATCGGGATGCACCGAGGGAGTTGGCGGTATCGGCGGAGAGATCGGAATGAGGCTGCTTTGCGCCCGGTTGCGGGAGTTGGCAGGCGAGCGCTGCGCGTTGTTGCGGCTTCCCTCAGTATCTTGCGATTGCCCCAACATGGTGCAAATAGACCGGTTTCGGGGCGCTCTGTCTCCTATCCCGTCAAGAAAAGCCCGGGGTGCCGTGCGAGCACGGCATAAGCGCTCTCTTCCAAGACCTGCGAAAACGTCCGGGCTTTGCTATTGTTCCAGCGTCGTACCGGGACGGGGATAATTTCCCGGTCCCGTCAATCGAGTTATTCGAAAGCACGGTATCGTGCGCATGGCTCTTCAAAGGAGACGCGTGTGATGAAAAAAGCGTTTGCTGGAGTCGCTGTCCTCTTGTTGATGGCATTGCCGGGCTCCCACGTTGCCGCCGGCGAAACCGATGCGCAGCGGCACGCGCGAGACCGTGTGCAGATCGAGAAGCTGATGTGGCAATACATTCGCGCCCTGGACACGGAAAACGCGGATGCGTATGCCGCCACATATACGGCGGATGGCCAATTTGGCAGCGGGCCCAACGCAGTCAAGGGGCGCGAGGCGCTCAAGAAAATGATTGCGGACCTGCGGAAGAGCGACGCGGCCACGGAGGCCAAAACCGGAGCGAAAAGGCCGCCGATGTACCACATGATCGCGAACAGCTACCTCGAGTTTGCTGGCAAGGATCACGCGCACATGGAGGCCTACTGGATGACGGTGTTCGCTCAAACGGGGCCGAACATGCCGGTTCGCGTGGCTGCCGCCGGACGGGAAGTTGACGAACTCGTGCGCGTGAATGGACAGTGGCTCATCCAGTCGCGCGACGTTGCGCCAAAAGACTAAGTGCGGCGCGCGGTGGGAGGCGGCGTAAAGAGTGCTAAGATCGGGCCTCGCGCCGGAGAGCGCCGAGGCCCGCCATGAACGAGCAGGACGTCCGGAAAATCCTGGAAGAGGTGCGGCGCGGAGAGAGCACCGTCGAGCGGGCCCTTGGACGCCTCCGCCACCTCCCCTTTGAAGACCTCGGCTTCGC
This sequence comes from Acidobacteriota bacterium, assembly GCA_021780215.1. Classification (GTDB taxonomy): domain Bacteria; phylum Acidobacteriota; class Terriglobia; order Acidiferrales; family UBA7541; genus Palsa-295. The sequence goes on from JAJXZD010000045.1 coordinate 1,843, forward strand.
CAAGATTGATCATCATCGCTCCCTGCGGCAGGGATACCCGGAAGTCATCTTCGCGCGCGGGAAAACGCCCGGCCAGGTGGCCGAAATCGTTCGCGGAATGCTGCGCGCGAAATCCTCGCACAACATCCTGATCACCCGCGCCGGAGCGGACACCTTCGCCGCGGTCCGGCGTGTGGCGCGGACGGCGAAGAATCTTTCATTCTACGAACTGTCCGGGGCGCTCGTGATCGAGCGCAGCCGGGAGATTCACGGCAAGGGGAAAATTCTGGTCGTCACGGCGGGCACGAGCGATATTCCGGTGGCCGAGGAAGCCCTGGTCACCGCGCGGACAATGGGCAATCATGCCGAGGCCGTCTACGACGTAGGGGTCGCCGGGCTGCACCGCCTGATCGAGCACCGCAAGCAGCTTGCCGAGGCGCGCGTCATCATCTGCGTCGCCGGCATGGAGGGAGCCTTGCCGAGCGTGGTGGCCGGCATGGTGGCAGCGCCGGTGATCGCGGTTCCGACGAGCACGGGCTATGGCGCGAGCTTCGGCGGGCTGGCGGCACTGCTGGGAATGCTCAATAGCTGTGCCTCAAACGTGAGCGTGGTCAACATTGACAACGGTTTTGGCGCGGGCTGCGTCGCCAGCGTCATCAATCGCGCCTAGCGCAGCGCCGCGGCCAGCGCTGCGTCGAGTGCCTCTTCTTCGGCGGCGGAAACGGTGCGGAAATCCAGGGCCAGGCGGTCTCCGGCAATGCGGGCGATCACCGGTGCGCCGTGGGCGGGCTTGCGGAGCCTTTCCTCCAGGGCGGCCGCCGAATGCCGCGCGCTGGCGAGCAGGATGAGATGCGTGGGGAGTTGCTTGTCGGGCGTCGAGCCTCCTCCAATCACGGAAAACCCGGCGCTCACCTCGACGCGGGCGTCGCTCGGCAAGGCCGGCCGGAGATGTTCGAGGAAGCGCCTGGCCCGCCGCGCAATCTCTTCCGGGGGAAGCTGAATCATGGCCAGGGCGGGAATTTCCTCCAGTGCTCCGCGCCGATAGCTTTGCAAGGTCGCTTCAAGAGCGGCGATGGTGAGCTTGTCCACGCGCAGCGCGCGGAAGAGCGGGTTGGCGCGAATCGGCTCGATAAGCGCCTTCTTTCCGGCGAGGATTCCGGCCTGCGGGCCGCCCAGCAGCTTGTCTCCGCTGAAGGAGATCAAGGCAATTCCCGCGCGGCTGCTTTGGCGCACCAGCGGCTCGGCGACCGCGCTGGCGGAGAGGTCGGCCAGGCAGCCGGAACCCAAATCCTCGAACACGGGCAGCCCCGCGCGTTCTCCCAGGGCCGCCAATTCCTCCAACGAGGGCCGCTCCGTGAATCCGGTGATACGAAAATTCGATGGGTGCACGCGCAGAAGCAGGCGGGTGCGGTCGTTGATGGCCCGCTCGTAATCGCGGAGGCGGGTGCGGTTGGTTGTGCCGACTTCGCGGAGCGTTGCGCCGCTTTCGGCCAGGATGTCCGGAATGCGGAAGCCGTCGCCGATTTCGACCAGTTCGCCGCGCGAGACGATCACCTCGGCGCCTTTCGCCAGCGTGTGCAGCGCCAGAAAGACCGCCGCGGCGTTGTTGTTCACCACGATAGCCGACTCGGTCCCGGCGACCTCCGCGAGCAGACGTGAAGTGTGCGCGTCGCGCCTTCCGCGCGTGCCGGAGGCAATGTCGTATTCCAGATTGGCGTAGCGCCCGGCCGTTTCCGCGATGCGCGCGAGCGCTGCGGCGGAAAGAGGAGCACGGCCAAGGTTGGTGTGCAAGACTACGCCGGTGGCGTTGATCACCGGGCGGAGCGAAGGGGCCAGAAGGGCCTCGATTTCCGCCAGGGTGCGCTCCTCGAGAAGTTCGAGGGCCGGTGGGGTGGCCTCGGTGCTGTCCTTCAGGCGGGCGCGCGCGTCTGCCAGCACGCTGCGCGCGGCCTGCGCCGCCAGCCCGTGTCCCGCCGTACCAATCCGCGAGGCAATGCGGGCGCGGCCCAGCAGCTCATCTACCGAGGGGAGCTCGCGCAGGCGGGAGCCGCGCTCGGGGTGCGCCGCGCGTTCGGAGGATAAGGCCATCGGCCGTTATTTGAACACGCGCCGGACGGGGGCGCAACCTCCGGGGCTTTCCCTTTGCGACACTCTGCCGCGCGCCCCGGTTGACGCTCCGCCCCCGGCCCATTACGCTGAAATCTCGCCCGGTCTCGAATCGCCATGGCCACCACCGACGAAGAGCTCAGCCAGATTGAGCGCGACATCCGGACGCTGAAGATCGAATATGAGCAGTTCTTCGGCGGCGGGCGCCAGCGCCCTCCCACCGACACGCAGTGGCGCGTGGAAACCCTGATGCGCCGCCACAACGAGCGCATCGGTGAATTGACCTTTGGCCAGCGTTTCCGATTCAACAATTTGGCGCAGACCTACGCGAAATATCAGGAGATGTGGCGCAAGAAAACGATGCAGAAGGAGACCGGCATGCAGCAGCACCATTTTGGGGCTGCGGCCAAGGCCATCGAGGCTGAGCGCGCCCGCCGGGCCGCGGCGGAAGCCGGCGCGGACTCTTCACGGCTGCCGCCGGCGGCGCGCGGGAAGAAGGAGGCTCCTTCGGTGATCTCCTGCGCCATGTCCATCTCCGATCCCGCACAAGAGGGCGAAAAGGTGCGGGTGCTTTACTACAAGATGCTCGAAGCGAGGGTCGGAACGGGCGAAAAAGCCGGCGCCGCCAGCCTGCAGGATTTCGAGCGCTTCGTCCGGCAAAAGACCCGGGAGCTTCAGGACAAGGGCGGCCGGGAAGTGGAATATACCGTCAGCGTCGAGAACGGCCGCGTGAAATTGAAAGCCCGCATTTCCGCCTGAACTCCCGCCGCTCCCGCAGTGCTCCACCCCTTCCGAAAATCGCCGTGAACGCTTACACTGACCCGCTGCCTTGATTTTATGCGAGGGCCTATCCTCGCGCAGGGGGGGTCATCCGTGGCCATCGAACGGGCGCTCATCAGCGTCTACGACAAGACTGGAGCCGTGGAATTTGCGCGCGAGCTGGCCGCGCTTCACATCGAGATTGTGTCCACGGGGGGAACGGCGCGGTTGCTGCGCGAAGCCGGGATTCCCGTGCGCGATGTGGCCGAGTTGACCGGCTGGCCGGAGATGCTCGGCGGGCGGGTGAAAACGCTGCACCCGAAAGTTCACGGGGGAATTCTCTTCCAGCGGGGCAAGGTAGAGGACCGCGCCGAGGCTTCGGCGCACGGCATCGTTCCAGTGGACCTTGTGGCGGTCAATCTATATCCATTTTCCGCGACAGCGGCGCGTCCCGGCGTCTCCCCGGCGGAATTGATCGAGAACATTGACATCGGCGGGCCGGCAATGATCCGCTCGGCGGCGAAGAATTTTGAGAGCGTAGTGGTGGTCACCGATCCGGCGGACTATGCGGCTGTCGCCGCGGAATTGCACGGGACGCACGGCGTGAGCCTGGCCACGCGCCTGGCGTTGGCGCGGAAGGCCTACGCCCGCACTGCCCGCTACGACGGCGAAATCGCCACCGAGCTTGAGCGCCTGGCCGGCGATGGCGCCTTGACTCTCCACCTGGCGGAAAGATTGCCGGAGAGGATCCACCTGTCGCTCGAACGCCGTCAGGTCCTGCGCTATGGAGAAAATCCGCACCAGTCCGCGGCGCTCTACATTCCCGCGGGGCGGCCAGCCGAAGGGCTGGCCGGCGCACGGCAGATTCAGGGCAAGGAGCTCTCCTACAACAACCTCGCCGACCTCGACGCGGCCTGGGCGCTCGCGGCGGAATTTGAGCGCCCCGCGTCCGTGATCATCAAGCACAACAATCCCTGCGGCGTCGGCGAACAGGAGTCTTTGCGCGAGGCCTACGTGAAAGCGTTGGCGTGCGATCCCGTCTCGGCGTTCGGCGGCGTGCTCGCATTCAACCGCCCGCTCGATGGCGCCACGGCTGCGGAGGTCGGGCGGCTGTTCGCTGAATGCATCGCAGCGCCGGGCTATGACGCGGCCGCGCGCGGGGAGCTTGTGGGCAAGAAGAATCTGCGCCTACTCGAGATGCCCGCGCAGCCCGCGCCCGATGAGTTCGAACTCAAGCGCATCGCCGGCGGCATCCTGGTGCAGGAATCCGCGCGCCACGAGCTGACGGACGCGGAAATCAAGGTCGTCACCTCGCGCGCCCCCTCCCCGGCCGAGCGTCGCGCCCTGCTCTTCGCGTGGAAGGTCGCCAAGCACGTGAAATCCAACGCCATCGTGTTCGCGCGAGAGGGCCAGACGACGGGCATCGGCGCGGGGCAGATGAGCCGGGTGGATTCGGTGAAGATCGCAGTCATCAAGGCCGCGGCGGCGGGGCTTTCTCTCGAGGGAAGTGTGGTTGCCTCCGATGCGTTCTTTCCATTTCCCGATGGCGTCGAAGAGGCGGGCAAGGCAGGAGCGACGGCGGTGATCCAGCCGGGCGGCTCGGTTCGCGACGCCGAGGTGATCGCCGCGGCGGAGAAGCTCGGCATGGCCATGGTGTTCACGGGCGTGCGCCACTTCCGGCACTAGGAGTGCTTCAATTCCGCAATTGGTGCGCACTCTCTTCGCGCCGTCTGTGTGCCACGGCGTGGAACGTGAATCCGATTCGTGCCATGATGGCGCACATGGCCGGCGCAGCCAGAGCGGGCGGGTTGTCCGGGCTGCGCGTCCTCTCGTTCGAGAGCCGCCGCGCGGCTGAGATGGCCAAACTGATCGCCAACCACGGCGGGCAGGCCATCGTGGCTCCCTCCCTGCGGGAGGTTCCCCTCGAATCCAACACGGAAGCGCTCGAATTTGTCCGCTTGCTCCTGG
>JAJXZD010000005.1 GCA_021780215.1 Acidobacteriota bacterium
CGAGGAGAACGCCAGGCCATCCGGCTCCCGCACAATCGGGCAGACAACGATTCGCGCATCGAGGTTCAGATCGCCGGTCATCTGCTGGAGGATGCGCACCTGCTGCGCATCCTTGCGCCCGAAAAAAGCCAGATGCGGCTGCACGATCTCAAGAAGCTTCAGAACCACGGTGGCCACGCCGCGGAAATGGCCGGGGCGGGATTTCCCTTCGAGCCGCTCGCTCAGCCCCTCGACGGCCACAGCCGTGCGGAAGCCCGGAGGATAGATTTCCTCTGCCGGCGGCGCGAAGAGGTAATCCACGCCGAGCGATTCGAGGGCCGCGCGGTCCGCTTCGAACGTTCTCGGATATTTATGGAAATCCTCGGAGGGGCCAAACTGCGCGGGATTGACGAAAATCGAGACGACCACCGGCGCACATTGCTTCCGCGCCTCGCGCACGAGCGAGAGATGCCCCTCGTGCAGCGCTCCCATCGTGGGGACCAGGCCAAGAATGCGCTCCCGGTGGCGCGCTTCGCGCGCCACCTGTTTCATCCAGGCAACGGTGTGGATGGTTTCCATGGAAGTTCGGCCAGCTCTCCGGAACGCGCCTCGTGGCGGATCGCCGGAGGAAGCTGGTCAGCTCAGGCGCTGGCCCGCGCGGCACGCTCCCGATAGAAACCGATCAGATCCGTCGAGGTCGGCTTTGCGCCCAACTGCCGGAGCAGCGTGGCCACTTGGCCGCGGTGATAACTGCCATGGTTGGCGAGGTGCTGCAGGCACTGCCACAGCGGTTGCGAAATCTGCGTTCCCGCCATCGTCTTGAATTCGATCACGCGCTGCACGTCGCCATCGGTGAGCAAAGTGACGTAGTCCTGGAGCGTGCGGTCAATCTCTGCCAGGCGCGCGCGCAGCGAATCGAGGTCCGGGAAATCGGCCGCCGAGGGAAGCCCTCCCGCCGGCGTTCGCCCGTGCCACCGCTCGTGCCAGATCCACTCGGCGCCATAGATGTGCGCGAGCGTATCGCGGACCGAACGGAAGCTGGACCCGAGATCGCGGGTGAATTGCTCCGGAGTGAGCGCGGCGCATGAATCGAGCGTGCGCTGGTTGGCCCAGGCATTGAATTCATAGAGAAGACGAAAATCTCCCGTGTTCATCTTCGCAGGCTCCTTTCGGAGAACGAGTGTACCCGGCGGAGGAGTTTCCTTCAATCCATCCCGCCGCCGCGGGCCGGCAGGGCCTCGCGCAGCTCGGCGGTGGAATGGTACGACTCGGCGTCGGATGGGAACCGCCCGCTGCGCACATCACCGATATATTCGGAAGCGGCGCGGGAAATCTCCGCGGAGAGATTGGCGTATCGCCGGACGAATTTGGGCGTATGCCCGGTGTTGAGGCCCACGATGTCGTGGAAAACCAGCACCTGGCCGTCGCAGCCGGGACCGGCGCCAATTCCGATTGTCGGGATGCGCAACTGCCGCGTGACGCGCGCGGCGAGTTCACGAGGCAGGGATTCGAGGACCGCGGCGAAGGCTCCTGCGGCCTCGACCGCGCGGGCGTCGCGCTCGACTTGGCGCGCCGCGTCTTCCGACTTTCCCTGAACCTGAAAGCCTCCCAGCGCATTGATGGACTGGGGCGTCAGGCCCACGTGGCCCATCACAGGAATCTCGGCCTCGGTGAGGCGCGCGATCAGTTCGATGCGGCGCTCGCCGCCTTCGATCTTCACGGCCTCGGCCCCGCCTTCCTTCACCAAGCGCAGGGCGTTGCGCACCGATTCATCGAGCGACACATGAAAGCTGCCGTAGGGCATGTCCGCGACGAGGAGCGCGCGCTGCGTCCCGCGGCGCACGGCTCGCACATGATGAATCATCTCTTCGAGCGTGACCGGCAAAGTGGTGTCGTAGCCGAGCACCACCATTCCGAGCGAATCGCCCACCAGCAAAATGTCCGCGCCAGCTTCGTCCAGCAGCCGGGCCGTGGGAAAGTCATAGGCTGTCAGACAGGCAATTTTTCGGGTAGTTTCAACGGAGCTGAGAGAAATACGGGACTTGCGGGAGAGAATGTCGGGCACGGTAATTTTTCCGTTGCCCGCACGCGGCACAACACTCATGTTGTCCTCCGGTGCCGCCCCCAAGCATCGGGGTGCAGCCCTTTACGGCCCAATCCTAACAGATTCTGGCGCCCTATCGCAAAAGATTGTGAAACCTTGCCTGCCGGGAGTTACCGGCGAGCCGATTGCGTCAGACCTGCGCGACAGCGGGCGGCGGGGCCGGGACCTGAGGCTCGACGCCGCGCCACCCGACCGGGCGCCCCCGGATCGCTTCCTTGAGCGCGCGGAAGAGCACCACGTACATCATCTGGCGGTAATAGAAGCGCTGCAAAATGAGCGGCGCGAGCAGCGTCCAATCCTCATGCCTCTCGAGCGCAAAGGCGACGACGCAGGTGAACAGGTCAATCAGCATGAACAGCGCGAAGAAGATCAGCGAGCGCTCGACGTCCTGCGCAGTCCAGAGCTGCGGCAGGTGCGCGATCTGCAGTTGCGCCAGTCCCCAGAGCGCCAGCGACAGCAGAAAGAGCAGGTCAATCAGCGGCGAAACGAGCGGCAGAACAATCTGGAAGAGGAAGATGTTCGGAATGGCGATCCATCCCAGCGTGCCGTAGCGCGGGTTGGCGGCGGTGTCGCGATGTTTCCAGACCGCTTGGAGGGTGCCGAAGGTCCACCGGAATCGCTGCGAAATCAGCGCATCAACGGTTTCGGGGACCTCGGTGCGGCCGATGGCGTCCTCATCGTAGCGGATTTTCCAGCCATTGCGGCGGATGGTGAGGGTCAGGTCCGTATCCTCCGCCACCGTTTCACCGGAGAATCCGCCATGTGCGCGCAGGACCGCCGTGCGCCACGCGCCCACGGCGCCCGGCACCACGGGGATGCAGTTGAGCAGGTCAAAGGCGCGTTTTTCGAGATTCTGGCTGGTGATGTATTCGAGCGCCTGCCAGCGGGTGATCCAGCGGTTGCGGTTCATCACCTTCACGTTTCCCGCAACGGCTCCGACCTTGGAGTCGGCGAAGTGCCGCACAAGCCGCGGAATGGCTTCGCGATCCACCACCGTGTCGGCGTCAATCGAGATCACGATCTCTCCGGCTAGCTCGGCCAGGCCGTGATTCAGTGCCGAGGGTTTGCCGTGATTGGCCTGCGTGAGCAGCCGGACGCGCGGATCGGAGCCAAACTCGCGGCGGACCAGTTCGCCGGTGCGATCCACGGAGCCATCGTCCACCACCACGATTTCCAGGTGGGGGTAATTCGACGCCAAGGCGGCGCGGACTGTGTGGACAATCGCCGCCTCCTCGTTGTAGGCGGGGATGAGCACGCTGACCTCCGGCTGGTAGTCTGGATGGTCGGCCGGCGCGGGGCGCAGCTTTTCGGCGAGCGCCAGCAATCCGATGATGAGCGCGCGGCCGCTGACCAGCAGGATGCCAGCGATAAAAATGAACGCGATACTGCTGCGCAGCCAGCGGTAGACATCGAAGATGAACGCATCCACCCGCACCATCAGCCATTCCTTGTGGGTCAGCGCCGGCATCACTTGGGAGCGGGTCTGGCCGAGCAGATCGGAAACCGAAACGAACTCGTATCCCTTGGCGCGCAACGCGTCAATGATCCGCGGGAGAGCCTCCACCGTATGGCTGCGGTCGCCGCCGCCATCATGCAGCAGGATGATGTTGCCCTTGTTGGCTTCCGCATCGGCCAGCACGCGCTCGACGATGGTGTCCGCCAGCGGAGGCGGCCCGCCGTTCAGCTCGCCCCAGTCGTGTGGGTCCACTCGGGCTCCGACGATGATGTAGCCCATGGATTGCGGCACCGGCAGCATCTGAATTTCGCTGGCCGTTTCCGGCTGGTGGTCAATGCCGTAGGGAGGCCGGAAGAGCGTGGTCTTCACGCCCAGGCTGCTCTCGATCAATAGTTCGGTGAGGTTCAGTTCCAGCTGGAGCTGCGACTTGGAAATGACATCGAATTCAGGATGCGTGAAGGTGTGATTCCCGATTTCGTTGCCGAGGGCATATTCGCGCTTGACGAGGCTGGCTTCCTGGCTGGCCGAGTCGCCGATCACGAAGAAAGTGGCTGTCGCATGCTTCTGCTTCAGCACATCGAGGATGCGGGGCGTCCAGCGGGGGTCCGGGCCATCGTCGAAGGAAATGGCCAGCTTGTGCGGCGCGGCGCCCATCTGCTCAATGCGCCAGGAGAGAGGATAGGTCTTGAACGTTTCATCCGTGAAGAGATCGGTCGAGGAATCGTACTCGAATTGCCGGCGGCCGCTCTGCGGAGTGGCCGTGATGCGCCATATGTCGCCGTCGCCCTCGAGAATCAGATCGTAACCGGGAGGGACGTCCTCGAGCTTGGCGCGCACGGCGTCGTCCGGCTGGGTGGTGTCCCAAATGTCCCAGAGCGAAGGATCCTCCTCGCCGAGACGCCAGAGGGCCGTGCCGCGGATGCCGGCGCGCTCGGCGACGCGGAGTTCGTTGTAGGCGGTGAGGCCGTCGAGCATCCAGATGTTGTGGACCTGGTTATTTTCGTCCTCATAGGAGCAGTGGAGGTTCATCGAATCACTGTCGAACTCGATGTCCGCGCCTGACTCCTCCGCGGTGATAATGCCCTGTTGGAACGTGATGGATTGAGCGACCGGATGCGGCGTCTTCTTCGAGTGGGCAGGCCAGTCATAGCCATAATTGGCGATGCCCATCACCAGCTTGTCGCGGGGCACGATCTTGAGGATGTTGCGGATGTTGGTGACAAACCAGTCCTGCCCGGCAATCGGCCCCGGAGCGGAAGTCTGCCAGTGCTGGTCATAGTTCATCAGAATGACCGCGTCGCAGTGCTCGGAGATGGCCTTGTAGTCGTAGCTCCAGTCCGCCGCAGGCAGCGTGACCATCAGCTTCATCCCCGCCGCATGCGCCGCCCTTCCCATCGACGCCACGAAGTGCGTAAAGTTCTCCTGGTCCTGCTGCGGAATGCTCTCGAAGTCCAGCACGATGCCCACTCTCTTTTGCACCCGGGCATACTGGATGGCGGTGTCAATCACGCGGGTCCGGGCCGGAGCAGAGGCCATCATCACGGAAAGCTGCGCAGTCTGGAAAATGGTGCCGTCGGAATTGTTCATCAGCGCCATCACGGGGAGTTCGGCGCCGCTTGTTTGCATCCAGGCCGCCAGCTTTGGATCAGGCACGATGGAGAGGCGTCCGTCAGTAGGAACCGGATGAAGCTTGCCATCGGGCGTCACCACGTCGAGCGTCCCGTTCGCGGCAACCGAGTGCAGCTCTTCGGGGATCAGCACGTCGATATTGTGGTAGTGCAGTTGGAGCGAAGCCAGGCTGTTCGGATCGTAGGGAACATAGAACGCCGCCCGGAGCGGGTCATAATTCTGGGGAATTCTGCCGAGCAGGGCCAACTTGTGTTTCCGTTGCCGTACCACGCGGGGCTTCTGCCGCAAATGGATGGCATGCAGCCCCGCGTGAATGTCGGGACGCAAAATATCCGGCAGCTCAGGATTCCGAACTACGTTCAGGAGAAACACCACCAGAACCAGGGTGAAAAACCCACCTGCGATTTCCAGCGCCAGGCGGGTTCGCCGCCAGCGGCGCCGCTCCTGATCGTAGAATATGGGCTTGCGCTCAGGCATAGGGAGAATTCAAGCTAACTGTCCCCGGAAGGGCTGTCAATGACCGCCACGTATAAGATGCGCGCAAGCATGGTTTCGGCTGTGCTCGCGGGCTTGGCGCTGCGGGCCTTCTTCGTTCTAAAGTTTCCCGCAACGAATTCGGGCGATGCGCCATTTTACATCGCCTTGGCCTGGAACTGGCTGAAGAACGGCGTGTTTGGCTTTCCAGTTAACGGACGGCTTGTGCCGCTGGATATGCGCACGCCCGGCTACCCGGCGTTTCTGGCTGCCGTCTTTGCCTTTGCCGGGCAATCGAACCGCGCGGTGATGCTGAGCCAGGTGGTGGTGGACACGGCCACGTGTTTGCTGGTTGCCGCGATTGCCGCGCGGCTGGCGCCGTCGTCATCCCGTCGGCGAGTGGCCCTGGCCGGGCTGTGGCTCGCGGCGCTCTGCCCGTTTACCGCCAACTATTCCGCGGTGGTCCTTTCCGAGACGCTGGCTGTCTTCCTGACGGCGCTGGCTACTCTTGTTCTGCTCGAGACCCCCCTCGGCCGATTCTCCGCCCAAGAGGTCTTGCCCATGGCTGCGGAGCGCCCTTTCAGTCCCTGGCTCCTTGCCGGAGTGGTTTGCGGATTCGGTGCGTTGGTGCGCCCGGAAACGCCCCTGCTACTGCTGGCGGCGGGGTTGGTGCTGGTGGGCACTTGGTGGCGTCCGGCTGCCTGGCCGAAGTTGCTGCGCGCCGGAGCGTTGTTGGCAGTCGGCCTGGTGCTGCCGCTGATTCCCTGGGCCGCGCGGAACTATCGGACTCTTCACGAGGTGCAATTCCTTGCGCCGCGATATAGTGAGCTTCCGGGGGAATTCGCCCCACTCGGTTTCAATGCCTGGACGAATACCTGGCTTTGGCGCTTCCGGGACGTCTATCTTGTGCCGTGGAAGCTCGATGAGGAGCCAATCGAGTTGGGGGACATTCCCGCCGGTGCGTTCGACACCCTCGGGG
>JAJXZD010000189.1 GCA_021780215.1 Acidobacteriota bacterium
TTACCATTCCCTCCGCATCATCATCATTTCTGCTCTCCTGCAATCGGGTAGATTCGTTTCGTCACTTCCCGCTCGATCGGCTTCCCGAAGGCATCCTTGGAATTCTCCCGAAAGGTGACCCCGTCCAGATTGATCTTCTCCACATCCCCGTCGTACAGGCGATCCCCTACCCGCACGAAGTAAACCCGCTGCTCCGGATTGGAAAGCACCGCGATCATGCCCCCTTGCGATTGCACCGCCCCATCCACCTGCACCGTGGAAATCACCAATCCGGCCTTGCCTGGGGGAAGATGCAAATTCGGTCCGCCCTTCGACGTATTGATTAGCGGAACGAACGGATCACGCTTCCCTTCCATCGCTAACTGTTTCTCGCCCGCAGGAGCCGCAGCCGCAGGAACCGGAGCAGCAGCCACCACGTGCGCAGCCGGAGCCGCGACGGCCTTTGGCTTCGCGGCAGCCTTCGTTCCGGCCACAGCAGCTTTCGGCTTCGTAACCGCCTTGGCCTTTGGCGCGGGCTTCTTGGATGTCTGGCCCTGCGCATATGCGACACTACCCCCGGCGGCCAGTATCGCCGCCGTGACCGCCAGACCCGCGAACGCTTTTGCCAATCGCATCATGTTGCCCTACCGTCTCGCTCGGGCAGGCGCTGGAGCTGCGCTGGCCGGCGCCTCCGCCGAGTTCGTGAAGAACGTTGTAATGGTGAATGTTCCGGTCACCGAGGTTCCGGCGGCCATATGGAACTGTCCCGCGCCGCCTCCCCGGTTGTCGCCTACAGCGTGCAGCTTCAGGTCCCCGACATTGATGATTCGGGAAAGGCGTCCCAGCCGCGCAAAGAAATCCATGACCGAGTAGTACGGTCCGTCGGCCTGAATTTCGAAGGGCATCTCGTAATAAAAGGGCTTCTGCGCCACCGGCTTCGCGGTTAGCGTGCGAATGGAAACTCCCGATGCGGCGGCAGCCTGTTGCAGCATCAAGATGAACTGGTCGGCCTGCTTCTCCTCCGGCACGATGGTTTGCAGGGTCGCCAGTTGCTTCTGCAGGGCATCCATGTCGGCCTGCAGCTCCGCACGGCGCTGCTTGTAAACCCGCAGTTGCGCCACGTCTGTCTCCAGGGGTTTCATCTCCGCCTGCGCGCTATTGAGCTGCGTGCGAACCGCCGCCAGAGGGGATCCCGGAAGAAAAAATCCGACCAAAACCAGGACAACGGTCAACCCGGCGTAGAAAAGCGCCTGAAAAGGCCAAGGCCAGTCTCGGAAGGCAGTTGCCATGGCTAGCTCCTCCCCCGACCCGCGGGAACCGGGGGCGGCGCCGTCGCGGCCGGCTGCGTTGCGGCTGGAGCTGCCTGGGATCCGGCAACCGAGGCCGTCATGGAGAACTGGAACGTCCGCGTCGAAGGCACGAGGTCGTTCTCCTTTGCGCTTTGGATTTCCACCTGGTCAAAGTAGCCGGAGCGCTTCATCTCGGTGATGAAATTGGCCACCGAGTCAATCGAACCCGCCTCGCCTTCGATCGTCAGGGTATTCCCCGTGCGGTTGAAGGAAGTCAGCCACAGCGCATCCACGCGAACCACGGTGTTGGCCACCATTTGCAGCAAGTTCTGCGCGCCGCTGCGGTTCTTCTGCAGCGTTTCAATCACGTTAATGCGCTCCTGCAGCACGCTCTTCTCGTTCTGGAAGCGGTCCACATCCTGTTTGATCTGCTGGAGGCTCTGCTTTTCGGCGCGCAAGGCCGCAATGCGCTTATTGGTCTCATTGAGCTGGGATCTCTCCTGGAAATAGGTGACTCCCAGAATGACGGCCGCCAGAGCCACGGCGACGGCAAGAAACAGCAGTTGCACGGTCGCCTCGAGCGGCACCGTCTTCTTCGCCGCTTTCGGACGCACCTGACCAAGTAAGTTGATCCGAATCATGGCGTGTCAAAACTCCTCAGCGCCAGGCCCACGGCTATCGCCAGGCGCGGCGCCAGTTCCCGAAGCCGGCTTTCATCATGACGCCCGGGATTGATGGCAATCTTCCTAAACGGATAGAGCTCCTCAACGGACATGGCAAACTCTTCCTTCAGAAAGTCGAGCAGGCCGGGAACCCGTGCCGTTCCCCCCGCAACCACGATTTGGCGGATGTTCTCGCCGCTGGCCGTGGCGCGGAAGAAATCGAAGGTTTTCTGAATCTCGAGAATCAGAATGTCGGAAACCGAGCGCAGGATCGCGGCGCGCTGTTCCTCGGTCACGCCCGCTTGCGTCCCGCCCATCTTCAACTTCTCGGCATCCTCGAAACTCAGGTCGAGTTCCTTCTGCAGCGCGTCGGTGTACTGGTTGCCCCCCACGGAAACGTCGCGGGTAAACAGGGGGGTCCAGCCGCGGATAATGTTGATGTTCATCACGCTGGCGCCGATATTGAGCAGCGCCACCACCTGCGAGGGGTCCAGATCGTAGTTCAATTCGTAGCAGTTCTGAAGCGCGAAGGCGTCAATATCCACCACCACGGGCGTTTTTCCCGCCTGCGCCAGAACGTTGGTGTGGTTCAGGATCTTGTCCTTCTTCACCGCCACCAGCAAGACGTCCATCTGGTTCTCGGTCGCTTCCAAGAGCTGGTAGCTCAGATTGACGTCCGCGATGTCAAAGGGGATGTGCTGGCTCGCTTCCGCCTGCACCCGGTCGTAGAGCTCTTCCTCGGTCATCAGAGGCATGCTCACCCGCTTGACGATCACCGAATGTCCGGAAACCGAGGTGGCCACGTCCTTGGCCCTGATCTTTTGCCCCTCGAAGATGGCCACGATCTTTTCGGCCACAGAGGGCGCGTCCATGATGGCTCCGTCCACCACGGTGTCCTGCGCCAGCGGCTCCAACCCGTAGCTCACCAATTCGTAGCCGTCTCTCGCCTTCTTCAGCTCGACGGCCTTGACGGAACTCGATCCAATGTCCAAACCGATCAGAGATCTCGTCTTTTTCAGATTGAACATCGTGCGTTCCCTCGCTCCCTGCCTACGAGTTTCGACGGACAACGCCCCGAAGCTTGCGGTCCCCTCGCGCCCACCCCTGAAGGAGTCCAGCGCACCGCACTCTGCGTTCGACTCGCCCCAGCCCAGAAGGGCACGATCCGTTACAGTCCGCCATGAGTACTATCACTCCCGGTACCCTTCCCCGTGAACCGTTTATTACATCCGTGACAGGGACTGTCAACTCACTTATTCCCCGCGTGTGCTTTTGGTAAAACCCGTCCTGAAGGACAGGAATGGCTGGAAAGGGAGAATCCAAGGTGAAGGCGAAAGGCGGATGCAGAGCGAAAACTCAGGCTCGATCATGTGACGGATCGTGTCTCCGCGACATCGGAAAATCGCTTGGCACTTTACCGCTTGAACGAATCGAGGCCCAGGCGGGACCACATTGCGTCCACTCGCTGTTTCGTGGCCGCATCCATGCGAATCTCATCCGGCCAGCGTCCCGTGTAGCCTTCCTCCGGCCATTTGCGGGTGGCGTCGATGCCCATCTTGGATCCCAAGTCCTGCCGGCGCGCGGCGTGGTCTAAGGTGTCCAACGGCCCGAGGACAAACTGAATATCGCGCTCCGGGTCAATCGCGCACAACGCCTTCCAGACCACTTCGCGCATGTCCTGCACGTTGACGTCGTGGTCCACCACCACAACGACCTTGGTGAACATGGCTTGGCCCAGCGACCAGATGGCATTCATGGTCTTTCGCGCATGCCCCGGATAGCTCTTGCGGATCGAGACAATCATCAGATTCTGGAAAATGCCTTCGGCAGGCATGGCCACGTCCACGATTTCCGGATGCTGCATTTTCATCACCGGCAGGAAAATGCGCTCAATCGCGTGGCCCATGAAATAGTCCTCTTGCAGCGGCGGCCCGACGATGGTGGATAGATAAAGGGGGTCCTTGCGGTGCGTCACGCAGGTGACGTGGAACACCGGGTAAAGCCCTTCGAGCGAATAGAATCCCGTGTGGTCGCCGAACGGGCCTTCGGTGCGCAGCTCATCCAGGTTGACGTAGCCTTCGAGGACAATTTCGGAGTTCGCCGGGACCTCCAGCTCCACGGTCTTGCAGGGCACCAACTCCACCGGGCCGCGGCGCAAAAATCCGGAAAACAGGAACTCATCCATATCCGGCGGCACCGGCAAAATGCCGGCCATGCACGTGGCCGGATCGGATCCGATGGCTACGGCAACCTCCAGCTTGCCTTGCTTGTTCCGGGAGCGCGCGCTGCGATAGTGCTCGGCGCCGTGTTTTTGGGTTTGCCAATGCATCCCGGTGGTGCGTTCGTCGAACACCTGCATGCGGTAACAGCCCACGTTGCGCTTGCCCGTCTCGGGATTGCTCGTAATCACCATGGGCCAGGTGATGAACCGCCCCCCATCCTGCGGCCAGCACTGCAGGATTGGGAAATCGAATAGCGAAAATCCTTCGGTGCGCACCACCTCCTGGCATTCTCCGCGCCGGACGGTCTTTGGAAACATGGCCCCCAGCTCGGCCAGCTTGGGAAGCATCTTGACCTTGTCGAGGATGCTCTGTGGCGATTGCATGTCGAGGAAAGAAGTCACTCGCGCCGCGATCTCGTCGAGTGAGTTCGCCTCGAAGGAGAGGTTCATGCGGCGCTCGGTGCCCACCAGGTTGGTAATCGCGGGAATCCGCGAGCCTTTGGGACGGTCAAACCAGAGCGCCGGTCCCCCGCCCTTGACGCACCGGTCGGTAATCTCGGTGATTTCCAGGACGGGGTCCACTTCCTCCGAAATCCGCCGCAGCTCGCCTTCCTTTTCGAGCGTGTTCAAGAAGTCCCGCAAGTCTCTATAAGCCACTTCCCCTCCCGTGTCTCGCAGTGGTGAAAGCCTTGCCCGGGTTGTTTTCTCCCGGGCCGCCCAATGTAACACGGACGCAGGAAACCCCGATATCAGGGAATCACCCCGCGCCGCGCACCATCCGCGGCTTCCCACAGCGCCGGCGAAAAACTCCGAGAAGCGCCCGGCGAACGCGGGGGAATCGCGTAACCGGAAGGGAGCCTCCTGCGTCTTTCAACAGGGAGTGTTCTACGGTGACTGGCAGCAGTAATGCCCTGAATTGCCGGACTTTCGCCGTACAATTGGAGATCCATGCCTCTACGAGATTCCTACCGCAGACACAAGAATGCGTATAACGCGGGCCTTATACTTCTCGCTGTCATCCTGATTGGCTGGTATTACATCCGGAGCCGGGCGAACGAGCCCAAGTTCACCATGGCAGGGGTCCGGCGCGGAGATATCACCTCCGTCGTGCAAGCCACGGGCACGATCAATCCGCTGACCACGATTCCCGTCGGCTCGTATGTATCGGGCACCGTCCAGTACATCTTTGCCGATTTCAACACGCATGTGAAAAATGGCCAGGTGCTCGCCCAGCTTGACCCGGCCATCTATGAGTGGCAGGTAACCCAGGCGCAAGGCAACCTCGAAAACGCCAAGACCAATCTGGTCACTCTGGCGGCGAACGTCCAGGTCGCCGAGGCGAATCTCGCCAAATCGAATGCCAATGTGAGGTATCAATTGGCAACCGCCAAGCGCTCGCAGGACCTGTATGTCTCTGGCGTGGTTTCCGCCGACTCGAACGACCTGACGCAATCCACGCTGGGCCAGGCGCAAGCCGATGTTCAATCCGCGCGGGCCGGTCTCGAGCAGGCCAAGGCGCAGCTGAACCAGGCCCGCACGCAAGTCACCTCGATGCAAGGCGCGCTCAAGGTGATGGAGACAAATCTGAAGTACACCACGATCATCTCCCCCATTGACGGCACGGTCGTGGCCCGCAACGTGGACGTCGGGCAGTCCGTGGCCGCCACGCTGCAGGCGCCGCAGGTCTTTACGGTCGCGCAGGATTTGACGCGCATGCAGGTCTATGCCGCCACGGACGAGTCCGATACCGGAAACATCCGGGTGGGAACCCAGGTCACATTCCAAGTGGATGCCTTTCCCACGGATCTGTTCCATGGCCGGATCAGCGCCGTGCGGTTGAATCCCACCACGGTGCAGAACGTGGTCACTTACAACACCATCATTGACTTCAGCAATCCCGATGAGAAGCTGCTGCCCGGAGAGACTGCCTACGTCACGATTCCCACGGGACACGCCGTGAATGTGCTGGAAATTCCCAATGCCGCGCTCACTTTCAAGCCGGCCATGGCCCGTCCGCAACTGCTGGCCCTATATAAGGCCAATCACATCTCGAACGAAGCATCCACGACGCACCTCGGCGGATGGCAGGTCGTCTGGAAGCTCTCCCCTGAAAAACAGCCGATCCCGCTCGCCATTCAGGTCGGGATCACGGATTACAGCTATACGCAGATCCTCCAGGGAGACTTGAAAAATGGCGATGAGTTGATCACCGCGGAGCAGGTGAAGGCGGGAACTTCGAGCACCGTCCGGCCGCCAGGGTTCGGCGGCGGGCCACCGCGCTAGGAGAGGCCGCGCAATCGAGATCAGGCGATGAATCCGAGAGAAATAATCCGAGTGGCGCTGCGAGCCCTGGCGCGGAACAAGATGCGCACGATCCTCACCATGCTGGGGATCATTATCGGCGTCGGCGCCGTCATCTGCACGGTCGCCATCGGCCAGGGCGCAGGTCAGCAGGTGCAAAACCAGATTCAAAGCCTGGGCACCAACATGATTCTTATTTTCTCCGGCAGCGTGAACGCCGGCGGCGTCCGGATGGGCAGCCAGGCCACCAAGACGCTGACCGCCGACGATGCGCAGGCCATCCTCCAACACGTGCCCAATGTCGTGGCGGTGTCGCCCGTGGTCTTCACTTCCATGCAGGTCGTCGCCGGCAACCAGAACTGGTTCACTCGAGGACAGGGAGTCTCGCCTGATTTCCTCGAAATTCGCAACTGGCCGCTGTCCGCCGGCAGCACCTTCTCACAAAGGGACGTGGACGTTGCCGCTGACGTCTGCCTGATCGGCAGCACCGTGTCGCAGCAGCTTTTCGGCGATCAGGACCCCGTCGGCCAGACCATCCGCATCAAGAATCTTCCCTTCCGGATTCTAGGAGAGCTCCAGACCAAGGGACAATCGGGGATCGGACAGGATCAAGACGACATCATTCTCATACCCTACACCACGGCACAGAAGAAGATCGTGGGAATCAGTTGGGTGCAATCCATCTTCCTCTCGGCGATCTCGCAACAGGCCATGCCCACCGTCGAGGCAGCCATCTCCGCGCTGTTGCGCCAGCGGCACCACCTCCGCCCGGGCGAGGACGACGACTTCATCATCCGCAGCCCCAATGAAATCGCCCAGGCCGCTGCCGCCACCTCGGGCATTCTCACGCTTCTGCTCGGCAGCATCGCTTCGGTTTCGCTGCTGGTCGGCGGCATCGGCATCATGAACATCATGCTCGTCTCCGTCACCGAACGAACGCGCGAGATTGGCGTGCGCATGGCCGTGGGCGCTACCGAGGAGGATGTGCAGCGGCAGTTCCTGAGCGAGGCGCTGGTGCTGAGCATGATCGGGGGGACGATCGGCATCGCGCTGGGCGTGGCAGGCTCGGCCCTCGTCTCGCACGCACTGCACTGGAATACGTTTGTTTCACCGCTGTCGGTGTTCGTGGCCGCGTTCTTCTCCGCGGCTGTGGGAATTTTCTTCGGCTATTATCCGGCGCGCAAAGCCGCGCGACTCGATCCCATTGAGGCTCTCCGCTATGAATAAAGCTCTTCGTTCAGCTTCTCATTCCACCGTCGCGCTTTCCGCCGTCGCCGCGGCGGTTCTCTTATTCGCCTCCGGCGCGCTGGCCCAGGGCGCGAAGCCGCCGCTCCCCGCCTCGCGCGTTCCGCTCAGCCGGCCGCTGGCGGCGGGCGCCCCTGGAAAAAACGTCAAAACTCCCGCGGGCGAGCAGTTTTTCATCATCGCCTCGGTGGATGTCCCGCGCTCCGAAATTCTTCTCAAGTACCCGACGGAAGTCACCCAGATGATCCACGTCAACTCCTCGACGCGCTACCTCAATGATGCGGGCAAGGCAATTCAGCTCGCCGACCTCCGCGCCGGCGACACCGTATGGCTGATTGCCTCCGGCAGCGGGGAGAAGATGACCGCCCTTCGCGTCCGCAAAGGCGGCATGACCGTCGCGGACCTGCACCGCTACTACCTCGATTACCCGGAAATCAAATAGCCCGCACGAACTTCCACGGGCGCATTCTTCGTGAAGTGAACGTGCCCTGCGGCGGGCGAGGTTGCACGCGCCGCGGAGCTGATGATATTCTTCGCCTAGTTCAACGCGGAGCGGGCGTAGTTCAATGGCAGAATAGAAGCTTCCCAAGCTTCGGACGTGGGTTCGATTCCCATCGCCCGCTCCAGATGTGCCGAAGATGCAGTAGCCTTGCGCCGCGAACCCACGAAAAACTCTCGCTGCGGCTGGCCGCTTAGGCTGTTGGTGGCTTCCTCGGGGTCACGCGCTTCTGACGCTTGTTTTCAGGCGAAGGCTGGCAATGCACACGCAGGCCCTTGCGCCTGCGACCTCGAACACGACGATCTTCTCGATAAGCGCTTACATCCATTTATCAATCGATATGCTCCTGCCGTAGCTGAAGTTTGCCACTTGCGACACAGGATCCGTCGAGCCTCCGATCACGACGACGCTAATGCGTTCCGGGTGGGGAAATTTGGGTATGACCGTGGCGTCCGGGAGCTTGTACCACGTCGCGAAGGGCTCGACGCCTTTCAGCGCCTGTCCATACTCAAAGAGGTACGACCAGTTGCGCTCCCGGTACTCCTTCGCCGTTTGCGTCGTGTTCTTGTAGAAATAATCGATCAGCTTTTCTTTCGTGTCGTAGCCCTGCTCCTTCAAACTCTGGGCGCAGATCGGCTCGCACAGCAGCAGCGCACCAAAGAACCCGGTAAAGGTGTAAAACAGGTCAACGTATTGCTGGTCGAAATGCGGCGTGCCGCCGACCCCGCTGCCTTTTCCAACCTGCCCCGCAGAAATGCCCAGCCCGCCGAACATGCTCACCACGTTTTCGTCATTCTTGAAGCCTTTCTGCACGTGGAACGGCTCCCACGGGCTGGCCTCCTCGTTTTCCACCATGATCAGGTTGAGGTAATTGAGCGTGTTGCCCATGTCTCCCATGTACGTCTGTCCGGGGATGCCGGCATTCCCCAGGTTCTTGGAAAGCAGGGTCCATGCTCGGCCGATGGTGGCGTTTGCCTGCGCGAAGGGGCCCAGCGCACCGATGCCCGAATTCATGTTGAGCGTCTTGCGAATGGGTCCGTTGATCAGCGCGCCGTACGCCAGGTCATTCGTCGAGCTGATCAGCGAAATATATCCCGACGAGGCAATCGCCAAAATGACCGGCAGGTATTCGGGCCTCGCGCCCGCCATCACCGCATTGATGGCCACGTGCCGCACCGTGAATGTCCAGGATTCAAACGCGTTCGTGCCACCCCCGGCCGCCAGCTTGCCGACCACTTCATCCGGGTGGTGGCTGGTGCCTTTCAGCATTTCGTCCACGGCTTCTTCCGTCGGAATGATGACCGGGAGGTAATCCGTATAGCCGTTATTCCGGTAAAATTCCTGGAGATTCTTCGGTGTGTCCGGAGCGAACTTCGCCGGTCCCACCGAGGGCGTTTCCTTGCCCGTCTTTTTGTCGGCTGCACTCAGTGGTTTCGTCAGCGCGCTGATCACCTCCTGCATCATGGGGCTGCTGGTGGCTGGATCAGGGCCGTTGACGTACGCCCAGAGTTGCTCCGGGCTCTTTCCCCAGACCGGGTGCGGCGTGAACACCAGCCGCAGCATCGGCATGCCGCGCTTGGCGGCATTCAATTTGCACTCCTGTTCGAAGGCTACCGTCACAACGGGGCAGGTCGGAACTCCCATCTTCTCGAGTGTTATGCAGTGACCGACGGTCGCTGGGGCGCACGAGCTTCAATGCCCCACACCCATGATGACGCCCGCGTTCGCGGCCTTTATTTCCGCCCACAACTTTGGATCATCCTGCGGATAATCGCCCGCCTTGCGCCGATAGATCGTCTTGACGCTGGGCATGTGTTCCTGAAACCAGCGCTGCATCTCGTGAAGAAACACATCGCCGTTATTGAAACCAATGTCCACCATATAAATGGTCTTGCCCTCGAGAGTGGTGAAGCCCGGCGAGCGCGGCGCCATGGGCAAGAGCGTGATCGCCGGCGGCATGCCCTTGGGATTGAGTCCCACGATCTTTGTTTCCCCGCCATTCGCTGCCGCGTTCGTCTTGCCATCCGCAGCCGCAGACGATCCCGCAAGCAGCGCAGGGGAAAGACCCAAGGCCTGCAATAGCTTTCTTCGGTTCACCTTCATCTCGCCCTCCCGTTCTGGATTGCGCCACTCTACAACAATCCGCCGAAGACGCGGTACCTCGAAAAAGCGCAACCGGATTGGCGACAAAGGCTCGAACGTGTCTCGGTTTCCAGGCCAGGATTCATTGTAGCGGAATCGCAAATACAATCACGGCGGCAACGATCCCGGCAAAAAGGAACAGGAAGTCTTCCCTGTCGGAGCCGCGCGTGACAGGGTTCTCGTAGCGCGAATCGTACCAAAACTCATGAACCACGGCGTAGGCGAGGCACAATCCCGCGGAAACAATGATCCCGGTCCAATGCCAGAATTTTCCAACGCTGAGGACAATCCCGTACATCGTCGAGAAGTGGGCAACTTGGGAGACGAGGTTGAAAAACTTCGGATCAATGACGTTCTCGCCGGCACTGGCAACTTTCGTTTTTCGCATAACTCCTCCCCAAGCCCGCAGGGCGATCGGATTCTGGATCGCTTCATTTTCCCGCATTTTTCATCGTTTTCCACGGAGTCCTGAAAAGGGAGGCTTTCTGCGGCGAATTTCCCTCGTCGTTTGAGATTTTCCGCACGCGGGGGAGCCTGCAGGCGCCGCGTGCCCGGCCAGTCGCACTGTAAACCTCTGCCAGTGGAGCATTGGGCACGCTCAAAGCGCAGGGGGGTTGCTCCTCTCCGCGCGGTGATTTAGCTTCAGGGCCGGGGGATTTACTCTCATGGCAGAAGGCGAGGTTGCGCTTATGGCGGACTTATTCCGGCCGTTTGAAAAACTCGTGGAAATAACCATACTGGGGAAGACATTTCTCGTGCCGGAGAAGAATTCCCTGCTGCGCGCCTTTCAGTACATCAGCCCGGAGACGATTCCCTACGGCCGCTTCTGCTGGAACCAGGAATGTCAGTATTGCCGGGTGAACTGCCAACTTCCCGACGACGACCAGTCGCGCCCCATCCTGAGCTGCAAATTCATCGTCTCGGAAGGCATGACCATCACTGAACTCTCGCCGGAGCTGTACGGCTGTCTGCGCGCCAAGCTCGGCCCGGCGCCTAACCCCTCTCCAATTCACAATGACGAGCCTCATCTGAGCCTTTCAGAGCACCCCCAAGCCGGCTAGCCGGGTGTCGGTCGCGGCGCGCGGCGAGGCCGCCTGCGCCGGCCCGCAAATGTATCCTTCCCGGCAGCGCATCGCCCGAGTGCTCTGCCCCCAGCCCATCGCGCCCTGCAAGCACAGGTTTCAGGCCGGTTCCGACTGTGTGCTAAAATCAGCCCTGGCATATTCGCGGGAGAAACCGGACGGGGGGTGAAGGGATGAAGGGCCGCGGGAAGTTCCTGGTCGGTTCAGCCATCATTGTGGTCACGCTTATATCGCTGGCCTACGTCGGTTACACGCAGAGCAAGACCTATTACCACACGATTTCGGAGCTGTCATCCCTCCACGGGACGGCCCGCCGTCAGCGCATGCGCGTTTCCGGCAATGTCCAGGCAGGTTCCATTTCCCACGTGGATGGGCGGGTGGATTTCGTCCTTGAGGAGAACGGACAGGATCTGCCGGTCAGCTATGTGGGCACCGACCCTCTTCCTGACACCTTCAAGGATGGCGCACAGGCGCTGGTCGAGGGACGGCTGAATTCGCAGGGCCGGTTTGTCGCCGAGTTGGTGCAGGCCAAATGCGCCTCAAAGTACGAAGCCTCGCCCGTGCCCGGAGCCGCCCCGGCAAACCCGGCGGCGGGCAGCGGGAAGAGCTGAGAGTTCCATCACGGGCAGGAGGGCTTCGTGGACATCCTGGGTTCCTTTGCGCTTCTGCTTGCATTTCTCGTCGCGGTGTATGCCTTTGCCGCCGGAATCGCCGGAATTCTCACGCGCCGCGCCCTGCTGACGAAGAGTGCGCGCCATGCCGGCATGGCCGTCTTCGGCCTGGTAACGCTGGCGGTTGCGGCGCTGGAGTATTTCTTTTTCACCGACAATTTCTCCCTCGCCTATGTGGCGGCCCACAGTAACTCCGCGCTCCCCGGCTTCTACAAATTCGCCGCCCTCTGGGCGGGACAGGAAGGCTCCCTTCTGTGGTGGAGTTGGCTGCTCTCCATCTACGCATTTCTCGCGCTCTTCCTGAATCGCAAGAGGCATCCCGAGCTGATGCCCTGGGTCGGCGTGACTCTGGCGGGCGTACAGATCTTCTTTCTCACGCTGAATAATTTCGTCTCGAACCCTTTCCATGTCTTTGCCAGCGCCGATATGGCCGGGATATTCCACATGGCCCGGCTTTCCGAGGGCTCGGGGCTGAACCCGCTGCTGCAATATCCCGAGATGGTGATTCACCCGCCGATGCTCTATCTGGGCTACACGGGTTTCACGGTTCCCTTTGCGTTCGCGATGGCGGCGCTCTTGGCACGCTATCCGGGGGAGAAGTGGATTCACATCACCCGCCGCTGGACCATGGTGGCCTGGTGCTTTCAGACGGTCGGCGTCCTGCTGGGAGCGCACTGGGCGTATGCCGTGCTCGGCTGGGGCGGATACTGGGAATGGGACCCGGTGGAGAACGCGGCCCTGCTGCCATGGATCACCGGTACGGCTTTTCTGCACTCGGTGATGATGCAGGAGAAGCGTGGGATGATGAAGGTGTGGAACGTCTGGCTCGTATTCAGCACCTTCATGTTGTGCATTCTCGGGACGTTTCTCACCCGCGCCGGAATCGTCAGCTCCGTCCATGCCTTTGCCGAGTCCTCGATTGGCGCATGGTTCGTCGGGTTTCTGGCGATCGTTCTGGTTGTGTGCCTGGCCGCCTGGTGGAAAAACCGTGATTACCTGCGCAGCGACAACCAGCTGGACTCTCTCGTCTCCCGCGAATCGAGCTTTCTCTTCAACAATCTGATCCTGCTCGCGGCCTGCTTCGCCGTTCTTTGGGGCACGCTCTTCCCGGTCCTCTCCGAATGGGTCACCGGAAGCAAGATCAGCGTCGGGCCTCCGTTCTTCAACAAGGTCAACATCCCCATCGCCCTCTTTCTGCTGCTGCTGACGGGCGTAGGGCCGCTGCTGGCGTGGCGCAAGACGTCGTATGACGCGCTCAAGCGGAATTTTGCCTGGCCGCTGGCCGGCGGGCTGGTGAGCGGGGCCATCGCTTTCGCCTTCGGATATCGCAACTTCTACGCGCTGATGTGCCTGATCCTGTCCGTTTTCGTGGCGCTGACCATCGCCGCGGAATTTTTCCGCGGGGCGCGGGTGATCGCCGCGCGCGAGGGCGTAAATCTGCTCACCGCGGTCGGCACGCTCACCATGCGCAACACGCGCCGGTACGGCGGCTACATCGTCCATTTCGGCATGGTGCTGATTTTCATCGGCATTTCCGGCCAGGCGTTCAACAAGGACATTCAGCAAAATCTGTCTCCCGGCCAGAGCCTCTCGATCGGGCCTTTCACCATCGTCTGCCAGAACTACGATCAGGTGCAGAACGACAACTACCAGTCCGAACGGGCCACGCTCGAGGTCTTCCGCAAGGGCAAGTCCGAGATGATGCTTTACCCTGAACGTCGCTTCTTCAATGCCAGCCAGGTCACCGAGACAATCGTGGCGGTCGAAAGCTCGCCGCTGCGCGATCTCTATGTCGTGTACGCCGGCCGCAGCCCGGACACAAACCAACCTGTGGTGCATGCCTACCTCAATCCCCTGGTCAAGTGGATATGGTTCGGCGGAATCGTCGTGGTCCTCGGCACGGGCCTGGCCATGATTCCGGACCGGCGCCCGGCGTTGGTTCTTCGCGCCGTGTCGGAAAAATCCTGGGATGGCGCGCTGGCTCCCGCCCCGGGAGCGCTTCCGGCAACGGCTCCCGCGCGGGGCCCTTCCCGCTCCATACTGCGAAAGAGCGAAGGCGAGGAATAGTTCCGCTCGCAAAGCCCGCGCGGCGGCAACGGACCGCGTGAATTGCGCCCCGCGAGCGTGCTTGCGCTGGGCCTCGAAATCAGCGTTAAATAGAAGCCATGGATTGTTTCATTTGCAGCGGCGCACAGGGGGAATTGCAACGGAATCCCGGGCGGCGATTACGGCGCTGCCTGGCAAGCCTCCTCCTCGCCTTGCTGGCCGTCGCGGCTGCGCCAGGGATCGCCTCCGCGCAGCAGACTCCCCGCGCAAAGGCGCTCGGGTTGCACCTTAAGTGCATGTGCGGAGGGTGCAACGACACCGCCAGCACCTGCACCCATAGCGGCGGCGCCTTCGCTGGCCCGTGCGATACCGCCAAGGCCATGCTGAAGGAGATTGACCAGCGGATTGCCCGCGGCGAATCCGACGGACTGATCCTGCAGGATTTTGTGCAGGAATACGGCCCAACCGTCCTCGTCGAGCCCCCTGCGAAGGGATTCAACTGGCTGGTCTGGATCACTCCCGTCCTCGCGCCGCTCCTGGCTCTCGTTCTCATCTGGGAGGTGGTGCGGCGCTGGCGCCGTCGCGCCGCATTGGAGCTCGCCGGCGGCCCGCCGGTCTCACCGGAGCTTCTCGACCGTGCGCGCCGCGAGGCGGAAAAGGAATCCGATGAATAATCTGGTCATCGGGCTGGCGTGCCTGCTGCTGACTGTCGCGGTCCTGGTTTTCATTTTTGGCGTGCGCCTCACCCCCTCGGATTCGGCGCCCCACCGGACGCTTCTCGACCAGCTCATGGATCGCCGCGACGCCATCTATGAAAACCTGCGCGACCTCCGCTTTGAATACCGCGCCGGAAAGTTCTCCCAGCAGGACTACGAGGAGACGAAACAATCGCTCGAAATCGAAGCAGCGCGGGTGCTGGCGGAAATGGATTCGCTCACCGGAGGCGTTCCCACCCCGGCCACGCGCCAGGCCGCTTCCGAAAAAGGACACCGTTCATGATTCTTCGCCGTCTTGCCGTGTTCTGCGCTTCCGCCGTGTGTTTCGGCTTGCTGGCCACGGCTTCCCTTGCCGGAACGGTGAGCGGCACGGTTCGCAATGGAACCACGGGAAAGCCCGCCGCCGGTGTCCAAGTGATTCTGATTCAGTTGCAGGGCGGGATGCAGCCGGTTGCCAATACCAATACCGATGCGCAGGGCCACTATCAGTTCGACAACCCAATGCTCGGAACCGGCCCGATGCTGCTTCGGGCCGTTTATCGCGGCGTGTTCTATCACGAGCCGGCGACGCCCGGAACCTCCACAGTCAACATTGACGTGTATGAGCCGACCGACAAGGCCAGCACAATTTCGGTGACAGCGCACGCGATCATTTTCCAGCCCGGCGACTCCGGCCTCGTGGTGGACGAGGAGTACAACATCGAAAACTCCAGCCAGCCTCCGGTGGCCTTCTACCGCCCGGGAGGCTCGTTCATTTTTGCTCTCCCCGAAGGCGCGCAGCTCGGCGAAGTGTCCGCCGGAGGGCCATCGGGAATGCCGGTGAAGCAGACCCCCATCGCGAAGCCGCGGAATGAAGAGGCGATCGCCTACGCCTTTCGTCCCGGAGCGAGCCGGGTGGGAATTTCGTACACGGTGCCCTATCCCGGAAACCAGGCCCGGCTCCAGTTCACCTCGCGCTACACCATCGGTCGCGTGGCGCTGTTTGCTCCCCCGTCTATGCAGGTGTATAGCGCAGACTTTTCTCCGGCCGGCCAGGAGCAGGGTTTTAACGTGTTGATGCGCGAGTCGGTGGCCGCCAATTCCCCGATTTCTGTCTCGGTTTCTGGCACCGCGCCGCCGCCGGAGGCTGGAGCGGCGGCAGGCGACGATTCCCAAAATCCCTCGGTCAACTCCCGCGCCGATTCCGGAGCCGGAGTTCCCACCGCCAGCGTCACCAATCTGCCCGCTCGCCTCGATAGCCTGAAGTGGATCGTGGTCGCTGGATTTGCGGCGCTGTTTGGCCTTGGACTGCTGTTTCTCTGGCGCCAGCCACAGGCCGCGGAAGCAGAGGCCCCTCCCGCGCCATCCTCATCGCCCGTCTCCAAGAGAAAGCCAGCCTCGGCACGGCACGCCGCAGCGCCGGAGAAGTCATCTCCGGCCGCTGGAGCAGATCAGATCGTTCGCGAAAGCCTCGACGAGCTGAAGGACTCCCTGCTGCGACTCGAGTTGCGCCGCGAGGCCGGGACCATCTCCGAAGAGGAGTACGCGGAGCAGAGCGAGCGTGTACGCAAGACCCTGCGCGGATTCGTGAAGGGCTGAGGATTCCGAATCGCATGACGCCCCCACACCTCGAGGAGCGATCGGCCCATCCGGCCACTCCATGCGCCACAGGCGTGGGAATCTCCTTTGACGCTGTCGAGAAGCGCTTTGGCGCGCTCTACGCCCTGCGCGGCGTGTCGCTCGAAATCCACGCGGGCGAGTTTGTGGCCTTGCTCGGGCCCAACGGCGCGGGAAAGACCACGCTGCTGCGGATTGCCGCGCTTCTAATGTCTCCCTCGCGCGGCCGCGTGAGCTTTCCAGGAGCTTCCGTCAGCCTCGATTCATCGGGTTCGCTTGAGGAACCGAATGGCAATCCGCGCTCTATCATCGGCATGGTTGCACACAACACGCTCCTCTATGACGATCTCACGGCGGAGGAAAATCTCGCGTTTTTCGCGCAGTTGTACGGTTTGGACGACCGGACGGGGCGCGTCGCCAGGGCTCTGGCTGCCTGCGGGCTCGCTTCGCGAGCTGGCGGCCTTGTCCGCACTTTTTCCCGCGGCATGCGCCAGCGGCTCTCCATCGCCCGTGCCTTGCTGCACGGGCCGCGCCTGCTGCTGCTCGACGAGCCGGCCGCCGGGCTCGACCGCCAGGGCCTGGCATGGTTTGGAGAGACACTCGACCGGCTGCGCGCCGCCGGTGCGACAGTGGTGATGAGCACCCACGCGCGCAACGAGGCGCTGGACCTGGCCACTCGCGCCATAGCGCTCAGCGGAGGGCGCGTCGAGCGCGACACGGGGCCGGGCGGAGATCCCCATCCGCTGCTGGCGGCCCTGCGCGGCGAGGACTGAATGAGCTCGGTGCGCGCAGCCGCGATTCTGCTTGCCAAGGAACTGCGCCTCGAACTCCGCACGCGCGAACTGCTGAACGCCACCGTCGTCTTCGCTCTGGTCGTGGTCGTGCTGTTCAGCTTTGCGTTTGATCCCACGCCCGCCGATTCGCGCCGCTTCGGACCCGGCCTTCTGTGGATTGCGTTTCTTTTTGCCGGCTCGCTGATGCTGCATCCGTCGTTCACGCGAGAGCAATCGAACAGCACCCTGGACGCGTTGCGCATGGCCCCTGTCTCGGCGTTTGCGATTCTCCTTGGCAAGATGATGGCGAACTTCGTCTTCCTCATGCTCGCGGAAGCGGTGCTGATGCCGGTCTTCGCGGTGCTCTACAATGTCCCGCTGGTAGAAATTGCCGGACGGCTGTTCGTTGTCCTGCTTCTCGGGACGCTCGGACTGGCGGCCACGGGCACGATGTTTTCCGCCGTCTCGGCGCACGCGCGCATGCGGGAGCTGCTCCTCCCCTTGCTGTTGCTGCCCATCCTCGCGCCTCTGCTGATTGCCGCCGTCGAATCCACGGCGGCGCTTTTTGCCAAACAGCCCGAATTCGACCGCACCTGGGTCGCTTTCCTCGCCGGATTTGATATTGTGTTCCTGACCGCGTCGTGGCTCCTGTGCGATTTCTTGATGGAGGAATGATGAGGCGGACCCGATGAAGCTCCGCGTGGCTCTGACAGCGGTTGCCGCGGCCCTGGTGATCTATGCCGGGTACGCGGCGCTCTTCGTGGCGCCAGACGAGCGGACCATGCACGAGGTCCAACGCATCTTTTATTTCCACCTTCCCGCATGGATCAATTCCTTCACCGCTTTCGCCATCGTCTTCGTGGCCAACATCGCCTATCTCGCCACCCGCCGGCCGAAATGGGACGCGCTCGGCGTAGCCGCGGCAGAGGTGGGAGTAGCCGCCTGCTCCATTGGGCTGATTACCGGTCCGCTCTGGGCGCGCCCGGTATGGGGCATCTGGTGGACGTGGGACGCGCGACTGACCACAACATTCATCCTCTGGCTGCTCTATGTCTCCTATCTTCTGCTGCGCGGTCTGATCGAGGACCCGCAGCGGCGTGCTTCGCTGTCGGCGGTCTTCGGCATCTTTGCGTTCCTGGACGTTCCGCTTGTGTACATGTCGAACCGCTTGTGGCGGACGCAGCACCCGCAGCCCGTGATTCTGGGCGGCCAGGGCTCGGGCCTCGATCCGACCATGGCGAAGGTCCTGCTGGTCTGCGTCATCGCCATGTTCGGCGTGATGCTTCTCGTCCTGACGGACCGCTACCGGCTCGAGCGATTGCGGTATGAGCTGGACGAGCTTCGCCAAACCATGGAAACGCGGCGCCTTGATTCACCATCCGCTTCCGAAAAGGGGGGAATGTGAAAAATTTCTCGTTTCTCTTTGCGGCCTGGATCGCCGTATGGGCGGTCTTCTTTCTCTATGAGGCAAGCATCGCCAGCCGCATGGTGGGTCTTCGCCAGGAGATCGAGCGCCTCAAACAGCAACTGCGTGAAGGCTGATCCGGACGCCCGGGCGAAGGCCCTCGTCAAGCAGCCGGCTCTCGAAGCGACCATTCGGCCGGTGGCGCCATCCAAGCAAATACGGACCCGGGAACTTGCAAGATGGCGTGTATAATGGCCCAGGAATCCCCTGAGGGGTGCTTATGAAACATACCTTCGCAACCCAATGGATGGCAGCGTTGCTGGCCGCGGCTCTGGTTTGTACGCCGATGGAAGCGGCCTCGAAGGATCAGACCACCCAAAAGAACCAGGGGCAGGCGCAGAGCGAACCCCCTCTGCCGGAGCAGACCAACCCGAATGTCAAACCCGGGAGCGAGTCGGACGTCAACGCAATCGGGAACCGCAATGTCGGAAAGGGGCTGGATTTCTACTCCCTGCAAAAAGAAATCGCCATCGGCAAGCAGCTATCCCAGCAAGTGGACCAACAGGCGAAGTTCATCAACGACCCGGTGATCAATGAATATGTGAATCGCGTGGGGCAGAACTTGGTCCGCAACTCGGACGCGCGCGTGCCCTTCACGATCAAGGTGATTGACTCAGACGTGGTCAATGCCTTTGCCCTCCCGGGAGGATTTTTCTACGTCAACAGCGGCCTCATCCTGCATGCCGATGAAGAATCGGAACTCGCCGGGGTGATGGCCCACGAGATCGCCCATGTCTGCGCGCGCCACGGGACCAAGGACATGACAAAGCAGAACATCGCGCAGATCGCCTCGATCCCCGCCATGATTTTCATCCCGTACACGTGGGCGGGATACGCGATTTATCAGGGCATGAACTTTGCGATTCCTCTCACCTTCCTGCGCTTCTCGCGCCGGGACGAGGCAGAGGCGGACTACCTGGGGCTGCAGTACATGTACAAGGCCGGTTACGACCCCAATGCCTTCGTGGCCTTCTTCGAGAAGGTCGAGGCGGATGAAAAGAAACAGCCGGGCACCATCCCGAAAATCTTCGCCACCCATCCCCCCACACCCGACCGGGTCGAGGCCGCGCAAAGGGAAATTGCGACGATTCTCCCAGCTCGCAGCGAGTACATCGTCACCACCTCGGAATTCGACTCCGTGAAGCACCGCCTGCAGATGATCGAGGCCAACATCAAGGTGAAGAACGAAAAGAATGGGCCGACTCTGCGCAAGCGCACCGATCAGAACAAGGGTGGCAACACGCAGGGAGGATCGGACCAGACTTCCGGCGGAGACAACCGTCCCACGCTGCAGCGCCGCCCGAGCGACCAGCAGCCCTGAGCCCGTTTTTGCGGAGTTTCCTGCAGGCGCCCTCCTGCTGGAGACACCGCCCCGGCATCAACGATGGGCGTGAACTTCGGCGACACCTAACCGTTTGAGGGCTTCCGCGTAATACTTGCGATAGAGGATGTCCCACTCCTCACTGCCCTCGAGGATTTCCTTCTTCTGCGAGCTGATTTTGGCGCGAACGTCCGCGTCCACTTGCTCCTCGGTCTTCAGCAGCGCGGTGAGAATATTGACGATTTCAGTGCGGATGGTGTCCCTGTCCTCGACAAAATCCACGGCCGGACTGGAAACGAGAAAATCGATGATGCGGTGAGACAGGCGAACCGTCTTTTCGCGCGTCAAACGCATGTTAGCGGAGGATGAGCTTCCTTTCCCGGGCGAGCTGGCTCTTCACCTTCTTGTACATCTCCTGATAGGACGCCCCGGCGCGCTGCATCTCGTCGGAGTAACGGCTCAGGATTTCGCGAACCTCTTCGTTCAAGCGGTCCTCGACTGTGATTTCATCGGCCATGACCTGACGCACCTGCTGCGTAAGGCCTTCCTGGTCCTTGGTTTCAATCATCTTCGCGGCCGCCAGGCGCTTGACCACTTCCTTGGCCATGTAGCCGACATAGTCACGAGTCAGAAGCATCCAGCGCGGCTCCCTTGAGCGAACATCCGCGAATCAGTCTACTGGTTGCGCGCGAAGAGTGTCAAGGCAGCTCTCGGCGGCAGGCACAAACCGCGCCGCCGCAGGCACCGCGAACTTCTGCTATTCTAGGAGGCGGCGGAAGCCGCGGGCGCCTTGTGGCAAAGCTCGCAACTCCAAACAGGGGCATTTCTATTGCAATCCTCGACAGTGACTACCCGTGGCGCAAAACGCGCATTGAACTTTAACGCAGGGCCGGCGGCCCTGCCGCTCCCAGTTCTCGAACGGATGCGCGACGAACTTCTCGACTACGGCGGCACGGGCATGTCCGTCATGGAGATCAGCCATCGCTCGCCCGAATTCGAAGCCATCAATGACAAAGCCGAGCAGGGCATGCGAAAGGCCATGGGAGTCCCGGACGACTACGCCGTTCTGTTCCTCCAGGGCGGTGCCAGCCTCCAGTTCGCCATGGCGCCGATGAACCTTTGCCTTCCAGGCAAGCCGGTGGATGTCTTGCATACCGGAGCGTGGACCTCCAAAGCCATCGAGGAGATTAAGAAGACCGGCGAGTGCCGGCTGGCCGCATCGACGGAAGCGGAGAAGTTCGCTCGCCTGCCGCGGACGGAAGAGATCGCGCTGGCCCCGGACACCTCCTATGTCCACATCTGCACGAACAACACGATAGAAGGAACGCAATGGAGTGACATTCCGGACACCCTCGGCGTGCCGCTTGTCGCCGACATGTCCTCCGACATCCTCTCGCGGTCGCGGGAGGTGCGGCAATACGGCCTCATTTTCGCCGGAGCGCAAAAGAATCTCGGCCCCTCGGGCGTGACCGTGGTGATCGTCCGGCGCGACCTGGCCGAGCGAGCCAACGCGAAGGTGCCCAAAATCCTCCAATACCGCACCTTCATCAAGGAGCGCTCGCTTTACAATACGCCGCCGACTTTTGGCGTCTACGCGATGGGGCTGGTGCTTGAATGGATCGAAGCGCAGGGCGGCGTGGCGGAAATTGCCCGGCGCAACGAGGCCAAGGCCCGGCGGCTTTACCAGGCCATTGATGGGAGCGGCTTTTACAAGTGCCCGGTTGAAGCCGGGTCCCGGTCGAACATGAACATCGTCTTTCGCGTGGCGGGCGGGGACGAGGCGGTTGAAAAGCGGTTTGTGAAGGAAGCAGAGGCCGCCGGAATCGCCGGGCTGAAGGGCCATCGATCCGTCGGCGGAATGCGCGCGTCTCTCTATAATGCGGTCACCATCGAGGCAGTGAATTCCTTGGCCAGCTTCATGAGCGAGTTTGAGCGGCGAAACGGCTAACCCTGCCAGATACTCTATAATTCATAAAAACCAGAAATTATCCCAGCAGAACTGGCTGAAGTGGGATGTGCCGGGCCAGCGTCATAGTGTGGCCAAAAAGCCACACGAGCTCCTTGACTTGCCTCGGTTCGGTGGCTATCGTGACTGCTGATGCCCCTCGCGCCAAAAGCAGACTGCAAGATGCCCTCTTTGGCTCACTCGAACGGGGCGATGTCGCGCAAGGGACACAAGAAATCATCTGAGAAAAGGCAGCGGGATTTCCCCAAGAGCGCCCCGAGGTTTTCGCGTCCCCCGCTCGACGAATACTACAGTTCCCTGCTCGCGGCTTTTGGTGCCCAGCATTGGTGGCCCGGGGAGACTCCCTTCGAAGTGATTGTCGGTGCCATCCTGACGCAGAACACTTCCTGGACCAACGTGGAGCGCGCCATTGCCAACCTCCGCGGCGCGGGGCTGCTTTCTCCTGCCGCCATCGAACAGGCACCGCGATCGAGGCTTGAGCGGTTGATCCGCTCGTCGGGCTATTTTCGGCAGAAGGGGCGCAAGCTCAAGGCATTCTGCGCATATTTGCGGCGCGGATATGGCGGCTCGCTCGAGCGTATGTTCGAAACACCAACCGCAACGCTGCGGCAGGAATTGCTGGACGTGTTCGGGATTGGCCCGGAGACAGCCGACTCGATCCTGCTATATGCGGGGCGGCATCCCGTGTTCGTCGTGGATGCATACACCCGGCGGATGCTGATGCGGCATGGATGGGCGAGCGAGGAGTCGGACTACGAGGAGATTCGCGCGCTCTTTGAAGACCGCTTTCCCGGCGATATCGCGCGGTTCAACGAATTCCATGCCTTGATTGTGAACGCCGGGAAGAACTTCTGCCGGCCAGCCCGTCCCGATTGTGGACGCTGCCCCCTGGGGCGACATCTCGAGGAGGGAAGCTAGTCGTGGCGCGCCGTCCCTGGAAACGCCAGATATGGCCCGCTGCCGGAGGCGTGGTCGTGGTGCTGCTGGCCGCGATCGTAATCACCCTGGGTTCCTTCAATCCGCCCTTGCGGCCCGAGCAGGGGAACGCCTTTGCCGTCTATTTCGCGCTGAATGTCTTCATGGGGGCAGCGCTGCTGGTTTTCGCGCTGATCCTCTTCCGGACGCTGCTGCGGCTGTGGGCCGAACGGCGCAGAGGGCAGATCGGCTCGCGATTCAAGTTCAAGATGGTGGCGGGGGCCGTGGGAGTTTCGTTTCTGCCCCTGGTCTTCCTCTTCTTTTTCAGCTACGCCATCGTGAACCGGACGCTGAATACCTGGTTCCCGCGGCCTCTCGAAATCGCCAATGAGCAGAGCCGAACCCTGCTCAATGAATTTACCGCAAGCAGCCAGGCGCAGGGATCCCGCCAGGCCGAGGCCGTATGCCAACTCGCTGTCCAGAAGCACATGTCGTGGGCTGAAGCGCAACATGTGGCTGCTCCGGGCGCCGATGCCATCTGGCTGTCGAGGCCGGATGGGGCTGTCGTGAATTTGGAGCCGGCAGGCCCGGCGCTGGGCACGCCGCATCGGTACACGTCGCCACCCTCTCTTCCGTTGCGCACGGCAATATGGACCGCGGCGAACGGCACCTACGCGGGAGGCGAAGCGCCCTGCCTGGGTGGCGCGCTGGTAGTCGCGCAAAGGATTCCCGACGATTTTCTCGCGCGCAACCTCGAGATTGAGTCGCAAACGAACACCTACATGCAGCAGAAGCAGCGCCTGCGCGCCTACAAGCGGTACGTTCTGGTCGCGCTGGCCCTGCTCACCCTCCTGCTCGTCTTCACCACCATCTGGGTGGCGCTATTCCTCTCGAAACAGGTGACCGTGCCAATCCAGGCCCTGGCCGAAGCCACTCGGGAAATCTCCCGGGGGAATTTCGACCACCGCATTGCCTTGCGCGCGCAGGACGAACTGGAAATGCTTATCCGTTCCTTCAACCGCATGAGCGAGCAACTGGGCGAAGGGCGGCGACAGATCAATGAGTTCACCCGCAGTCTCGAGCAGGCTGTGGAAGAAAGAGAGCGGCGGCGCAAGGTAATGGAGGCGATCCTCGAGCACATTCCAACGGGCGTTCTCTCCCTGGATGAGTCGGGGCGCGTGACGCAGGCCAATGCGGCGGCGGTCAACATCCTGGGCGACCGGGCACGCGAGGCGCGGACTCTCCAGGACCTGCTTGGCGAGGAAGGCTCGCGCGCGATGCTGCATCTGATGCGGCGTTCGCTGCGGATGGGAGCGGCTTCGCGGGAAATTGAAATCCCTGTCGGCGGACGCCTGCTTTGCGCGGCCGTGACGGTGAGCTCGCTGGGGCCACGGCGCGCCAATCCGGGTTTCGTGGTCGTGATTGACGACCTGACCGATCTGCTCCGTGCGCAAAAGGCCGCAGCGTGGCAGGAGGTGGCGCAGCGCGTGGCGCATGAAATCAAGAATCCGCTCACGCCCATCCAGCTTTCGGCACAGCGGATGCGACGCTACCTGGAGCGCTCCGGCACATTCGAGGCCCGGCGAACCGACTTCGAGAAACTGGCCGCGGAATGCTCTGCCCTGATCGAGCGCGAGGTGCGCACCCTGGAATCGCTCGTGGACGAGTTCTCCCAATTCGCGCGCTTCCCCGCCGCCCGCCTGGCCTTGGCGGATGTCAATGCAGTTGTGGAAAGCGCCCTCGGGCTTTTTCGGGGCCGCCTCGATGGAGTCACCGTGCAAACGGAGCTGGCCGCGTCGTTGCCGCCCGTCAAGCTGGACGCGGAGCTGATGCGCCACGTCCTGGTGAATCTGATTGACAACGCCGCCGAAGCAATGGAAGGGGCCGCGCTGCGCCGCCTGCGCGTCGCCACGCGGACCGAGGGGGATGGCGACGCCGTCATCATAGACATCTCCGACAGCGGGCACGGCATCTCGCCCGCGGACAAGGAAAAGCTCTTTCTCCCGCATTTTTCCACCAAGCAGCGCGGGACCGGCCTGGGGCTGGCCATCGCCAGCCGCATCATCGCCGAGCATAACGGCTCCATCCGCGCCGAAGACAACCTGCCGTCCGGGTCGCGTTTCGTGATCCGCTTCCCGGCGGCCGAAGCGCCCGTTCCCGCGCAGACCTGAACAGGAGACCCGAATGCCCGCGCGCATATTGATCGTAGACGATGAAAGCGGCATTCGCGAGTCACTGAGCGCACTGCTGAGGGACGAGGGGTACGTCGCGGAAACCGCGGCTTCCGGCGAGGAGTGCCTCGAACGGGCGGCCCAGCGCGACTTTGACCTGATCCTGTTGGACGTATGGCTCCCGGGAATGGACGGGCTCGATACGCTCGCCCAGTTGCAGGCCCGCGAGGGCGGCCCCATGGTGGTGATGATTTCGGGCCACGGAAACATCGAAACCGCCGTGCGAGCCACCAAGCTCGGCGCATTCGATTTTCTCGAGAAACCGCTTTCCCTGGAAAAAGTCGTCCTCGTCCTGCGAAATGCCTTCGAATATCTGCGCCTCGAGGAGGAAAACCAGCGGCTGCGCGCCGAACTGGCCGTGCGCCATCAGATCCTCGGCGAGAGCGTGCCGATGAAGGCGCTGCGGCAGCAGATTCGCCTGACCGCGCCGACCTCCGGGCGAGTGCTGATCTTCGGCGAGAGCGGCACGGGCAAGGAACTGGTGGCCCGCGCGCTCCACGCGGACAGCCCGCGCAGTTCCATGCCGTTCATCGAGGTCAACTGCGCCGCGATTCCCGAAGAGCTGATCGAATCGGAGATGTTCGGGCATCGCAAAGGGAGTTTCACGGGCGCCAGCGAGGACAAAATCGGCAAGTTCCAGAAAGCGGACGGCGGAACTCTCTTCCTCGACGAAATCGGCGACATGAGCCTGAAAACACAATCCAAACTGCTCCGCGTCCTCGAGGAACAGCGCGTCGAGCCGGTCGGCTCCAGCCAGCCGACAAAAGTGGATGTGCGCGTGATTGCCGCCACCAACAAGAAACTCGAGGAGGAGATTGCCCGCAACGCCTTCCGCGAGGACCTCTTCTATCGCCTCAACGTGATTCCCTTTCATGTGCCGCCCCTGCGTGAACGCACCGAGGACATTCACACGCTGGCGGCTCACTTCCTCCGGGAGTTCTGCGACGCCTACGGCCGGAAGCCCAAGGAATTCAGCCCCGCGTCCATGGAGGTGCTGCTGGCCTATCCCTGGCCCGGCAATGTGAGGGAGTTAAAGAACCTGGTCGAGCGGCTCGTGATCATGTCGCCTGCGCAACAGATTGAGCCGCACCATCTCCCGCCCGAACTCTTCCGGGGCACGGCAAAAAGCCCGCAAAAGCCGTACGAAAGCCTGCAGGAGGCTCGCTCCGCGTACGAAAGGGAATTCGTGCTGCGCAAGCTCGAGGAAAACCGCTGGAATATGACCAACACGGCCGCCGCGCTGGGCCTTGAGCGCAGCCATCTCTACCGGAAGATGCGCTCCCTCGGAATCGCGCCCTCAAGAGCTTCCTGAAACTCCTCCCGGGAAAGCCCGATCGAGGCCCGGGGGGCGGGTACTATTCCTGCATTTCACCCAGCTTTTCAAGCTGGCGCTGCCAATCGAGCTGCCGGACCAGCGCGGCGTTCTGGCGCCAGGCCGGCTGCACCTTCACGAAGAGCTCCAGAAAGATATGGCATCCGAGAATGAACTCGAGCTCCTTGCGCGCCTGCGTTCCGATTTTCTTGATCGTCTCGCCGCCCTTGCCGATCAGGATTCCCTTCTGCCCTTCGCGCTCGACGTAAAGAGTGGCACGGATCTTGATCAGGTTGGAACCCTCCTCAAAGGAGTCAACCAGCACCGCCAATGCGTGCGGCACCTCTTCGCGGGT
>JAJXZD010000231.1 GCA_021780215.1 Acidobacteriota bacterium
ACGACCTCGTCGAGAGCCACCGGATCGGGCAGGAGCTTCTGGCTTACCTGACGCGCCGTTACATGCTGGCAGGGCTTATTCCAGTCATCCATGGGAATTGAGAGGAAGACCGGCCCGCGCGGTGGCTGCATGGCCAGATGGTAGCCGCGGGCGATCGCCGCGGGCACATCCTCGGCGCGCACCGGTTCGTAGGCCCATTTCACGTAGGGCCTCACGACGTCTACCGCCCGGCTTATCAGGAACGGCTCGGCCAGCATCTGCCGGCGATCCTGCTGTCCGGTGGTGACCACCAGCGGGATGTGGCCGCAACTGGCGTCAACCAGCGCGGCCAAGCCGTTTCCGGCACTGGCGATGGAGTGAAGGTTCACGAACGCCGCTTCTCCCCTCGCCAGTGCATAACCCAGGGCCATGCCCGCCGCGGCGCGCTCATGCAGCCCGAGGACATACTGGAAATCGCCAGGGACGTCCTTCAGGAAGGGTAGTTCGCTGGACCCGGGATTGCCGAAGATGCGATTCATCCCCAGGTCTCGCAGAACGCCGTAGGTTGCCTCTCGTACGGTGGTCACGCTGGCCATTCTCCCGGACCGTCTGCGCGGATGGCCTTCCGGCCCGTGAAACATTCGCGCGCGGCCCTGCGTTATATGCATTTGCCCGGCTTGCGCGATACATCGTATCCTGTTTCGCTGCCTTTGGGCGATCCACAGGGCGCGCGCCGGAGCGGAGTGGGAAAGGGTCCAGATGAGTGAAATGATCGTGGTGCGGGACCTGGTAAAGAACTACGGCGACTTCTGTGCAGTGAGTCACATCTCGTTCACCGTGCAGGAGGGGGCCATCTTCGGCTTCCTCGGCCCCAACGGCGCGGGAAAGACCACCACGATCAAGATGCTCACCACCGTGCTAGAGCCGACCAGCGGAACACTCCGCGTAAACGGGCACGATCCGGTGCATGAGCAGAAAAAGGTGCGGCGCTCTTTCGGCATCGTGTTCCAGGACCCCAGCCTCGACGACGAACTCACCGCCTTCGAGAACATGGACCTGCACGGCGCGCTCTACGGCATTCCCCGCGGGGAGCGAGCCCGGCGGGCGCAGGCGCTGCTCGAGCTGGTCGGATTAGCGGAGCGCCAGAAGGACTTCGTGAAGCAGTATTCCGGAGGCATGAAGCGGCGGCTCGAGGTGGCGCGGGCGCTGCTGCACCAGCCCCGGATTCTGTTTCTCGACGAACCGACCATCGGCCTTGATCCGCAGACGCGCAACCACATCTGGGGCTACATCCAGACCCTGAGCAAGGAGCACGGCGTTACGGTCTTTTTCACCACGCACTACATGGAGGAGGCCGACCGGGTGGCCGGCGACGTGGCGGTGATTGATCACGGCAAGATCGTGGCGCAGGGCACGCCGGCGGTGCTCAAGCAGCAAACGAACACACCCACGCTGGAGGATGCCTTCATTGCCCTGACCGGGCACGGCATTCGCGACGAGGAGGCCACCTCAGCCGACCGCATGCGGCGGATGGCCGCAGTGTGGAGAGGGAGGCGGCGATGAGAGCCATCTACATATTGTGCCTGAGGCAGCTCAAGCGCTACGTGCGCTCGCCTGCGCGCATCGTCGGATCGCTGGGCCAACCGATTGTCTTCTTGCTGGCGCTGGGGTTCGGACTCGGCTCCGTCTTCCGCCGGGCGGGTGCCGGAAACTATTTCAATTTCGTGACCCCGGGCATCATAGCCATGGGCATCATGTTCACGGCGGTGTTTTCCGGGATCGAAATCATCTGGGACCGGCAGTTTGGCTTCCTGGAGGAGACGCTGGTCGCGCCGGTGTCGCGGTTACAAATTGTGCTGGGGCGCGTGCTGGGCGGAGCCATCGTGGCCATGCTGCAGGGAGCGGCGGTGTTTGCGGTCTGCCTAGTGTTCGGTTTTCGCTTTGCGAGCTGGCTGCTGCTGCCGGTGGCGATCGTTTTCATGTTTCTGATTTCCTTGCTGTTCACCTCCATCGGGACCGCAATCGGTTCGGTGCTGCAGGATATGCAGGGCTTTCCGCTGGTGATGAATTTCCTGGTAATGCCGCTCTTCTTCTTTTCCGACGCGCTCTTTCCCATGAAGGGCGTGCCGAAGGTTCTGGAGGCGGCCCTGCGCCTCAATCCGGTCACCTACGGCGTGGATGGCCTGCGGGGCGCGCTCAGCCATTCTTTTGCCTTCAGCGTGATTACCGATTTGGCCGTGCTCGTGGTGCTCAGCTCGATCCTGCTCTCGATCGGCAGCTACCTGTTCTCGAAGATCCAGCTCTGATGGCTCTTCCTCAGCGCGCAGCGGCCTGCCCCGTTTCGGCGCTTTGCTCGACGTGCGGCTTCGGCATGGCCGCAAACAGAACCGCCACGATGCCCACCGCCGCGAGCAGTGCATCCAACTCGAACGCTGGCGTGTAGCTCTTGTAACTGTCAAAAATCCATCCGCCCGCTACTCCAGCCGGCGAAGCGCATACCGAGACCAGCAGGGTCATCATGCCGTAGAGTTTCGGAAAGGCCGCCGGGCCGTAATAGTGAGCGGTCATCGTGCCCACACACACGTAGGCCCATCCGTAGGCGGCTCCGTTCAGCAACGAGGCAAGGTACGCCACCCACAAGCCGCCGGGCCGCGCGACGATCGCCAGGTAGGACCCGGCGAAGTAAACGGCCAAGCCCAGCACGAAGGCCACCCGCGCGTTGATGAAATCCATCAGCAGCCCGCCCAGCCAGCGTCCCAATAGCGTCCCGATGGTCAGCACGCTCAGCGCCCACTCTGCGGTCGCCGGGCTGAATCCCACTCCCGTCAGGCGCCTCGTCCAATGCGCAATGAAAAGAAAAAACGGAAACGCTGAGACAATGCCGGCTACGGCGATCATCCAGTACGCCCCCGTCCGATAAGCCTGTGCCGGCGTCCACGGATACTTGGTCGCCAGGGCGTCGGTGCGGGTCGTCTTGCTTTGCTGCTCCGGTGGTATGCCATCCACGAATTGCCCCATCGCCTCCGGGCTCTCTTTCACAAAAAGAAATGCCAGGATGCCCGCCAGCATCACGGCGCCCGCCACGACGAACCAACCCAGCCGCCAGTTATTTCCGTGCGCGCGAATCACTTTCCCCAGCATGGGAGCCGAAAGTCCCGCAAATCCCGAAGCCGAGACCGCGATTCCCATGGCGCGCCCGCGATATTGCCGGAACCAGCGCGCGACCACTGTAAACGCGGGAACCAGCGTGGCAAAGCTGATGCCTGCTCCCATCACCACGCCGAAGACCAGCAAGTATTCCCAGGGCTTTGACGCATACAATCCCATGTACAACGCCCCCACGCCGATCATCGCGGACCCGAACACGAATGTCGCCCGAAGCCCGAACTTCAGGATCGACATGGCCACAACCACGGCCGCTGCTCCCAGAGAGAGGTTGATGAGCGTAAATCCCAGGCCCCGCATGCTGGCGCTCATGGGGATGTCATGGGTCATGAAGCCATTGATGATCGCGCTGCCTCCGTAATACGGGAAACCCATGTTGACGAAATCCAGGCAGAACAGCACGCCCAGCAGCGTCCAGCCATAGAATTTCTGTTGTTTCGGCACTGGGAA
The DNA here is from genome assembly GCA_021780215.1 of Acidobacteriota bacterium. Classification (GTDB taxonomy): domain Bacteria; phylum Acidobacteriota; class Terriglobia; order Acidiferrales; family UBA7541; genus Palsa-295. Next base: position 3,595 of record JAJXZD010000231.1, read on the forward strand.
GACCCCCTCTCGGATCGGTCGCGCCATGCTTTCCGCGCGGCGGCGCCGGCCGACCCGGCGCTGGAGAACGCCCTGCATTCTAGATTGATCTTTGCCCAATGCAAGTTGAATGTAGAATGTCAGCGCTGACGGGCGCGCCACGCCCTCCCGGGACGAACGCCCTGGCGCGCGCCGCTTCGTGAGGAGTCTATGCGCACACAAGTGGGAATTGTCGGAGCGGGGCCCGCGGGGCTGCTCCTCTCCCACCTCCTGCACTTGCACGGGATCGAATCGGTAGTGGTGGAATCGCGCAGCCGGCAATACGTGGAAGAGCGGGTGCGTGCCGGCCTGCTCGAACAGATGACCGCTGATCTGCTCGTGGAGACAGGCGTAGGGGCGAGGCTGCAGCGGGAGGGTCTGGTGCATCACGGCATCTTTCTGCGCTTCGGCGGTCGGAGCCACCGGATTGATTTCGACGAGCTGGCGGGCGGGCATACGGTAGTCATCTATCCGCAGAACAAGGTGGTGGCCGACCTTTTCGACGCCCGGCTGAACGCCGGGGGCCAGATCTTTTTCGAGGCCCAAGAGACCAGCATCCACGACTTCGCCGAAGCCGGGCCCGGCTCGAGCCTCAAACCGAAGATTCGTTTCCGCGAACATGGCGAGTCGCGCGAGATCGTCTGCGACCTTATCGCCGGATGCGACGGCTTTCATGGAATCTGCCGGCCATCGATTCCACGAGACCGCCTCGCCATTTTTGACCGCATCTATCCCTTCGGCTGGCTGGGGATTCTCGCCGAGGCTCCTCCCTCGTCCCCGGAGCTAGTGTATGCCTATCACGAGCGCGGCTTCGCCCTGCTGAGCATGCGTTCGCCGCACCTCGGCCGGCTCTATATCCAGTGCGCACCCGACGAAGACATCGAAAAATGGCCGGATGAAAGGATCTGGGCCGAGCTGCACGCCCGGCTGGCCACCTCGGATGGAAAGTGGACGCTTGCCGAGGGTCCGGTGGTGCAAAAGGGGGTCACGGGAATGCGCAGCTTCGTGACCGAGCCGATGCAGTGCGGACGGCTCTTCCTGGCGGGCGATGCCGCGCATATTGTTCCTCCGACGGGAGCGAAGGGGCTGAACCTGGCGGTGGCGGATGTGCGCGTGCTGGCGCGGGCCATCGCCGAATACTACGCCACCGGAAAAGAAGGCCTGCTGCAGAGCTATTCCCGCATCTGCCTGCGGCGCGTCTGGAAGGTGCAGCGTTTCTCCTGGTGGATGACGTCGATGCTGCACCTGTTTGAGACGGACAACGCCTTCGACCGCCGTCGGCAGCTCGCCGAGCTGGACTACGTCGCCAGCTCGCGGGCCGCATCGCAGACCCTAGCGGAGAATTACGTAGGCTTGCCGATGGAGTGGGATCCGCCGAAATGAAACTTCGTACGTGATTTTTCTCGGAGGAAGGAATCCAGATGGCCGGAAAACTGAGAATTCGGGTGAATGGGAAGTTGCGAACGGTCGCTTCCGCGCCGGGAACCCCTTTGCTCTATGTGCTGTCCGACGAGTTACAGCTGCAAGGGCCGCGCTTCGGGTGCGGGCTGGCGCAATGCGGTTCATGCTCGGTGCTGGTGGACGGAAGGGAAACCCGGTCGTGCGTCACGCCCGTTTCAGCCGTGGCGGGCAAGTCTGTGACCACGCTTGAAGGCTTGCCCGCCTGGTACGCCCGCGAGCGCAAGCTGGCCCAGGTCCCCGCACTTCATCCCGTCCAGCAGGCGATGATCGATGAGCAGGCGGTGCAGTGCGGCTACTGCTTCAACGGCATGATTATTCAGGCGGCAGAGCTGCTTTCCAAGCACGCCGACCCGAGCGAAGCGCAGATTCGCTCGGCGATGAACGGCCATTTGTGCCGTTGCGGAAGTTATCCGCGAGTGATCCGGGCGATTCGCCGGGCGGCGCAGCTCATGCAGCAGTCCAGCGCCGAGCGGAAGAAAGAAGGAGCGACGATCGGGTGGAACCTTCCGGTAGCGGAGGACAGGCGATGAGCAGGCCGAGGAGCATTCGTCCAGCAATCCGCGGGCGGCGCGATTTTCTGAAAGCCGGCGGCGCAATCCTGGTGGGATTCAGCCTGACCGGAGCAGGTTTGAGCGGAGCCTTCGCCGCGCAGCAGGTTTCCGAGGCCGCACCGCGCGGGCTGGTCCCCGGGCCGCCCGACCCGAGGCAACTTGACACCTGGCTGGCGGTCCACGAGGACAATACGGCCACGGTTTACATCGGCTACGTCGAGCTGGGGCAAGGCTCGACCACCTCCCTGCTCCAGGTGGCCGCCGAGGAGCTCGATCTGGACATGAGCCAGGTGAGCACGGTGCGACTCGACACCGATCTCACGCCCAACCAAGGCGGGACGTATTCGAGTTCCTCGATTGCACGGGGCAGTCCGGCGATTCGCATGGCCGCGGCTGAGGCGCGCTACGCTTTGCTCGGGCTGGCGTCCAAGAAACTTGGCGTTCCTGCCGAGAAGCTGTCCGTGGCGAGGGGCGTGGTGTCTGTCGAGGGGGCGGCGGGAAAGAAGGTCACCTACGGCGAGCTGATCGGCAACCGGCGGTTCAACCTGGCCATTTCTGGAAAGGCGCCGCTGAAGCCCGTGGCGGACTACAAGCTGGTCGGCGGCCGCGTGACGCGCAACGACATTCCGGGAAAAGTCAGTGGAGCATATGTGTATCTTCAGCACGTCCGGCTGCCGGGCATGGTTCACGGACGCATCGTGCGGCCGCGAGGCCAGGGAGCGTACGGCGCGGGAGCAAAGGTGGCGACCCTGGATGAATCCTCGATCGCCGACATTCCCGGGGCGCGCGTGCTGCGCAAGGGGGATTTCGTTGGCGTGGTGGCTGAGCGCGAGTGGGATGCCGTCCGCGCCGCGCAACAATTGAAAATCACCTGGGATATGCCGGCAACCCTCCC
>JAJXZD010000107.1 GCA_021780215.1 Acidobacteriota bacterium
CAGCGGCTCGCCGCCCGTCACGCGTACCTTGCGGATACCCATCGGAAGCAGGATGCGGACGAGGCGCTCGTATTCCTCCCAGGAAAGCAGGTCGCCCGCCGGGACATGATTTTCGGGATTGGCCGAGCGGCAGTAGACGCAGCGAAAATTGCAGCGGTCGGTGACCGACACGCGGAGGTCCGTGATCTGGCGGCCGAATTTGTCCGTAAGCATCATCTCTTCTTTTCTTCTTTGCGCCGCAAAAACGAAAACGCCCAAATCCACATTTGGACTTGGGCGCAGGCCAAGCGGCTTGCAGGTCGCCCGGCATTCCCCTTTCCAAACGGGAGGTGCGGGCGTTTTCGCCCGTACCCTCAGCCCCGTGCTGCTTGGGGCATCGCCCCCGCGCCATGGGATTTCTCTCCGGTAGGCGGCGGAGGTCGGAGAACTCAAGCGAGATTGTACACGGCTGCCCGGGGCGATGCAAACTGCGTGCCGGCAGCGACTTTATGCGGTTCTAAGCGACAACTTATTGCATTTCGCGGCGAATAAGGGTGGAACCTAGGCGCGGAAACGGCTGATGTTGCGGATTTCCTTGCGGTAATCGGGAGCGGAAATTACCACCGTGCGGCACATTTCGTAGAGCCGGGAACGGATGCGCTTGCCGATGCGTTCGGTGAGCGTGTCGTCAAGGGCCGTGGCGCGAGGATTGGCGGAGGGGGAGATGGCGTTGGTATCGAGGAAATTGGTGGTCAGGATGGTCACCCGTTTTTCGTTGTAGCGGGTGTTGAGGATATGGCCGACGGTTTCGAGCGCCCAAACAGAAGGCTTGCTCGAGCCGGCGTCGTCCAGCACCAGAATTTCGGTCCGGAGAACCGGTTCGAGGACGCTCATCTCGGTGCTCTGGCTTTCCGAGTTGTAACTGTCCTGAATCTGCTTGAGCAGGTCGCGATAGTCGTAGAAAAGGCCGCTATGGCCGCGGAGGACCAGTTCCTTAAGCGCGGCAACGGCCAAGTGAGTTTTTCCCACGCCACATGGGCCCATGAGCAAAAGGCCGTGCTCCGTGCCGGCGGGATACTCGGCGGTGAAGCGCTCGGCGATGAGCTTGGCCTGAGCCAGGCTGCGGTTCCAGGTGGTCTGCTCTTCGCGCGAGGCGCTTTCGATCTCGTTGTCGGCCTCGAAATTGGCGAAGTCACAGTGGCGGTAGCGCTCGGGGACACGTGCGCGCGCCAAGACGCGGCCTTCGCGGTCGCCGGAGGTGCACTCGCAGGGAACAGCCCACACCATGCGCGGCTCGCCGGTGGCGGTCCCGGGGCGGGCGGACTCCGCGGCGGCCAGCGGCTGCGCGCCTGCGGCGGAGCGCTCGACGATTCTCCAGCCGCTCCCCTGGCAAATGGGACAATCCGGTTGCGACATGAAAGCAAGAATAAGCGTACCCGTGAAACTGCGCAAGCCGACCCTGCCTGTGCAAAGCGTGGCGGCCTGTGGAATTCCGCGGGGAGCCGCGGCTCTCTTCGCCCCGGAAAAGGATTTCAGTTTCCCTGGGCGGTTGGGGCGGCATGCGCGGGAGCGGCATCGTCGCGGAAAGAATCGTCGTAGGTGACGCCGCTGAAGGGCGCACCATCCAGCTCCGCGTAGGGATAGACGAAATAGTTGAGGGGAGGGCCTTTTTGCGCCGGGACCAGCGTGATGTCGCGGCCGAGGCTGAACATCAGCCGGTTGACGCCGATGGCTCCGAAGAAATAGTTGATCTTCTGCTTATGCTTCCAGGCTTCGGACGCGTCAATGGGAACCCAGCCGGTGCCCGAGGCGTAGAACTCCGCCCAGCAATGGTAGCTGGTGATGGGGCCGGCGTGCGAATCGGCGGGAAGTTGCAGGCCAATCTCGAAGCGCGCAGGAATGCCGGCGGCGCGGGCCATGCCGATGAAGAGAGAATGGAAATCGGTGCAGTTGCCATGCTTGGCGGTGCAGGCCCAGATGGCGTCGCCGTGGCCCCAGCCGGTGCCGTTATGGTCGTAGTGCATGCTGGCAATCACAAAATCATAGATGCGGCGGGCCTTGGCGATGGGTTGGGTGACGCCCTGCGTTTGCTCTGCGGAAAGCTCGCCAATCTGCCCGTTGATGGGCACCAGGCGGTCGGGGCGGAGATAGCGAGCGGTCTGGAGGCGCGCCTCTGTGGACATGGGAGGAAGACCGCCGGGCTGGCGGAGCGAGACGCGATGCTCGAATCGCCGTGCGTGGAAGGAAATCCGGATGTCGAACGGCCCGCGAACTCGTGAAGCCTTCACCGCGATATACGCGTAACGATTGCCATAAACAGGCTCGTGCCCAATTCGGTAGGGGACAGGGCTTTCAATGCGCAAGCCGGATATGGATTGATAAGCGTCCGTCCCCTGATACGGCAGGGGAATCCAAAGCCGCAGCTCGTGTGAGCCGGGAGGCATGGCAACGACGTGAACAATCGAGGTGAATTCAAAACTTCGGGGAGGAATCGTGGAAACTGCTTTGGGAAAGGTGACGCGGGAAGCTGCTGCGAACAACGCGACCGCACTGACCAGTGCGGTGAGCACCGTACTTCGTTTCATGATGTTTATCTCCTGTTGACGTCTGCCAACCGGCCTCATACCAAGGGGCAGAGGCCCGCCATTCTGTCATCGCGAGATTTGCAAAGCAAGAAGGTTTCGGGCGGGCGACTTTCGCGGACGAGGCCCGAAAAATTTTGCTCCGGTGTAGAATGAACCTTCAAGGGAGACCGCATGGCTGATTACACCGCCGCTCACGCGCGCGCCGGGATTGACGCGCGTTTGCCGGTGCTGGAGACCTGGCCCAATCATTTCCCCGGCTACGAGATCACTATCCGCTTTCCGGAATACACGTCGGTGTGCCCGAAGACCGGCCTGCCGGATTACGGGGCGATCACCATTCGCTACCAGCCGAAAAAGGCGTGTCTGGAGCTGAAGGCCCTGAAGATGTACCTGCTGGCCTACCGCAATCTCGGAATTTTTTATGAGAATGCGGTGAACCGGATGCTGCGCGACATTGTGGCGGTCGTGCGGCCGGCGTGGTGCCGCGTGACCGGCGAATTCACGCCGCGGGGCGGGCTGACCACGACGGTGGAGGCGCGCTGGCCGCGCGGCGGGTCCGCCAATGGCAAAGGTGGACATCAGAACTCGAGTCGGAGATAATTCGAGCCAGCAACGTGCGGCGCCCGCCGCCAAGGAGAGTTTCCATGAGCTCGAGCTTCACCAACCCAGAAGACAGCCCAACCATGGACCAGGCGGCGCTGCCACGCTGGGTGAAGGTCCTGTTTGTAGCGGCGTTTCTGCTGGTCGCCGGGCTGGCCGCTGAGGCGTACATGGAGCGGCAGAATTTGAGCCAGTCGCAGGACGAGGCCAATCGGAAAACGCAGGCGCTCGCCGCGGAGCTGGACAAGACCAACGCCCGGCTGGCGGACCTGAAGGGGCAGGTGGATGTCTATTCGCAGAAGCTGGGATTGACGCAGGATGAACTGGCGCGCGCCCGCAGCCTGGCGCAGACCGCCCGTAAGGAACAGCAAAAGAGCGACGCCACGCTACGGCAACAGATCGGCGCCGTGCAGGCGGACACCACCACGAAGTTCGGCCAGGTCAGCACGCAAATCAACACTACCCAAAGCGATCTGACGGCCACCAAGGCTGACCTCGAAGCCACCAAGACCAAGCTGCAAAGCACGATTGGCGACCTCGGAGTGCAGAGCGGCCTAATTGCCAAGAACCATGACGAGGTGGAAGAGCTGAAAGCGCTTGGGGATCGCGATATCTTCGAGTTCACCCTGCCGCGGACCAAGAAGCCGCAGCACGTTGGCCCCATCGCCTTGCTCCTGCGCAAGATCGACACGAAGCACTACCGTTACACGATGAACGTGATCGCCGACGACAAGAGCATCGAGAAGAAAGACAAAACGGTGGACGAGCCGGTGCAGTTCTATGTGAGCGGCGTGCGCGCGCCTTATGAGATCGTGGTGTTTGGGCTCAGCAAAAAGGAAGCTAAGGGCTATCTGAGCACGCCCAAAACCGCCACGGCGGCGCCGCCCGCCGCGTCGAGCACGCCGCCGGCCAATTAATTCCGAAGCTGGGGCCGCAGTGACGCCAAACGCGCCGACAGCACCCTCCGAGCCGCTGGGCGGTAGCTGCAAAACAAGGCGCGAAGTGGTTCTTCGCGCATTGCCGGAACCCGGCGAGCGGCTTCTTTCGCCAGACCCCGTTATTTACGCGTCTCGGGTACGGCGTTTCCTGCTCCTTTTGTGCTTGTCCTGGGTCGCAGCCCTCTGCGCCGCTTTGCTACCGCCCTCCAGCCGCGCGCAAGCGCCCCTTCCGGCGCCTCGCGAACCGCTGCACGCTGCGTCCGAGGCGGTAAGAATCACAGGCAGCGTCATGGGTCCCCATGGTGACTACGTCGGCGGGCTTGGACAGGGCGATTTTCGCGTGCTCGATGACGGCGAAGAGCGGCCGATCGTCGCTTTCAGCCCCGTGGAAGCTCCGGCCCGGGTCCTGGTGATGATTGAGACCAGCCCTGCCGTCTATCTGGTTCGCGACCAGCATCTGGCCGCGGCCTACGCTTTGGTCGGCGGCCTCGATCCCGCCGATGAGGTGGGGCTCGTCGCCTACGATGAAGCACCGCGCGTTCTGCTGAGCTTCACCACGAACCAATCCGCGCTGCTCGCTGCGCTCAACACGCTTCAGTACACGCTGGGCGCGGGCGATTTGAACTTCTATGATTCGCTTTCGGCGGCGCTGGACTGGATGAAGGAGTCTCAAAGCAAGAACGCGCTCGTGCTGCTGACCACGGGGCTGGACTCCTCGCCGCCATCGCGGTGGGAATCCCTGCGCGTGAAATTGCGAGGGACGGACACTGTGATTTTCCCCGTAGCCCTCGGCGGCACGCTGGGTGGGCCCGGACAAACTCGCAAGGCAAAACGAAGCAAGTCCCGCTGGTCGGCGAGCGAGACGCCCCCAGCCGACCGTCCGGCCGTTTTCGCGAAGAGCGATGCCGCACTCCTGGAAATTGCCCGCATGACGGGCGGGCGCGCTTACTTCCCCGAATCCGGCGCCGATTTTGACGTGATCTACCGCAACATTGCCTCCGCGCTTCGGCACCAGTACCTGCTCGGAATCGCCCCGGCGCACGATGGCCGGTTTCATGCGCTCACGGTCGAGGTGTCGGAGACCGGCAAGGGGGGCGCGGGAAAGAAGCCGGCCTACCGCGTTTTTGCGCGGCAAGGATATCAGGCTCCGGGGCCGTGAGGAGCGATGTGGAACTTTTGCTCCGCCGGGGAAGAAGGTTCCAGCCGGCTGCATTCGCCCGTATAATCACGGCACCTTGCGCTCCCTTCCGGGATGCGTGTGCGGAGACGGCATGAAGCAGTGGACGGGAATATTTTGGGTTGTCGCGCTGGCGCTCGCGCCCAGCTTGGCGCTGCATCCGGAGCAGGGGACTGCTCCGCCGGCATCTGCGCAGGTGCGCTTCGCACTGGGCGGCAATGCGGCGGAGATCCCGGCGGATTATCTCGGTGGGCTTGTGTTTTTGCCCGTGCGCGTGAACCAAAGCGCTCCCTCGCTGTTCGAGTTGGATTCGACGGCCCCTCGTTCCTCGATCGACCCGCAAAGGGCCGCGGAAGTGGGATACGGCGGGCAGCCCGCGCCGGTGCTTAGCCTGAGCGACGTGGATATTTCGCTGGCGTCGCTGGCGGGGACATCCGAGCCGGATTTCGGTGGGCGCGTGGGGCGGGCGTACGAGGGGGCGCTGGGCAACGATTTTCTCGGCAGCGTCACGGCAGAGCTGGATTACGCCCGCCAGACCGTCCGGCTCTACGACCCGGCGGCGTTCAAATATTCCGGCCACGGCACGGTGCTTCCGGTGAAGTTTGTGTCTGGGATGCCGGTGGTGCGGGCGAAGATTGGCGAAGCGCAGGGGAAGACCGTCGAGGCGGACTTTGTGGTAAACACGGCGCTCGACGCTTCGGTACTTGTGTTTGCCAGCTATGCGCAGGTCCGCCGGCTTCCGGGAAAAGTGAAGACGATGCCGGCGAGCGACGCCCCACTCGCTGGCGCGCAGAAGGCCGTGCTCGCCCGGCTGCGGCTGCTGCAGCTCGGACCATACATTGTGCCCTCGCCCATCGCCGTCTTTTCCGGGGTGGACCGCCCCGCGGGAAGCGAACCGCGGCTGGCCGGAGAGATTGGCGGAGATATCCTTGAACGCTTCACCGTCATCTTTGACTATGCTCGCCGCCGCATCATCCTCGATCGGAACAGCAACTTCCGCGTGGACGATTTGGAGGATATGAGCGGGCTTTCGATTGTTGCCGGGGGGCCAAACCTGAAGCGGTTCGAGGTCGTCAGCGTACAGCCTGAAACGCCGGGATCCGACGCGGGAATCCGCAAGGGCGACGTCATCGAGGGTGTGGATGGCGAGCCGGCCGCGAATTTATCGCTGGCCGACCTGCGTGCGCTCTTCCGGCAGATCGGGCATCCTTATGTGGTGGTGTTATCGCGCAAAGGCGCTGCGGTGACCGTAACGTTACGGATGCGGCGGCTGCTCTAGATTTCGCGGGCGGAGAAAGTCTCGTCGCGCTAATCGAATTTGCGAAGTGTGAGGGCCATCTCGCGGAGGCGGGCGTCGGCTCGGGCGAAGACGCTGCCCGGGGCGAATTTCCCCGATGCTCCGCGGTGGCTGGCCGGAAGCCCGGTGAGGATTTCGATGCCCTGGGCGATGGTGGAGACCGGATATATGTGGAACAAGCCCTGGTGAACGGCCTCGATCACCTCGTCGCGCAGCATTAGATCCTCGACGTTCTCCGCGGGAATCAGGACGCCTTGCGTGCCGCTCAGTCCCTTCAGCTTGCAGATATCGTAGAAGCCCTCGATCTTCTGGTTGACACCGCCGATGGGCTGGATATCGCCCTGCTGGTTGACCGAGCCGGTCACGGCTAGATCCTGGCGGATGGGAACGTCCGCCAGCGCGGAGATGAGGGCATAAATTTCGGCGGAGCTGGCGCTATCGCCATCCACGCCGGAGTAGGACTGCTCGAAGCAGAGGCTGGCAGAGAGCGACAGCGGCTTATCCTGCGCGAAAGTGCGGCGCAGGTAGCCGCCGATGATTTGCACACCCTTGTCGTGGAAGCGCCCGCTGAGGTTGGATTCCCGTTCGATATTGATGATGCCAGCTTTGCCCAGCGCCACCGAGGAGGAGATGCGCACGGGCTTGCCGAAGGCGTACCCGCCGATTTCGAGGACGCTCAAGCCATTGACCTGGCCGGGGCGGACGCCGGTGGTGTCAATGAAAAGCAGATTCTGCTCGATCATTTCCCGGATTTTGGTCTCGGCGAGGTTGTGGCGTTCGATTTTCGCATCGAGGGCCTGGCGGACGTGCGCGGCGGTGACAACGGCGTCGCTTTCCTGGCGGGCCATGTAGGAAGATTCGCGAGCGAGATCGGCGAGGTCGAAGAAGCGCGTCGTAATCTTGCCCCGCCGGCCGGCGAGGCGGACGCCGTGCTCAAAGATGGAGGCTACGGCGGTGCGGTGGAAGGGAAGGAGCTTTTCGTCGTCGCAGAGCTTCCGCAGGCGGCCGGAATACTGCCGGATGATGGCGTCGCTCCAGGGCATTTCCTCATCGAATTCGACGCGCACCTTGAAAATTTTCTTGAAGTCATCCTCGTGGTCGTAGAGCAGCTCATACATCTCGCGGTCGCCGATGAGAATGACCTTCACATGCACGTCAATCGGTTCGGGCTTGAGCGACGCCGAGCTGAAAGGGAAGAACAGATCCACCGGCTGGATTTCGAGCTTGCCGTGGTTGAGCGTGCGCTTGAGCGTGCGCCACACGCCCGTTTCGGTGAGTGCGTCGAGCGCATACATCACCAGGAATCCGCCGTCGGCGCGCAGGAGCGACCCGCCGCGCAAGTCCATGAAATCGGAGTTCCAGGTCCCGCGGGGTGAATCATAGCTGCGGTGGACGGTGCCGAAAAGATTCGCGTAGGTGGGGATCGTTTCGAAGATCACCGGGCACTTTTCCTGCTCGCCGTGAGCCAGAATCACGTTCACGCCGTAGACGCGGAAGGGATCGCGGTCGGAGCGCTCCGGGCGGGGGCTGCCGCCTCCTTCGGAGGGCGGCTGCTCGTCCTCGCCTTCCCGCTCGCGGAACGGGTCCAGGTTGTCGAGGACGTGGTGCCGCACTTCCTCGAGATATTCCGAGATCGGGGGGCTGGGATATTTTTCCTTGAGCTCCTCGATGACGCCATCCACCAGGACGGACGCGGCTTCCTGCTCGAGGTAGTTCATCTCGCTGGCGAGCTCCCGGGAAAGCGAGAGCGTGCGGCGGTAGACCACGGTGAATTCCTGGCGGAAATGGTCGTATTTGCGCTCGATCTCCTCGGCGACGGCGCTTTCGAGCTTGCCGTCCTGGACCATCTTGGGGATTTCCTCGATGGGAACCATCTGGCCGTCGAGGACGGGAAAAATTTCCGGGAGCGCGACCGCGCCCACCTGCATTCGGCCCAGGGCGAACTGCTCGCGGGCGATGCGGCGGGTGAAATCGTCCATTAGCTCCTTTTCGCGGAGTGTGAAGCGTTCCACGATGCGCGTCTTCTGGCGCTGGAACGGGTCGCCCTCGAAAACCTGTGGGATGCGGCGGCGCAGGAAGTCAATTCCCGATTCCACCTCTTTCTTGAAGGCGTCCGCCTGGCCGCGGGGCAGTGTGAGCAGGCGCGGGCGGTCGGCATTCTTGAAGTTGTTGACGTAGCAGCGGTCGGGGGCAGGCTCGGTGCGCGGATGGAGATCCTCGACCATGCGCACGATCATCCCACCGCGGCTCGTCCCGGAAAGCCCGCAGACGAAGAGGTTGTATCCCGAGGCGGACATTTCGACGCCCATGCGCAGCGCTCGCTGCGGGCGGTCCTGGCCGATGTCGGTGGCTACCGGCTCGATCTCCGCCGTAGATTCGAAGGGAATACACGCGGGATCACAGCGCCAGCGAAGTTTTTCCGGCGGCAGGCTCGAGGGCCGCGAATTGTCTTTGGGAGCCATGTGACGATTCTTCCGTTCTTCCAAGGCGCGCTACTCTAGCACGCCACCCGGTTTCTTTGAATCGGGGAGCGGCAAATTGTTTCCATCTGGGGCGTGAGGCGTGTACAGATCGAGGACGCTTGCGGCCGTGGCTACCACGATCGGGCCGAGCACGATCCCGAGCATGCCGAAGACGCCGATTCCGCCCAGCACGCCGACAAAGACCAGCAGCCCGCTCAGCTTCCCACGGCCGCTCATGAGCCACGGGCGGAACACGTTGTCCACCACCCCCACGATCACGAGGCAGAGGATAGCGAGCAGGACCGCTCGTCCGGGCCTTCCCTCAAGCAGAAGGCTGGCCGAAATCGGGATCCAGATCAGGGCCGTGCCCACCACGGGTACCAGCGAGCTGAATCCCATCATGACTCCCCAGAAGACCGGGGCACGAATGCCGGCGAAAGAGAAAGCCAGTCCGCCGAGAATGCCGTGCGTGACGGCGCCTGCGAGCGTCGAGGTGACGCTGGCGAAGATGAGGTCCCGGGCGCGGCCGAGCATCTGTTCGCGGCGGGGCGCGTCGAAAGGAAGCAAATCTCGCAGGCGTGCCAGGATGGCCGGGCCGTCGCGGAAAAGGTAGAACATCGCCAGGATGGTGACGCACAGATGGAACAGGAAGACTGCCGTGTTCCGCGCCAGCATGCCCAGGCGCATGCCCACGTAGCCTGCGGCCTGCTCGGCGTAGCGGTGCAGGGAACTGGTCAAATCAAGGGTGGCGGCGGCTGGGAAGCGCTGCTGGATGCGCGCCCACAGATCGCTCAGCCACTGAAAGTGGCCGGCCTCGAATCCAAGATGGATGGATTGCACTGTTTCGACGCCTTCCCGCACGAAGGCGATCATGGCCAGCAGCCCGGGCACAATCAGTGCCAGGGTAACTCCCGCAACGGCCGCGGCGGCCGCGGCCGAACGGCCCCAGCGGCGTGCCAGCCATTCGTACGCCGGATAGGAAACCACCACCAGCACGCCAGCCCAGGCCAGGGCGACGAGGAACGGAGCAAAGATCCGATAGACGAGATACGCCAGCAGGAGCACGACGAAGTAGAAAAGGACGCCTCCGCTGCCCTGCCGCGCGGTTGTTTCGTTGGCCAAGTCGGGTTCTCTCGCTCCGTGAATTCAGGAAACTGATAGATGCATTTCCCGGCTTTGTCAACAACAGCTGGAGGCAGGTTGCGGTCCCGGGGCGGGTGCGAAGCCGGGGTGCTATACTTCGAAGCGGAAAACCCGGCGCGTGGTTGCCGCCATGACCCATCCTGCCTGCCCCCATAAACGGACGCGGCTGATCGCCAAGGACGCGGACGTGCAGTACACCGAATGCCTGAACTGCGGCGAGATTCTCGATTCCGAGGGTTCCGAGAAACCCAGCGAGCCGAAGGAGCCGCCCGCCACGGATGGCTCGCTCTCCGACGCCTGAAGGTGCGGCGGTACGGCTGGCATGAAGTGACGTTTTGGGTTACTCTCAGCGCCGCACAACTTCGCAAATCGGGATGAGAGCAGGACAGGCGCGCCCCGGGCTCGCGGCCTGCAAACTTGGGATGCTCTTCAAGACCTTCAGCGCAGCCGTCTTCGGGATTGACGCCTATCTCGTGGAAGTCGAGGTTGACGTCAGTCCCGCCTTTCAGAGCACATTCAACGTGGTGGGGCTGCCGGACCTGGCGGTGAAAGAGAGCCGCGAGCGGATTCGTTCCGCGCTGCGCAACTGCGGCTTCGATTTTCCCGCAGCCCAAAGCGTGACCGTCAATCTGGCGCCGGCGGACATCCGCAAGGAAGGGTCCGCTTTTGACCTGCCAATGGCTCTCGGGCTGCTCGGATGTCAGGGGACATTCTTCGGCAAACACCTGGGTGACTACCTGTTTCTGGGTGAATTGTCGCTGGACGGCGGGGTGCGGCCGGTGCGCGGCGCGCTCTCGGCGGCGCTGGCGGCACGCGAGCGCGGGATTCAGAACGTGGTGGTGCCGGAGGCGAACGCGCGCGAGGCAGCGGTGGTCGAAGGCGTCCAGGTGTTCGGGGTCAAGACGCTGCCCGAGGCTGCGGACATGATCAACGCCCCGGAATCCTTCCGCCCCATTGCCGTGGACGCCCGGAGGATGCTCGACGAAGCGAGCCAGTACGGTGTGGACTTTCGCGACGTGCGCGGGCAGGGGTCGGCAAAGCGGGCGCTCGAGGTTGCCTGCGCGGGAAGCCACAACATTCTGCTGATCGGTCCGCCCGGAGCCGGAAAGACGATGCTGGCCAAGCGCATTCCCACTGTCCTCCCGCCGATGACTCTCGACGAGGCCATTGAGACGACTCGCATCCACAGCGTGGCGGGCCTGCTCGAAAATGGCCGGGGCCTGGCGGGCACGCGCCCTTTCCGCTCGCCGCACCACACCATCAGCGACGCAGGGCTGATTGGCGGCGGGGCGGTCCCGCGTCCGGGAGAAGTCTCGCTGGGACATAACGGCGTGCTGTTTCTGGACGAGCTGCCGGAATTCCAGCGCAACGTGCTCGAAGTGATGCGCCAGCCGCTCGAGGACGGCTGCGTGACCATCGCCCGCGCCGCCGTTTCGGTAAGCTTTCCTTCGCGCTTTATGCTGGCCGCGGCGATGAACCCGTGCCCCTGCGGCTTTTTCGGCGACGCGACGCGCGAATGCCACTGCTCGCCCCCGCAGATTCAGCGCTACGTCTCAAAGATTTCCGGGCCGCTGCTTGACCGCATTGACATCCACATCGAGGTGCCCGCGGTGAAATACAAGGAGCTGCGCGGAGAGGTCCCGGCGGAAAGCTCGGCCACCGTCCGGGAGAGGGTCATGCGCGCGCGGGAAATTCAACTGGGACGCTACCGCGGAGAAAAGAGCGTCTACGCGAACGCGCAGATCCCTCCGCGGCTGATCCGCCAGCACTGCGCCATCTCCGCCGAAGGCGAAAAGCTGCTCGAAATGGCCATCCAGCGCCTGGGGCTTTCCGCGCGGGCCCATGATCGCATTCTCAAGGTGTCCCGCACCATCGCCGACCTCGACGGAGCGGAAGCCATCCTGCCAAGGCATCTGAGTGAGGCGATTCAGTATCGTACGCTGGACCGTACGTACTGGGCCTAGGCCGCTTTGGATTCGTTGACGCGTCGGCGTCGGCTATGATACGCATGAGAGCCTTACGGCGGGGGTCTTAGTCCTTATCCCATGGTAAAGACAGCCCAACGGCTTGAGGTCACGCTGGACACGCTGCTCGAAAGCGTGGACGTGGCGGAAAGCATTGTGAGGCGGGTTGCCGAGGCGGCCGGATTCGACGAGGACAACGCCCACAACCTGGGAATGGCTGTGCGCGAGGGGATGATCAACGCCTATAACTACGGCAACGCGCGCGACCCCGAAAAGAAGATCACCATGATCATCGAGTTCGAGCCGGACAAAATGGTCATCCATGTGATGGACGAGGGAAGCGGCTTCGAGCCTGCCGAGGTGCCCGACCCGCTGGCCGAAGAGAATATATTGCGGACATCGGGGCGCGGGCTTTTCCTGATGCGCGTCTTTACGGACGAATTCGCGGTGCGGCGGGGGCCGCGCGGCGGGACCGACCTGGTGATGACGAAGCACCTTCCGAGCCGTGTCTCGGGGGATCGGGAGTGCCGTTCGGAATAGCCTTCCGCATTTTTCCAGGGCACGTTCGCTACTCTGGACAGGAGATATAGTTTGTGCAAGAATCCCGCCGCTGACGCGGTCTTGGAATTCCGCTGAGGAGTGCGGTACCCGCGAAATGCAGGGCTTCTCGCGCCGCCGGTGGGGATTGCAACCGCGCAAATTGGGGACATCACCTGAAGAGGAGTAGATACGTTGGCTCGAGAACAGGGTGTGGTGAAGTGGTTTAATGCATCGAAGGGGTACGGGTTCATTCAACGGCAGTCGGGAGAGGACGTCTTCGTTCATTTCTCGGCCATCCAGATGGATGGATACAAGTCATTGAACGAAGGCCAGCTTGTCGAGTTTGAGGTCCGGCAGGGCCCCAAGGGTTATCAAGCTGAAAACGTCACTAAGGTCTAGGCTGCGGTAGGCCGGCATCCACCTCGCCCTCGGGGAGGGAGCGCCGCCATGCGGCTGTGCTTTGCACGCGTTCGCGTTAGGAAGCGCGGAAGGGTGGGGTGCGGGCGCATGCTGATGGTGCCCGTTTATGGTAGCATCTAGTGTTTGACTCACTCTCTGGAGCGTCGCTTTGGCGCAGCATATTTCCCGTAAGGAACTGAAGAAGGATGAGGTGCGCGAGACTCTGGCGCATGGCGCCGAGGCCGTTCTTTCGCATCAGCAGTTTGTGCTGTTTCTGGCGATTGGCGTCATCCTGGCCGCGGCGGGATTCTACGGCTGGAGGGCGTATACCACGCGGCAGACGATGAAGGCTTCGATGACCTTTGACGCCGCGATGAAGGTGTTTCAGACGCCCGTCGGTACTCTGCCCGCCCCCGGCGAGACCAGCTACGCAACCGATCCGGCGAAGTTCACTGCTGCCGAGGGAATGTTTTCGGGCCTGGCAGCAAAATACCCGCGAACGCGTGCGGGCCATCTGGCGCGATACTACGCGGCTTTGTGTGACGAAAAGCTGGGCAAGCCCGACGACGCCAAGAAATGGCTGGACGGGCTGCTGGCGAGCCGCGATGTGTACGTGGCGGGCTTGGCAAAGTTCGAGCTGGCTGCACTCGATGACCGCACCGGGCAGGATGCCGAGGCCGTCAAGCTTTATGAGGAACTCATTGCCAAACCGCCGGTGCTGGTTCCCAAGGCCGTGGTGATGCTCGCGCTTGCCGACCACTACCGCCAAAAGGACCCGTCGAAGGCCGCGCAGCTCTACGGGCAGATTAAATCCGAATACCCCGATACTCCGATCGCCGAGCAAGCCAGCCGGTCGCTTTCGCTGCTTCCTGGGCAATCCTGACGCCGGAATTCCCCCGCGCGACACACGCCCTAAGAGTGGCGGCTGGGCGCGCCCCTGCTTTAAAATGACCGGCATGGAGTTTGCCTCCTACGCGATGGATGTGCGCCGCTCCCGTGGCCGCCGGCACTTTGAACCGCAGCATCCTTACCGGACCGATTATGCGCGCGACCGCGACCGGGTGATTCATTCCCGGGCCTTCCGGCGGCTCGAGGCGAAGACACAGGTCTTCACCACGCGCTTCTCCGATCATTTTCGCGACCGGCTGACACACACTCTCGAAGTGACGCAGATTGCGCGAACCGTGGCCGGGACGCTGAAACTCAATGCGGACCTGGCGGAAGCCCTGGCGTTGGCCCACGATATCGGGCATCCCCCCTTCGGACACGCGGGCGAGCGCCAGCTCGATCTGCGGATGCGGGAGCATGGCGACCGGTTCGATCACAATCTGCACGCGCTGCGGATCGTCGAGCAGTTTGAGCAGCGCTACCTGGATTTTCCAGGGCTGAATCTGACCTTCGAGGTGCGCGAGGGAATCATCAAGCATTCGCGCGATTATCGGCCGGAGGAGCTTCCGGCGCTGGCCGAGTATCTGCTGGGGGAGCGGCCGCCGCTCGAGGCCCAGATCATCGACCGGGCCGATGAAATCGCCTACAACGCGGCTGATCTGGATGACGGATTCGAGGCGCGGCTGCTTGACCTCGGGACTGTGCGCGCGGACGTGCCGGCCTTTGACGCGGCCTATTCCGAGGCGGACCGGCGACACCCGCAGGCACCCCAAAAATTGAAAATCAACGAGGCGCTCAAGCGCATCATTGATTTCCTGGCAACCGACCTGATCGACAACACGCGGCGGCAGGTAGTGGCCAGCGGCGCGAAGACGGTCGAGGAGGTGCGGCAAACGGGAAAGCGCCTGGCGGCATTCTCGCCGGAGGCGGCGGACGTCTGCGCCAGCCTGAAGCGATTTCTTGGCGCACGCCTCTATTCCCATCCGGCGCTGGCCGAGGAGCGCGACCGCTCGGTGGCCGCGTTGGAAGCGCTGTTCTGCTTCTTTCTGGAGCGCCCGGAACGAATGCCGGCGCAGTATGCGGGGCGGGCGCATCGCGAGCCGGCGCACCGCGTGGTTTGCGACTATATCGCCGGGATGACTGACCAGTTCCTTCTGCGGCAGTTTCAGGAGCTGCTGGGCGTGCCGGCGGGCCGGGAGCGCTAGCGTGGGGTTATTGCGCGTTTGGTGTCAGCGGAAGCGATTGCGAAGGGGCTTCCTTGACATGGCTTCGCACCGTTCTATAATTTGAACAGCCGGTTCGAGACCGGGCCAATCCCATGTATCTCGATGTTCATGACCTCGCTCTTCGCAAGACGCGGATTCGGAAAAGCTACGCTCCGGGAACCCTGGATTTCCATTCCGGGGAATTTCGCCAGGCGGAGCCGCTCGAAGTCCGCGCCACCGCGGAGCTGGTAGAGGGGCAGATTCGCATCTACGGCAGCCTGCACACGCGGGTGGAGTTGGTGTGTGCACGGTGCCTGGACGCCGTGGTGGACGAGGTCAGCAGGGATTTTGACCTGTTCTATCGCCCAATGGCCTCGGTGACCCGCGAGGAGGAGGTCCACCTCGACGACGAAGATACGGAGGTGGGCTTTTTCGAGGGCGACGGCCTGTTCCTCGCCGATGTCCTGGCCGAGCAGGTGAATCTGGCCTTGCCAATGAAGGTGATCTGTTCGAGCGACTGCCGTGGGCTGTGCCCGCACTGCGGCGCCAACCTGAACAATGAGGAATGCCGGTGTGAGAGCAGCGGCTCAGACCCCCGGTTCGCCCCGCTCGCTCGGGTGAAGCAGGACTGGCTCAAAAAGCAATAAAACGCTAAACTAAGACTTTGCAATAGGGCCCGCCACAGTCGTGGCCTGCCATGAGGAGCACGCATGCCCAATCCAAAAAGGCGCCATTCGAAGAGGCGCACCTCGAATCGCCGGGCGCACGATCATTTGCGCACGGCTTCGCTGGCGGAATGTTCCAACTGCCACGAGCGGAAGTTGCCCCACCGGGCTTGTCCCAAATGCGGCTATTACAATGGCCGACAGGTGATTGACACCGGGGCCAAGTCGTCCTAAGTTTCCCCCGCCGGCGCAATCCGAACCAGTGAGCCGGGATGAATCCATGATCACGATCGCCCTGGATGCCATGGGAGGAGACCACGCGCCCCGCGCGGAGGTCGAAGGCGCGGTATTGGCCGCGCGGGAACTGGACGTGCGCATCCTGCTGGTGGGGATCGAAGAAACGATCAAGCAAGAGCTGGGCCGCCACGCGCATCGCGGCCTTCCCCTCCAGATTGTGGGCGCGGCGGATGTGGTCAGCATGTCCGACTCCCCCTCACACGCCTTCCGGCGCAAGAAGGACAGCTCCCTGCACGTGGCCGCGCGCCTGGTGCGTGATGGGCAGGCGAGCGCACTGGTCAGTGCAGGGAACACCGGGGCGGTAATGACCGTGGCGCGTTTCGTTATCGGGATGTTGTCCTCGGTGGACCGTCCCGCATTGGCCTGGGCCTTCCCGAACATGAAGGACAAGGTTTCGGTGATTCTCGATGTGGGCGCGAACGTGGACTCGAAGCCCGAGCACCTTGAGCAGTTCGCGGTCATGGGAGAGATTTACTACCGGGCGATCTGGGGCACCAAAAGGCCGCGCGTCGGCCTGCTTTCCATCGGCGAAGAAGAGACCAAAGGCAACGAGCTTACCCGGGAAACCGCCGCGCGCCTGCGGCAGAGCTCGCTGCTCTTTGTCGGAAACGTCGAGGGCCGCGACATGTTTCGCGGGAACGTGGACGTGATCGTCTGCGACGGCTTCATCGGCAACATTGCATTGAAGCTCAGCGAGGGCCTGGCGGAGCACATCGGCGGGATGTTGAAGAAGGCGATCAAGGGCAGCATTGCCTCGCAGCTCGGCTACGCGCTTTCCCGGCGCGCCTTTAATGAATTTCGCAAGCGGACCGATTATTCCGAATACGGCGGTGCGCCGCTGCTGGGCGTTCGGGGTATCACCGTCATCGGCCACGGGCGGTCCAATCCCAACGCGATCAAGAACGCCATCCGCGTCGCCGCGGAGTTGTGCCGTTCCGGCATCAACGAGAAAATCGAACAGGAGCTCTACGCCTCCACCGTCGCCGCCCGCGGCTGAGCCAGGCGCAGTCACCTTCCCCATGAGCAAACTTGCCTTTTTGTTTCCCGGCCAGGCCTCGCAATATCCTGGCATGGGCCGGGATCTTGCCGAGCACTTTCCGGAATCGCGCGCGGTCTTCGAGGAAGCCGATGCCGCGCTCGGATTTTCGATCTCGAAGCTCTGCTTTGAAGGCGCCGAAGAGGATCTGCGGCTGACGGAAAACACGCAGCCGGCAATTCTCACTGTCTCGGTGGCCGCCTATCGGGCCATCGCTTCCCGCGGAATCGTGCCGGATATCGCGGCCGGCCATAGCCTGGGGGAGTACTCGGCCCTGGTGGCCGCGGGAACGCTGGAATTGTCCGCTGCCGTGAAGTTGGTGCGCGCGCGGGGCCGCTACATGCAGGAGGCGGTGCCGCCGGGCGAAGGGGCGATGGCCGCCATCATGGGGCTTTCGCCGTCGGACGTGGCCGAGGTCTGCCGGAAAGCGGCCGAGAAGGAAGTGGTCTCCCCAGCAAACTTGAATTCGCCGGAGCAGATTGTGATTTCCGGCCATTCCGCGGCCGTGAAGCGGGCGGTGGAAATCGCTTCGCAATCCGGGGCGAAGCGCGCCATGATGCTGCCCGTCTCCGCGCCGTTTCACTGCGCGCTGATGGCCCCGGCGCGGGAGCGCCTTGAGCCGGACCTGCGTGCGGCGAAATTCAGCGCGCCACAGTTTCCTGTCATTACCAATGCGGACGCCGAGGCCGTGTTGAGCGCCGAGGAAGCCCGCGAGGCGCTGATCCGCCAGGTGATCTCCCCGGTGCGCTGGCTCGACTCCATGCGGGAAATGATCGAGCGCGGCGCGACGATCTTCACCGAAGTTGGCCCCGGAAAGGTGCTCTCCGGGCTGCTACGGCAGATTGACCGTTCGGTGCGCTGCTTCAGCGCCGAGGATTCCGGCAGCCTGCAGGCGGTGCTCGAAAAGATCGGCGCCGCACGCGCCGAGATTCCTGAGGCATAGCATCCGCCCGGATGCGCGTGCCGGGCACTAGGGCGCCCGCAGGCTCTTTTGCCTTTCTCCAGCAGGGCGGTGGGGGCAGGAGTGTGTTCATGAGGCGGGCCAGGCGGATCCTGCGCACGATGCTCACGGGCTGGCTGGTGGCCGGCCTGCTTGCCCCACCGGCGCGTGCGGCGCGGCTGGCCCCCGAAACCGCGGACGCATTTGACCGGTATATCCGCGCTTCCGAACAGCGGATGGACGCTGATTTGCGCCAGGGAATCTTTTTTGCCATGGACAGGCTGCCCGAAGCGAATCGCGAGCAAGTCTACGAACAGCTCCGGCAAGGCCGGCTTTATCTGGCTGAGAGACGCACGCGGGAGAACGGTCGCTCGATTCCGATTCCCGGCGGCCTGGTTCACGATTGGGCCGGGGTGGTCTTTATTCCGGGGACGAGCCTTTCGCAAGTTGCCGCGGTGCTGGAGAATTACGAGCAGGCGCGGAATATCTACGCGCCCGATGTGCGGCGCTCGGAATTGCGGGAGCGCCGTGGCAACGAGTCCAGGTTTTCGCTCCAGTTCTTCTACAAGAGCCTGGTCACCGTGGCGATTGACGTGGATTTCGACTCGGTGTTCACATCGCTCGGCGGCTCGCGCTTCCAGATTGACGCCCGCTCGACGCGCGTCGCCGAAGTGGATCACGTCGGAGAACCGGGGGAGCACGAGTTGCCGGTGGGAGACGGGCACGGCTATCTCTGGGGGCTCAACACCTATTGGCGGGCGGAGCAAAGAGACGGCGGCGTATATCTGCAGATTGAGTTCATCGGGCTGACTCGCGGCGTTCCCTTCGTGCTGGCATGGCTGGTGAATCCGCTGCTCGAAAGCATTCCGCGGAAGATCCTGTCCGATCTGCTGAACGCGACGCGCCATGCTGTGCAGAAGGCCGCGGCGTCAGGAGAGGCTTCCAGCGCGCAGCCTGGCCCGTGGCCACGGGAGGGTCGCGCTGGCCGGGCGCGGAGAACTATGGCACACTCGATGTTTCACAACATTCGGCGGCGTCGCACCGGGCGCGCTCTGCCCCTGCTGGCCCAGGCCATCGCGCGATAATTATGGATCCCCTGCACATCCGAAATTTTTGCATCATCGCCCACATTGACCATGGAAAATCCACGCTAGCGGACCGCCTGCTGGAGCTGACCGGAGCGCTCAGCGAGCGGGAGATGACCGCGCAGGTGCTCGACTCGATGGACCTCGAGCGCGAGCGCGGCATCACCATCAAGGCCAAGAGCATCCGGCTGCACTACACTGCCCCGGACGGGCAGGAGTACCGGCTGAACCTGATTGACACGCCGGGGCACGTGGATTTCTCTTACGAGGTTTCGCGGGCGCTATCGGCCTGTGAAGGGGCGCTCCTGGTGGTGGATGCAAGCCAGGGCGTGGAGGCGCAGACCGTAGCCAATGCCTTTCTGGCCACCCGCCACAACCTCGAAATCATTCCGGTGATCAACAAGATTGACTTGCCGGCGGCGCAGCCCGAATTCGTGAAGGAGCAGATCGAAAGCGTGCTGGCGATTCCCGCGGACGACGCGCTGCTGATCAGTGCGAAGAACGGGCTGGGCGTGGCCGCGGTGCTGGACGCGATCGTGCAAAGGATTCCGCCGCCGACCGGCACGGCGGAAACGCCGCTGCGCGCGCTGATTTTCGATTCGTGGTTCGACGCCTACCGGGGAGCGGTGGTGCTGGTGCGGGTGATGGAGGGGCGCATCGCGCCGCGGATGAAGATTCGTTTGTGCGCGAGCGGCGAGGTCTACGAGGTGGAAGACCTGGGCGTGCTGACGCCGAAGCCGGTGGCGCTCCAGGAATTGGCGGCAGGCGACGTGGGCTTCGTCATCGCCAACATCAAGCGCGTGGCCGACGCCCGCGTGGGCGACACAATCACCGAGGCCGACCGCCCGGCGCCGCCCTTGCCGGGCTTCGAGGCCATCAAGCCGATGGTGTTCGCCGGGCTGTTTCCGGTGAACGCCAGCGACTATGAGATGCTGCGCGACGCGCTGGGCAAGCTCCAGCTCAACGACGCGGCTTTCTTCTACGAGCCGGAAACTTCCGTGGCGCTCGGCTTCGGCTTCCGCTGCGGATTTCTGGGCCTGCTGCACATGGAGATCGTGCAGGAGCGGCTCGAGCGCGAATTTCACATTGACCTGATCACCACCGCGCCGAGCGTCCGCTACCGCATCACCACCACGGCCGGCGAAACGGCGGAGGTGGACAACCCCACGAAATTCCCGCCGCCGGCCTCGATCCGCCTGATCGAGGAGCCGATCCTGACGGCCATGATCATCACCTCGGAGGAATCAGTGGGCGCGGTGCTGCAGCTGTGCGAGGAAAAGCGCGGGGTGCAGAAGAAATTCGAATACCTGTCGCCGACGCGCATCATGCTCAGCTACGAAATGCCGCTCAACGAAATCGTCCTCGATTTTTACGACCGGCTGAAGAGCGTGTCGCGCGGCTATGCCTCCCTCGATTATCATCTCTCCGGCTACCGGGAGTCGGACCTGGTAAAGCTCGACTTGCTGGTGGGCGGCGAGCCGGTGGACGCGCTGACCCTCATCTGCCACCGCGACCAGGCCTACGAGCGCGGGCGCGACCTAGTTGCCCGGCTGCGCAAACTGATCCCCCGGCAAATGTTCGAAGTGCCCCTGCAGGCCACCATCGGTAGCCGCGTGATCGCCCGCGAAACGATCAGTGCCATCCGCAAGAACGTGCTCGCCAAATGCTACGGCGGCGACATCACCCGCAAGCGCAAACTCCTGGAAAAGCAAAAGGAAGGCAAGAAGCGCATGAAGCGGGTCGGCCGCGTGGATATCCCGCAGGAAGCCTTCCTTGCCGTGCTCAAAGTCTCCGGCGGCGCGGAAGAAGAATGAAGGAGGTTCGCCAGGCGGATTCGCGGCCGGAGGCAATGCATTTCCGCCAGCCTTTTCAGGCCTTTTCTTCCTTGCTGCGGACGGTGGCGCCGAGCTGGCCGCGAGCGAGACGCACGGAGATATCGTCCCCCAGATCGACCTGCTCCGCGGAGCGCAGGACCTTTCCCGAAGAATCATAGGCGATGGCGTAGCCGCGTTCGAGGAGTTGAAATGGGCTGCGCTCATCAAGGCGCACGGAGGCGGCTTCGAGCCGCCGCCTGCGGGCAATGAGCGCGCGGTCTATACGGACACGGAGGGCGGCGGAGCGCTCGTCGAGCGCGCGGCGCAACTTGCCGACGCGGGCGCGCAGATCGAGGGCCGCAAAGCGCAGTTGCGCGGCGGCCAGACGACGCTGCTTGCGCGTGACGCCGCGCTCGAGCGCCGCGTGCAGGGCGTCGCGCTGCTGCGCGATCCGCCGGCGAAGAATGGCGGCGCGCCCGCGGAGATCGAACGAGCCGACCCGCGCTTCGGCCTGCGTCAGACGCTGGCGCGCGCGGACCAGCCGTCTGCGTAGGGCCTCCGCCATTTTTGTGGAAAGCTCATCCACGCGCTGCTGCCGCCGTCGCACGAGCAGTTCCAACTGGCGGAATCCGCGATGCTCGCGCAGGTCGCGGAGCTGATGGCGCCAATCCGATAGCAGGAGGCGGGCCCGGGCCGCGAGGCGGCGCTGGCATTCGGCGATGTGTCGCTCGAACTCCTGGCGCGAGCGCACCACGATTTCCGCAGCTGCGGAGGGCGTGGAGGCGCGCACGTCGGCGACGAAATCCGCGATGGTGAAGTCGGTCTCATGGCCCACGCCGCTGATGACCGGAATGGCGGAAGCGGCGATGGCCCGCGCGACAATCTCCTCGTTGAAGGCCCAGAGGTCCTCGAGCGAGCCACCGCCGCGCGCGAGGATGAGCACGTCGGCGGTGCGCACGCGATTGAAATAGCCGAGTGCCTGGGCGATGTCGGCCGCCGCGCCCTCGCCCTGCACCTTCACGGGGTACAAAATCACGCGCAGGCCGGCGAAGCGCCGGCGGAGAATGCGGAGGATATCGCGAATTGCGGCGCCCGCGGGCGAGGTGATGACCCCGATGCAGCGCGGCAGAACGGGCAGCGGCTTTTTGCGCGCCTCGTCGAAGAGGCCTTCGTCGCCGAGCTTCTTTTTCAGCTGCTCGAAGGCGAGTTGCAGGGCGCCGGCGCCGACCGGCTCGATCTGGCTGACATAGACCTGATATTCGCCGCGGAGTTCGTAGACGCCGAGCGAGCCGCGGACCATCACATGAAGGCCGTCCTCGGGGCGGAAACGCAAACCACGCGCCTGGTCGCGAAAGCAAACGCAGCGGATCTGCGCGCGGGCGTCCTTCAGTGTGAAATAGAGATGGCCGGACTGCGCGGAGTGGTAATTCGAGACCTCGCCCTCGATCCACACGTCGGGAAAGGCGCGCTCGATCAGTTCGCCGAGGCTCGCGGTCAGCTCGCTGACGCTCCAGACGCGGCGTTCGGGCATCAGGTCGAAGAGGTTGGCTTGGCTCATTGGTCTAGCGGCGGAAGAGCTGCACGATCCAGAGGAGCAGCGTGAGCGCCGCGCTCAGGACGATGCAGGTGACAATCGGAAAATAAAAGCTGCCGTGGCGGCCCTGATAGGAGATGTCGCCCGGCAAATGGCCCAGGCGGAAGGGCAGCCGGCCGCCGTACAGGAAAAGCGCGCCGAGGGCCGCGAGCAGGAGGCCCGCGACGAGCAGCAGCTTTCCGGTGTCGCGCGCCGCGTCCATGGCATTGCGCTGGTGCCTCCTCCTCCGGCCATTCTAGCCTGTTTCGGGGCGGCCAGGAAAAGCCTGGAAATGCCTGGAAAGGCTAGACCAGATCGCGGCCGGCGAAGAAGTAGCCGATTTCGAACGCTGCGGTTTGTGGAGCATCCGAGCCGTGCGTGCAGTTGTACTGGATGCTGGTGCCGAGCTCGCGGCGGATGGTGCCGGGAGCGGCCTTGGCGGGGTCGGTGGCGCCCATCGTGTCGCGCCATTTGGCGATGGCGCCTTCCGCATCGAGAACCATCACCACGGCCTTGCCGGAGCTCATGAAGTCGGTCAGCTCTCCGAAAAAGGGGCGCTCGCGGTGGACGGCGTAAAAGCCCTCGGCCTCGGCCTTGGTGAGCCGCAGCGAACGGATGGCCGCAATCTGGAACTTCGCCGCATGGATGCGGCTGAGGATTTCGCCGGCGAGGCCACGGCCCACCGCGTCGGGTTTGATAATTGCGAGAGTGCGTTCGATTGCCAAAACTGTCCTCCTCCTTGGGGCATCGTGATTTGCCTCGCGGCGTAGCCGCGTGCGGAGCTATTCAGCGTTTTCGGGGCTGCCGCGTGGATTTTTTTCGCGATGCGGGGCGCGGCGGGGCCTTTCTCTTGGCCAGCAAGCGCGCCAGCGTCTCTCCGATTTCGGCGGGGCTTTGGACGGTATGGATGCCGGCGGCGCGCATGGCCTTGTATTTGTCGGCGGCGGTGCCTTGCCCGCCGCTGATGATGGCGCCGGCATGGCCCATGCGACGGCCCGGCGGAGCGGTCTGTCCGGCGATGAAACCGACGACCGGCTTCTTGACGTGCTTGCGAATGTATTCCGCGGCCTGCTCCTCGGCATTGCCTCCGATTTCGCCGATCATCACAATGGCGTCGGTGTCCGGGTCGCCATGGAAGAGCTCGATCGCATCGAGGAAGGAGGTGCCGATAATCGGATCGCCTCCGATGCCGATGCAAGTGGATTGCCCGATGCCGAGGCTCGAGAGCTGGCCCACGGCTTCATAGGTGAGCGTGCCGCTGCGGCTGACCAGCCCCACGCGGCCGGGCTTGTGGATGGACGCGGGCATGATGCCGATCTTGCATTTGCCGGGGGAGATGATGCCCGGGCAGTTGGGGCCGATCAGGCGCGAATGGGAATTCTTGAGAGCGGCGGCCACGCGCACCATGTCGAGCGTGGGCGTTCCCTCCGTGATGCAGATGACCAACGGCAGGGCCGCGTCCAGCGCCTCGAGAATCGCATCGGCGGCGAACGGCGGGGGAACGAAAATCAGCGAGGCATTGGCGCCAGTTTCGCGCGCCGCCGCGGAGACGGTGTCGAATACCGGAACTCCCAGGTGCTTGCGCCCGCCCTTGCCGGGGGTCACGCCGGCGACGACCTTGGTGCCGTAGTCGAGCATCTGCTGTGCGTGGAAGCTGCCTTCGCGGCCGGTGATTCCCTGGACTAGCACGCGCGTATCTTTGCCGGCGAGGACGCTCATCGGGAGCCTCCTGCCAGCGCTACCGCCTTTTCAGCGCCGTCCCTCATGCCGCTCGCCACGGTGAAGCGCAATCCCGAATCGCGGAGGATGCGCTGGCCTTCCTGCATATTGGTTCCCTCCATGCGGACAATCACCGGAATCTGAATGCCCAGGTCTCGGGCGGCATGAACGATGCCGCTGGCGAGAACGTCGCAGCGCAGGATTCCGCCGAAGATATTAACGAAGACCGCGCGGACATTCGAATCGCTCAGCAGGATGCGGAAGGCGTTCTTGACCTGCTCCTCGGTAGCGCCTCCACCCACGTCGAGGAAGTTCGCGGGGCTGCCTCCGCTGAGCTTGATGATGTCCATGGTGGCCATGGCCAGGCCGGCCCCGTTGACCAGGCAGCCGACCGTGCCGTCGAGCTTGATGTAGTTGAGCTTGTATTTGGACGCTTCGACCTCGAGCGGGGTCTCCTCACCGAGGTCGCGCAGTTCTTGAAATTCGGGATGGCGGTAGAGCGCGTTGTCGTCGAAATTCACTTTGGCGTCGAGGGCCACCAGGCGCCCGTCTCCGGTGATCACGCAGGGATTGATTTCGAGAAGCGAAGCGTCCGTTTCGATGAACGCGCGGTAGAGCGACTCAAGGAAGGGCGCGGCAGCGGAGGCTATCTCCGGGGTAAGCCCAAGGCCGAAGGCCAGCTTGCGCGCGTGGTACGGACGGAAGCCAGTCTCCGGGCGGATCGGTTCACGCAGGATTGCCTCGGGATGTTCCTTGGCGACCTCTTCGATTTCCATGCCTCCGGCCGCACTGGCCATGATGACGGGTGCGGCCGCGGCGCGATCCACCAGGATGCTCACATAGAGCTCGCGGCGGATGTCGAGCCCCTCCTCGATCAGCAGTCGGCGGACGATGCGGCCCTCCTCGCCGGTCTGCGGAGTGACCAACTTCATGCCTAGCATCTGCCCGGCGAGCGTCTCGGCTTCCGCAGGAGACTTGGCGATTTTGACTCCGCCGGCCTTTCCGCGCCCCCCCGCATGAATCTGAGCCTTCACAGCGACCACCGGGGTTCCCAAGCGTTCGGCAGCGGCGCGGGCGTCGTTCTTACGGAAGATCGCCTCGCCGCGGGGAACGGGGACCCCGAATTTCGAAAGAATTGCCTTGGCCTGATATTCGTGGATTTTCATGAGCATCCCATCCGCATTCTGAAGAGCGCCCCGAACGGTGCTAGAATCGGGGCACACACGAAGCGAAACAGTTTACTTGCAACGCCGGAGCCGGGCAAGGACGAACCGAGCCTAGACATGAACCGATGATTCACGAGGCGCTGGAAAAAATCGTTGCCGGAGAAGACCTCTCACGCGTCGAGGCGGAAGCGGCAATGGAGCATATCCTGACGGGACGCGCCAGCGACGCGCAAATTGCCGGGCTGCTGACCGCGCTGCGGATGAAGGGCGAGACGGTGGATGAACTCGTCGGCTTCGCTACGGCCATGCGGCGGCATGCGGCACCCATTTTCCCTCAGACGCCGCTGGCGGCCGAGGAAGCTCTGGTGGATACCTGCGGCACCGGGGGCGACGGCTCGGGAACGTTCAACGTTTCGACCGTTGCGGCCTTCGTGGTAGCCGGGGCTGGCGTGCGCGTGGCCAAGCACGGCAACCGCTCGATGACCTCGCGCTGTGGCTCGGCCGATGTGCTCGAACAGCTGGGCGTGCGGATTGACCTGCCGCCGGAGCGCGCGGCCCGCGCGATTGAGGAAGTCGGCATCGCCTTCCTGTTTGCCCCATCCATGCATTCGGCCATGCACCACGTGCAGCCGGCTCGGCGCGAACTGCGGATGCGGACGGTCTTCAACATCCTCGGGCCGCTCACGAACCCCGCGGGAGCATCCGCGCAGCTGGTGGGCG
>JAJXZD010000125.1 GCA_021780215.1 Acidobacteriota bacterium
GATGAGCAGGATTTTCTTGCGCGTCTCCGAGAGTCTGGCGATATACGGAAAAGGGCTGATCGGCGACCAGAACTGCCGCAACTCCTGAGGCGAAAGGCGCGCGGAAATAGGCTCCCACACGTTGACGGTGGTCAGGCCATGAGCCACCACGTCGCCAAAATAGGTCGAGGCGTGCAGGAAGGCCCCGGCGCGGAGGCACGGCTCATGGCACATGGCGATGAACCCGATGCACGAGCCAATGCTGGTGCCGAGAATGCCGAGGCGTTCGTAGCCTTCGCCTTCGAGCCAGCGCAGCGTGCGGCGCACATCGGCCACCGCCTGGCGGTTGGCCTGGAGCGTCAGCCCGAGATTGGGCCCCACCAGATGGTCCGCTCGCGGATGGCCGGGAACGGCCCGGCGATCGTGATAGGGCAGGCTCATCTTGACCGCGGTGATGCCCAGGCGGGTCAGCCAGCGGCAGACGTTCTGTTGTTCTTCCCAGCGCGCGTTCCACTGCGCCAGCACGACGACCGCCGGCCCCTTTCGCCGGGCGCGGAAGATCTGCGCGTGGACGCGGTTGTTCTCCGGCCAGGGGGAAGCGACGGCGCTCGTGAAGGTGAGGACGCCGTCCTGGACCGCGTAATCGTCGGCGGGTGGGACGGCGAACCATGCGTCGCTGCGCGCCAGGGACTCCTTGGCGTGGCGGGCGAGGAACGCGCGTGGATCCGGGTCCGCCGGGTCGCCGCCGATGTGCTCAAGGCCCCAGGCAAACGGCAGCGTGCGCCGGTTCCGCTCCTGATCGAAGCGCATCCGCTCGTAGCTGTGAAATCTCTTCTGGAGCCAGGAGGACATTCGCAAAACTCCAATATACCGCGGCGCCGAGGCTACTGGAAACCCGTCTTCGGCCGTTTCTCGGGCGATGGCCGCGTTCGGTCCCCGCGAGCTTCGCGTTAGGGATCGGGCACCGCGCCGCGGGCTTGCCTTGAGAGGGCCTGGAGGATATGGCAGATTCGAAGTGTGGCTCCCGCAACCGTGGCCGGGGTGGTGGCGTTCCTTTTCGGGCTGATCATCGGCAGCTTTTTGAACGTTTGCATCGTCCGCATCCCTGCCGGGAAATCCGTCGTGATGCCCGCTTCGGCTTGCCCGAAATGTTCCGCACCCATCCGCCCGTGGGACAATATTCCGGTATTGAGCTGGATTCTGCTGGGAGGGAAGTGCCGGTCGTGCAAGACGCGAATTTCGGCGATCTACCCGCTGGTCGAGCTGCTGACGGGAGGACTGTTTCTGGCGTGCTACGCGGCGTTTGGGTTGACGCTCATGGCGGCCAAGGCGGCCGTTTTCGCGGCGATGATGGTCGTGCTGGCGTTCACGGACCTGCGCGACCGGATTCTGCCCGACGCAGTGAACTACCTGGGATTCGCAAGCGGTCTTGCCTTCAGCCTGTTTACTCCTCCGGCCGACAGGATTGTTCCGTGGCTGGCCCGCCGGGCGTTTGATTACCCCTTGCCGACGCCGGCGCTGTCGTTTGCCAGCGCGCTGCTGGGAGCCGCGGTGGGAAGCGGGCTGCTTTGGCTGGTGATGGAGGGCTATTTTCGGCTGCGCCACCGGGAAGGCATGGGGCTCGGCGACATCAAGATGATGCTGCTGGCCGGGGCCTTCCTCGGGCCGGAACACGTCCTGCTGACGATTCTCGCGGGCTCGCTGCTGGGCAGCATTGTCGGGATCGCCTTTATTCTCCTCTGGCGCAAAGGATCGCAGTACGAGCTGCCGTTCGGGACGTTTCTGGCCATGGCGGGGCTGCTGGTGATGTTTTTCGGGACACCGCTGCTACACTGGTACCAGTCGTTGCTGGCGCCAGGGTGAGGCGCAGGATGGGGAAATTGGGGATGTGCCGCAAAATGGCAGCCTTCTGGGCATCCATTGTCAATTGAGAACACGGCATGAGCCTTCCTCAATCTTCCACGATGGCGCTATGCTATAAGTAAAAGGCAGTCCAACTCTGAGGAAATCGTGCCATTCATTAACTTTCCCGCTCGGGAGATTAACTGCAAGCTCGTGTATTACGGGCCTGGTCTGGGCGGGAAGACCGCAAACTTGCAGTGGATCTACGAGCACACCGGAACGGCGCAAAAGGGCAAGATGGTGTCGCTCGCCACAGAGACGGACCGCACCCTTTTCTTCGATTTTTTGCCCCTGGACCTGGGCACGGTCCGGGGATTCAAGACGCGCTTTCACCTCTACACCGTTCCCGGCCAGGTTTTCTACGAGGCCAGCCGGAGGCTGATTTTGAAGGGCGCGGACGGCGTGGTGTTTGTGGCGGATTCGCAGGAGGAGCGGCTCGACGCCAATCTCGAGACGCTCGATAACCTGCGCGAGCACCTGAACGATCACAGCCTCGATTTCAAGACAATTCCCTACGTCCTGCAGCTCAACAAGCGCGACCTGCCGAATATTCTGCCGGTCCCCGAATTGCAAAAGCATCTCTGCGTGAAGGGTGAGCCGGCGGTCGAGGCGGTCGCCGTCACCGGCCAGGGCGTGTTCGACACCCTCAAGGAAGTCGCCAAGCTAGTCCTCGCCGAACTCAAGAAGAATTCCTGACCAGCTAACGGAAGATTTGGAACTGTATTTCGATGAGCTGCCGCACCGCCGCTGGTTTCCCATCGGGCCCCGTCGCCGGCTTTATATCCCACTGCCTAGCTTGTTTGATTGCCGCCTCGGTCAACCCGCCGGGCAGAGCCTTCAGGACCTTCACTTGATGGACTTTGCCATCCGTCCCTATGATGGCCTCCAAAATGACTTTCCCCTGGATTCTCTTCTCCATAGCCTCGGGGGGGTACGAAGGGCGAGTACAGATCAGGCACGTCGCCGTCGAATATCCGTTCTTCATGGCTTTTGGAAATGCGGCAAGGTCATCCACCGAACTATCGTTCATGAGGTCTCTGGCGGCCAGCTCTTTCGTCTGTTCAGTGGCAGGGAACACGGCTCGAAGGGTCTTGAGGGCTTTTCCGTCGCGGACGCGGAACGAGGAGACCGTCAGGCTCACGGTGTCTTCCGCGATGGACAATTCACCCATGACAAACGCCTTTACATGGAGGTGCTGTGCAAAAATGAGCATGCTCGCCGGGTCATTCATGAATTGGGGGCCAAATCGAAGATCGGTCATGCCCCGGGAAATTCCCGAGCGGCTTTGCACCTGAAATCTCGTCGCTGATTTCACAAGCGGAGCGCGGAAATCCTCGGCGAGGGCTTTTCCGAGCGCGGTGACCTCGCCATTCGGTCCGGCAAAGTCGAAGACGATGACAGGGCCTGGCCTCGCATAATTGAGGGCCTCCGCCATTCGTGCCGCCAACGCGTCCATGGCTCGGTCCTGAGCTCGCGCCGCGGGCACGGCTACCGTTGCCGCCATGGCCAAGGCCATGCACACCCAAAATGAGGAAAAGGCCGCGCGCGTTCGACTTTTCCGGTTTTCCTTCTCTTTGCAACACCGCTGAAAGTGCGCGATGCCAGGCATTCGTCCACGCTCCGTCGTCCATCCCAAGTCGGAGTGTGTATAACAGCCTGGCTCTCCACGCAAGGAAGTGAATGGCGCCGGACCGCACAAGTAAGGAGAGAAAGCAATGCTGGACGAGGGAATCATGCCAGCCGCCAAATAAAAACGGGAGGCGAATGCCAGAGGCGCTCACCTCCCGGGGTGGGTGGGGTTTGTTGCGAGACACCCAGCAGGAATTGTGGAGTTCCGAAACCGGGCGGCTCAGCAAACCGGCGTTTAGCCGGTGCCACGTGTGAAAATACCCTTACCACGCGTCAAGAGGGGGTGTCAACTTTAATTGCCTGCGGGCGCGGCTCGAGGGCGGCCCGGATTTGGAGGGCGAGTTCTCGCGTGGTGTAGGGCTTCTGAATCATCCGCGGGCGCTGCTCGCCAGCGTTGCCGAGAAGAACAGGATCTGGGGCGCAGCCGGTTGTGAAAATCACGGGCAGGTCCGGATTCACGGCGTGCATGCGCGTGCACACCTCCGGGCCGCTCATCCCCGGGAGCGTCACATCGAGAAGAGCCAGGGCAATTTCGCCTGGGTTCGATTGGTGCATCCGCAGGGCCTGTTCGCCATCGGCGGCCAGCAGGACGCGGTATCCGAGGCCGGCCAGGATTTTCCGCGCGAGTTGCCGCAAGCCGTCATGATCCTCGGCGACCAGGATGGTCTCGGTTCCTCCCTCGATGGGGGACAAACCTTCTATGCGCTCATGGCTGTCTGTCTTCTCAAAACCATTTGGGGTGCTGGTTCGGAACGCTCGTTCCCCGGCGCGGATGCACGGCTGGGAGGCAGGTTCGGGAGCCGCATCTAATGTGCAGGCTTGTTCGAAGCCCTCGCCATTGGCACTGGCCAACAGACGGCGGGCAAGAGCGGCCGCGCGTTCGGCCTGCTGGCGGATTCTTTCAAAATACCGCCGTGAAGGCGAGCCGGGCGAGGTCTCCTCGATACCCAACTCGGCCCAGCCGATGATTGCGCCGATCCGGTTGTTGAAGTCGTGCGCGATGCCGCCGGCAATCCGGGCAAGGCGTTCATCGCTTCTTGCCCGCTCATTCGTGGAATCACAATGGCGACGAGCCATCCTCTCTCCTCCCGCGCGGCCCAGATCGGTAGCGGCACGCGTATTCCGGCAAGAAGGAGAGGGCTTCCTGCATGACAAACGAATCTCGCGGAGATCCGCGGAAAGATTTCATCCTCCGCAGAGGCGAGCCTTTGGAAGGGGACTTTTATTGTGACGCAATCAAGAAGGGTGTCAAGCGGCCGGGCGGCCAGGGTCGCGGCAGAGTTACAGCCGGCGCCGGGCCGCCACAGCCAGAGAAGCAGTGATGCCGTGCGGGACCACCTATCGCGGGATTAGCCGCGGTGTTCCGCCGGAATGTAGCTGCGCAGGTCATAGCCGAGATAGACCTGCCGAGGACGCGCGATTTTCTGCTCCTGGTCGAGGAGCATCTCTTCCCACTGCGCGATCCAGCCCGAGGTGCGCGGAATCGCGAAGAGGACCGGAAACATCGTGACCGGGAAGCCCATGGCCTGGTAGATGAGGCCGGTGTAGAAGTCCACGTTGGGATAGAGGCGCCGGGTGACGAAGTAGTCGTCCTCGAGGGCGATTCGTTCGCATTCAAGAGCGATGTCAATCAGCGGATTGCGCCCCATCACGTCGAAGACCTCGTAGGCGATGTGCTTCACGATGCGGGCGCGCGGATCGTAGTTCTTGTAGACGCGGTGGCCGAATCCCATCAGGAGCTTTTCGCCGGTTTTTACCCGTTTGACGTATGCAGGGACGTTGTTGACCGAGCCGATTTCCATCAGCATCCGCAGCACCTGCTCGTTTGCCCCGCCGTGGAGCGGGCCATAGAGCGCGGCGGTGGCCGCGGCGGTGGCCGAGTACGGGTCCACGTGCGAGCTGCCCACGCCGCGCATCGCCGTCGAGGAGCAGTTTTGCTCGTGATCGGCGTGGAGGATGAACAGGATGTC
Organism: Acidobacteriota bacterium; assembly: GCA_021780215.1. Classification (GTDB taxonomy): domain Bacteria; phylum Acidobacteriota; class Terriglobia; order Acidiferrales; family UBA7541; genus Palsa-295. The sequence goes on from JAJXZD010000125.1 coordinate 5,481, forward strand.
GAGCGCGCGCTCCAGCGTCGGGTTGGGGCGGTATTGCAGCTCGGTAGTGCGGAAGAGCATGTTCAAAAAATTGCCGGCATAGCTCAGGTCGTTGTCCGGATAGACGAACGGCATGCCCAGGCTGTGCCGGTAGGAGAACGCCGCGAGCGTGGGCATCTTGCCGATCAGGCGGTAGGTCTGCTTGCGGCGAGATTCCGGATTAAAAATATCCTTGGCGTCGGGATAGAACGTCGAAAGAGCCGCCACGGTCGAGATGAGCATCCCCATGGGATGCGCGTCGTAATGAAAGCCATCGAGAAATTTCTTGATGCTCTCGTGAATGAAGGTGTGGTGCGTGATGTGGTAGTTCCAATCTTTCAGCTGCGCACGGGTGGGCAGCTCGCCGTACAGAATCAGGTAGGCCGTCTCCGGATAGGTGCTCTTTTCCGCGAGTTCCTCGATCGAATAGCCGCGATAGCGCAGGATGCCCTTGTCGCCGTCAATAAAGGTAATCTTGCTGGTGCAGCTCGCCGTGTTGGTATAGGCGGGATCGTAGCCCATCATTCCGAAATCCGATTCCTGGACCTTGATCTGGCGGAGGTCATTGGTGCGAATGGTGTCGTTCTTGACAGGGATTTCGTACTGCCGTCCCGTGCGATTATCTGTAATAGAGAGAGTGTCCCGGCGGGTTCCCGCGGCGGCGCTTCCGGCTGCCGGCCCTGCTTTGGATGAACTCATTGGCGTACCCTTTCTGTATGAAACCAGACAAGAATGGCTCCGAATAACAGCGTAATACAATACACTGAATTTGCCTATCGGCGAACGGGTTT
>JAJXZD010000203.1:0-1573 GCA_021780215.1 Acidobacteriota bacterium
CGTCGACGTCGAAAATCGGCGAGGACCAGCTCTTCTATCTTCGCCAGCGCGGGCTGAAGGCGGAGGACGCGGTTTCGATGATTGTCAACGGTTTCTGCAAGCGCGTGTTTCGCGAGCTGCCCATGGAATTTGCCGTCGAAGCGCAGAAGCTCTTGGGTGTCAGCCTCGAAGGCAGCGTCGGGTAGGGAAGCGGGATTACGCCGGATGCGCCCGGCCGGGGCGGGTTGTGGCGGTCAAGCACGGGAATCAAATTTGAGAAGTGGAGCCAAGGCGAATGAGCTTGCTTGAAATCAAGAACCTCCGCGTGAGCGTCGGAGGGCACGAAATTCTGAAAGGCATCAACCTGCAGGTCGGTGCGGGAGAAGTGCATTCGATTATGGGGCCGAACGGGTCCGGCAAGAGCACGCTGGCGCAGGTGCTGGCGCGGCGCGAGTCGTACACGGTGACGGGCGGCGAGGTCCTTTTCAACGGCAAAGACCTGCTGGCCATGAAGCCGGAGGAAGCGGCCTGCGAGGGGCTCTTCCTCGCGTTCCAGTATCCGGTGGAGATTCCGGGCATCAGCAACGCCTATTTCCTGCGTTCGGCGCTGAATGCGGTGCGCAAGCATCGCGGCCTGGAGGAGATGGACGCGATTGATTTTCTTCCGCGGCTTCGCGAGAAGCTCAAGCTGCTCGAAATGGACGACAAGCTGCTGAACCGCTCGGTGAACGAGGCTTTTTCGGGTGGAGAGAAGAAGCGCAACGAAATTCTCCAGATGGCGGTGCTCGAGCCTCGGCTGGCGATTCTGGACGAGACCGATTCCGGCCTCGATATTGACGCGTTGCGGATCGTCGCGCAGGGTGTGAACTCGATGCGCAGTCCAGAGCGGGCCATCCTAGTGGTGACGCACTACCAGCGGCTGCTGAACTACATTGTTCCTGACCGTGTACATGTGCTGGTGGCCGGGCAGATTGTCCGCTCGGGCGGCCCGGAGCTGGCATTGCAGCTCGAAGAGCAGGGGTACAACACTCCGGAATCCAGCGCGCGAAGCGCAAGCCGGGCATGAGGCGGGAAACAGAGGAAGGAATCGTGGCGACGGCAACACAGACTTTGCAGGCGTACGCGGAAGACTACGGCAGAATGGCCTCCCTCGATGCGGGACGCGGCCCCGCGTGGCTGGGGAATCTCCGCCAGGACGCCTATACGCGCTTCAACGAAGTGGGCTTTCCCACCACGCATGATGAGGATTGGAGATTCACAAACGTCGCGGCCCTCGCGCAGACTCCGTTTCGCCTCGCTGGCCCCGGCGCCTCCCTGCCGTCGCCCGCGAACCTTGCGCCATTTGTCATGCCGGGCGCGGCATGCCGGCTGGTGTTTGTGGATGGGCTGTTTGTCCGTGAGCTTTCCTCTCTGGAGGGTCTGGCGAAGGGCGTGACGGTCGGCAGCCTTGCCGCGGAGATCGCGCGGAACCCGGATGCCCTGCAAGCCGATCTTGGCCGTTATCTGGATATCCGCAGAGATCCATTTTGTGCGCTGAATACGGCGTTCCTTCAGGACGGCGCCTGTGTGCGGGTCGAAAAGGTAGCGCAGGCGG
>JAJXZD010000203.1:1583-6270 GCA_021780215.1 Acidobacteriota bacterium
TGCTGTTTGTTTCCGCGGCGCATGATTTTCCGGCGATGAGTCACCCGCGGAACCTGGTCGTGATCGGGGAAGGCAGCCAGCTCTCAATCGTCGAAGACTATGTGTTCCTCGGGAGCGGCACGACGCTGAGCAATGCAGCGACGGAGTTGGTGGCGGGGGATCGGAGCGTGGTGTCTCACTTCAGGATTGAGCGAGGGCACGCCGGGACGCATCTGATATCCACTCTGCGCATCCAGCAGGGACGCGAATCGAACGTGGCTTCACATTCCGTGCTGATGGGCGGAGCGCTCGTGCGCAACAACGTCCACCCGGTCCTTGCCGCGGAGGGCGGGGATTGCCTGATCAACGGGCTCTTTGCCGGGAGCGGGCGCCAGCATCTCGACAATTACATGCTGGTGGAGCACGCCAGCCCGCACTGCGGCAGCCGCCAGTTCTATAACGGAATTCTGGGCGGCCGCTCGGAAGGTGTGTTCCACGGCCGCATCATTGTCCACAAGAACGCGCAGCATACCGATGCCAAGCAGACGAATCGCAACCTGCTTCTTTCCGATGGCGCGCGAATCGACACGAAGCCGCAGCTTGAAATATACGCCGACGATGTGAAATGCACCCATGGAGCCACCATCGGTCAGATCGAGGAAGCCGCGCTGTTCTACCTGCGTTCGCGAGGGATTGACGAGCGTACCGCGCGCCGGTTGCTGCTGATGGCGTTCGCCGGGGAGTGCCTGGAACGCATGAAGGAAGCTGCGGTCCGCGAATACACAGAGAAAATTGCTGGAAGCTTCCTAGCGGGCATTCTGGATGCTGGGGATGCGGAGGTCTCCGCCGGAGGGGGCTTATGATGCCCGCAGCAGGCGTTCCCAGAACTGGCGCGCCGCTCGCGGCGCATGCCGAAGCAGCCGCCGGGGCGGCCCCATACGATGTGATCCGGGTCCGGTCCGATTTTCCCATTCTGCAGCAGAAGGTTCATGGCAAGCCGCTCGTTTACCTGGATAACGCGGCGACTTCACAGAAACCCCGCGTGGTGATCGAGGCTATCTCGCGCTACTACGAGACTGGTAACGCCAACATTCACCGCGGCGTGCACTATCTTTCCGAGCACGCCACGGAGGAGCACGAGGCGGCGCGCAAAACCGTCCAGCAATTCCTGAATGCGCGGTCGCCGAGCGAAATCATTTTCGTGCGGGGAGCCACGGAGGCCATCAACCTGGTGGCCCAGACCTACGGGCGCTCCCGCATCGGCTGGGGCGACGAAGTGCTCATCACCGGCATCGAGCACCACTCGAACATCGTGCCTTGGCAGATGCTTTGCGCGGAGAAGGGCGCCGCACTGCGCGTCGCGCCGATTGATGACAATGGCGACGTGCTGCTCGACGATTTTGCCGCCTTGCTCGGCCCGCGGACAAAGATCGCCGCTCTCACCCATGTCTCGAACGCCCTGGGCACCGTCAACCCGGTCCGTAAAATGATTGAGATGGCGCACCAGCGCAACGTTCCAGTGCTGGTGGATGGGGCACAAGCCGTCCCGCATCTTCGTGTGGATATGCAGAACCTCGGGGCGGACTTTTATGTCTTCTCGGGCCATAAGGTCTATGGGCCGACCGGAATTGGTGTGCTTTATGGGAAGGCCGAATTACTTGATGCGATGCCTCCCTACCAGGGCGGGGGGGACATGATCCTCTCGGTCACTTTTGAAAAGTCCACCTACAACAAGATTCCGTACAAGTTTGAGGCGGGAACTCCGGATATAGCCGGGGCCATCGGCCTCGGCGCGGCGCTCCGGTATCTTTCCGCGCTGGGGATCGAGCGCGTTGCGGAGCATGAGCACCAGTTGCTCGAATATGCCACGCAATCCGTCTCGGCGATTCCGGAGCTGCGCGTGGTGGGGAAGGCAAGGGAGAAGGCGGGCGTGCTGTCGTTTGTTTTGGGATCGGTACACCCGCATGACATCGGCACGATTCTGGATCAGGACGGGATCGCGATTCGTACAGGGCATCATTGTTCGCAGCCGGTGATGCGTCGATTCAATATTGCGGCGACGGCGCGGGCTTCATTCGCTCTGTACAATACCCGGGAAGAAATTGACGCCCTGGTTCGCGGCATCGAGCGGGTGCGGAGGGTGTTCTCCTGATGTCCGACCTGCGCGATCTCTACCAGGAAGTCATCCTGGAGCACAGCAAGGCGCCGCGTAATTTTCACGAGATGCCGGGAGCGGATCGCAAGGCGGACGGCGATAACCCGCTCTGCGGCGACCATTACACCGTGTATCTGCATATGGAGGGCGACGCAATCCGCGACATCAGCTTTCAGGGCGCGGGGTGCGCGATTTCGAAGGCGTCCGCGTCCATGATGACGCAGGTTCTGAAGGGGAAAACGCGCGCGGAGGCCGAGCGGCTGTTTGACGAGTTCCACCGCCTGGTCACCGGCCAGGGCCTTCCCGCGGAGGGCGCGGACTTGGGCAAACTGGCGGTGTTTTCGGGCGTCTCGGAGTTTCCCGCGCGAGTCAAGTGCGCGACGCTGGCCTGGCACACATTGCACGCCGCGTTACAAGGAGAAGCCGAAGCGGCGCTCCCGGACTAGAAGCGCCGGGGGACGGAGTGAATTATGACCGGATATTCCCACATTACGCTCAAGCGCGATTGCGAGGCCATCGAGATTCCCAGTGGCGCGCATCGCTCACTTCCTGTCGGCACGGGTGTTCGGGTGATGCAGTTCCTTGGCAACAGCTACACGGTGGCAAGCGACTATGGCATGTTTCGCATTGACGTCAAGGACGCCGACTCTCTGGGGTTGACCCCGTCCCCCGCAACGGCCGCTCCGGCCCCTGCGGAGCAGATTTTCAGCGAAAAGCTGGTCTGGGATCAGTTGAAGACTGTGTATGACCCGGAAATCCCCGTCAACATCGCCGACCTGGGACTGATCTATTCCTGCATCACATCGTCGCTCGGGCCGGATGCCCACCGGATCGACATTCAGATGTCCATGACCGCCCCGGGCTGCGGCATGGCCGACGTCCTGAAGAGTGACGTCGAGAAGAAGCTTTCCGGCCTGCCCGGAGTGAAGGAAGTTCACGTCCAGATTGTCTTCGACCCGCCCTGGAGCCCGGGCCGGATGTCGGAAGCGGCCAAATTGCAGCTTGGGTTCGACCTGTAAGGGGCGCGGTCTCGGAGTGTAGCGCTCTGCAAGCGCGCGCCGGGTTTCCGGCGCCGCATGAAAGCACGGTTCCTACCACGCCATCCCACTGCTTTTCCATTTTGCGCTATGGCCTCTTTTTCTTTATTCTCTACTGGCTTCCGCAGCATCGCGAGTTGCTATCAAGGAGGGACTGATCCCGATGAAAGTTGGAGGGTTTGTGCAAGGCGCGGTCCTATTCGCTCTGTTGGCGGCTTCCTGCGCCGCGCAATCAGCCGCTCCGCGGACGCGAAGAGACGAAGGTGCGAAGCCGGAGGCCGTCCCGAGCAGCGTGACGAAAAATACGGAGGCGTTTCTGCGGGAGCTGTATGCCTGGGGGCCGGAGATCAAGGTGAAGCTGGGCGCCTTCACCCAGTCTCCTGCGCAAGACTATTACTTTGTGCCTGTCGAAGTGACTCTGAACGGCCGCCTCGAGACCGGCAGCGTCTTCGTGAGCAAAGACGGAAAGACCATGCTTCGGGGAGATGTCTTCGACATGGCCAAGAATCCCTTTGCCGCGAACCGGGCCAAGATAGATCTCAAGGATAGCCCGTCGAAGGGACCTGTGAACGCGCGCGTCACAGTCGTGGAATTCAGCGATTTCGAGTGCCCGCATTGTCAGGAGCTATATGAGACGCTCCAGACCGTTGAGCCGCGCTATCCCCAGGTCCGCTTTGTGCACAAGGATTTTCCCCTGGCACAGATTCATCCCTGGGCCGAGACGGCGGCTATCGGCGCCCGGTGCGCGTATGAAGAGTCGCCGGCGGCGTTCTGGAAAGTATATGGTTTGATCTTTCAGAACCAGGATTTGCTCTCCCCGGAAAACATCTGGAACAAGCTGATCGAGTTTGCCGGAAACGCGGGATTGAATCAGGGCACATTTAAGGCGTGTCTCTCCTCGCCCGAGGCGCTGAAGGCCGTGGACGCGAGCCATGCCGAGGGAGTTGCGCTGGGTATCGACAGCACGCCCACCGTCTACGTCAACGGACGGCCGCTGATTGGCGGGGATCCCGCAACGCTAGAGCAGTACATCAAATACGAGCTCGCCGCGCACCAGAACTAACGACGGGCAGGGCCTCCCGAAGAAGCGGGAGAAAAGCCCTTCTTGCGCGGCAAATTCGTGCGTGGCCAAGGGGCGAGTGGCTGGCCAGCCTTGGGGCGTGGGAAAAACGAATCAGGCCGCGGCGGTTGCCGCTACCGGGCGAACCAAGTCAATCCGATCCATCGTTGCGGCGATGCCGTAGAACGGGGCTGCTCCGCCTTCCAAAAGGACCGCACGAAGAACCCGCGCACTTGCATGCACGAGGGCAGCTGCTCCCGAGTCTTGCTCGGTGGCGAGAGCAAAGGTTAGCTGCATTTCGGCGCCCGCCTCGATGGCTACAGGGGAATGGAAGAAGATGCCAAGGCGGGATATGTCTTTGAGCTGGACAGTATAGAACTCAGCGGGGCGGCAGCGTGGCAGAGTCACCTGCACTGGTACACGCACTTCATATCTTCTGGCCTTGCGCCGTTCGCG
>JAJXZD010000112.1 GCA_021780215.1 Acidobacteriota bacterium
TGATTCGGGAGGCAGTATCCAGTGGGCCAACAAAAAGGCCCGAGAGTTGCTGCGCCTCCCGGCCGCACAAACGCGTGGCCGGGGGCTGGGAAATCTTCTGCGGGACTCGCACATTGAAAAAAAACTGTCCAGGCTCTGGTCCGGCGGCAAAGCAACAGTTCCGCGGAGCCTCCACTCCACCCTCCGCGCAGGTGCGCCCGTCCGGGTCACCCTGCGGGCGATTCTTCCGGGGGCCGGCCATTTGCTTGTCTGCTTGGATGAGGAGTCCGGCGAGAGGAATATCCAATCGAAATTCGCACAGACCGAGAAGATGGCGGCGCTCGGGCAGTTGGTCTCCGGCATTGCCCACGAGCTGAATAATCCCCTGACCGCCATCATGGGCTACGCCCAGCTTCTACTGGGCCACGGATTGAAGCCCGCGCAACTCGCCGAAGCCAGCAAGGTGTATCAGGAGGCCGAGCGAGCTAGGCGCATCGTGAGAAGCCTCCTGTACTTCACTCGGGAAAACCAGCCGGAGCGCAGCCGCGCTGATCTGAACGAAATTATCGAGCGAACCCTGGCCCTGCGCAGTTACGAACTGCGGGTCGAAAACATTCAGGCGCAATGCGATCTCGATCCTACGCTTCCGCTGACGCTGGCCGACCCGACGCAGCTTCAGCAAGTGGTGCTGAATCTGCTGGTTAATGCGGAACAAGCGCTGCTTGAAGGACGCGGGGAAGGCCGCGTCTGGATTCGCACCCGCCATGTGCCGGCCACGGAGCGCAGTGCGCCTGCCGGCTGGATTCTGCTCGAAGTTGCCGACGACGGGATGGGAGTTCCTCCCGCGATTGCCTCGCGCATTTTTGATCCCTTCTTCACCACCAAGCCTCCGGGCGTGGGCACGGGCCTGGGGCTGTCGATTGTCTACGGGATTGTGCAGCAGCATGGCGGGGAAGTGTCGCTCGAAAGCCCTCCGAACGGAGGCGCGCGATTCGTCGTCAAACTGCCTGTCATGGCCTTGCCCGCGGATGCCCGGACCGTCTCCGCCTCCGCGCAAACGGAGAGTGGCGCGACGATTTCTCCATGCCGCATCCTGGTGATTGAAGACGAACCTTCGGTGGCGCAACTCATCGCCGACGTTCTGCGCGAAGAAGGTCATCGGGCGGAGACGGCGCTCGACAGCAAAGAGGGGCTGACCCGCCTCTCGCGCAGCCACTACCACCTGGTAGTGTGCGACTTGCGCATGCCGGTCCTGGATGGCGAGGCGGTGTTTGACGCGCTGCGGCGCGCGGGCAGCCCGCTACGCAACCGGATACTCTTCGTCACCGGCGATGTGCTCGCGCCAAAAACGCTGCATTTCCTCGAACGGAACAGATTGCCGTACCTGACCAAGCCGTTCCTGGTCGAAGAGCTCAAGCTGGCGGTGAGCCGGCTCCTCGAGTCCGCAATCCGGCACGGAGCGCGCCCGGAACGTACGGTCGTTCTGAAAGAGCGGGACGCGGAAGCCGAAAGCTGAAGTCTGGCCGCAGAGGGAGAAAGCAGGTGACCACGGACACGATGAAAAATACCGTACTGTTTTCCACCGAGCGCTGCCCGCTCCTCGGCGTGGCCGATGAGCCGCTGGCGGCAGAATTGGCACGCGAAATCGACCGTATCATCCGTTGCGGCCGCGTCGCCGTCGCTTCGAGCTTGCCGCAGCTTCAAACGCTGGCGGAGCGCTCCGCGCCGGAAGTGATACTGATAGATTGCAACCTCCTCGGCGGGGCTCCGCTGTCTGCCGCGCTGCAACCGTTCGTCGCCGCGGCTCCGGTAGTTCTGCTCGGGCCGTTCGAGCGGCAGGAAGAGGTGGCGAAACTGGTGGCCGCGGGGGACGTCGAGTTCGTGGCTCGCGCCGGAGATTTCGTTCCCCTGGCGGCCGCCATGCTGGATCGCCGGCTGCGCTGGGCAAGAATGTCGGGGGCGCTGCCCGGTCCGCCATGGGCTGAATTGCCCGAGGACATGGCCTCGCTGTTCCGCCACGAGATCAACAATCCCCTGACGGGCATCCTCGGGAACGCGGAACTGGTACTGACGCACCGCGACCGCCTCACTGCCGCGGACGCGAGGCGACTGCAGACCGTGGTGGGTCTGGCGGTCCGTCTGCGCGAGACGGTCCGCCGACTGAGCAATGCCTGGGAGCGCCGGCCGGCCGGGCCGAAACCGTCGGGCCTTCCGGTCAGGCAGCCATCTGCGGGACACACCCTCTACGGCAAGGCGAAGGCGTAAATGGCGTTGTGTCCGCGAATCAGATTGATGCCGGACTGCCGGGAGAGCACAGGCTCGGCGAGGTTGTCTCCCGTAATCACGGCCACGTATTGTTTCCCCTTCACCGCGTAGGTAATCGTGCTCACGGAGATTGGCCCGCCCAAGATGGACTGCCAGAGTTGCTTGCCGGTCTGTGCATCATAGGCGCTGAATCTTCGGTTGATGTCTCCGTGGAAGATTAACCCTCCGGCGGTGGCCAGCACGGCTCCCGTACCCGGCGCCTTACTCTTGGCGAAAAGCGTCATTTCTCCGGTCGAGAGATTCACCTTGGCCAACCCGCCAATGCCGTTCGGGTCGTATCCCTGCCGCAGAACGCCGTGCCGTATGCCACTGGTCTTGTTGGCGGTCATGTCGAGGCAATTATCCACATAGCCTGTGTAAAGCGAGTTGGTTCCCGGATCGTAAGCAGTCGGCCAGTAGCTGCGGCCGTTCCAGTAGCAGATGACGTGGTGATCGCCCGGCGCTTTCATCACTACGTCCCAGTTGATCGTGGTCTTGCCGGTCTTCCCGTCAATGTTGGAAATGGCCGTGTTGGGGACATCGTAGGGGATGGGCTCGGCCCAGAGAAACTGGCCATTGTTGCGGTCGAGGACGAACATGATGCCGCTCTCGCCCACCATCGCCGCCACATCATGCATGGATCCGCGCGGGACTTCCGTGTTGTACCACTTCACGAATTTGGGATTGGGATTGAAGGCCACGCGGGTGAGGGTGCGCTCGTGGGTATGGTCGGTGTCCCAATCGTCGGCGGGCAGATGCTGGTAATACCAGAGGAGCTTCCCGGTGGCGGGATCAAGCGCCAGCGTGCAATTGCTGTAGAGATCGGCGGGAGCGGTGCGGGAAGTGCCATCCGGATTGCCGTTGTGGCGGGCCAGCCGTTCGTAGGGCGCCGGATTCGCGGTGCCCCAGTAGAGCACCTTGCGAATGGGATCGTAGGTTCCCGGCAACCCCCAGGTGGACGCAGTGTCGTTGGTGGTATCCGCGCCATTCCAGGAGTCGTATCCCGGATCGCCTGGCGCCGGCACATTGTAGAATCTCCAGACCTCACGGCCCGTCTCCGCGTTGTCGGCCTCGATGAAGCAGGTTGCCCGGCCTTTGCCGCAAGTGCCACCGGAGACGACATTCCCCTCGACCACGATGGCCCCGGAGGTGTTCTGCGTGCTGGTCTTGTAGGTCTCCCAGCGCTCCTTGCCGGTCCTGGCGTCGATTGCGACAACGTAGCCATCCGGTGCGGTGTAATAGACCATATCCTTGTAGATGGCCAAGGCTTTGGTTCTTTCAACCGAGCCGATGTGAGGATCCTTGAAGTGGCGTTGGTACACCCAGATGACGTCTCCATTCGTGGCGTCCAGAGCCTCTACGGTCGCGCCCGGGGCGATAACATACATCACGCCGTCGTGAACGATGGGAATTGTCTCCGTGATGCCGGCCGGCAAGCCGAGCACCCAGGCGGTGCGCAGTTTGGCGACGTTCTTCTTGTTGATCTGATTGAGCGGACTGAAGCGCTGCGCGTCGTAGGTCCGGCTGTACATCAGCCAGTCGTCCGGGCTGGGCTTGAGCAGCATCTGCTCGGTGACCGGCTGGTAATTCTGCACCTCGCCGGAAGGCGGTGGAGGCGGAGCGAACATTCCCGGCGGAGGCTGCGGCGGAGTCTTCTGCTGCCCCGCTCCCTGTCCAAGCGCCGCGGGCGCTATAGCCGCGGCAAAAATCAGCGAAATGACCAAGCCATGCATTTTATTCATGCAAACCCCCACCCTCGAAAAGATTTTGATGAATCAGGCGCCGTCGTTCACCCGCGCGCCCTTATATCCCAATCGCTTGCGCGCACGCAAGCGACGGTAATTTTCATCTGGCAATTTGACGGCCGGTTTGAGCGTCCCGTTTCACGCCATAGGGCCGGGAGGGAAAAAGGCCAGGGGCAGGTCCCGGACGGTGCGAAGGCCGGCGGGTGCGGCGACGATCACGGGAATGGCGTTGACCGCAATCGCCGCAGTGGCGACATCCCCGTGCGTCCCGCCAGGAATGGAAAGAGAAACGTTCGGCTCGCCGTGCAATTCAATTGTGTCACTGGGCTGCTTTGCGCCGACGTACATTTGCAGCTCAAGAACGACTCTGTCCCGCCCCCCGGCTGTGCCTCGCGCGATCTGATGCACACCGGCAACATGCCCGGCCGTGACTTCGAGAAACGGAGTTTTCACCACCTCGCGGGCGATCACGGGCTCGATCGTCTCGGAGATATCGTCAAGAGTAATGCCCAGCCCGTCGGCCACCATCGCCACCGATTCCGGCAGGCCGTGATGCTTGATGGCCCCGGCGGCGACCCGGCGGCGGAATTCCTCGGGGGCCATGCCGGCCCCGATCTTTTTCTGCAACGGCAGGCGCCGCTCCGAGGCGTTGACAATGCGTACGGCCTTGGCCGAATCCACGCGCTGCGAGGCGGCTGAAAGGACAAGCACGAGCTTGTCCATCACGAAGCCGGGATTGACGCCGGTGCCGACCAGCGCGACGCCTTCTTCTCTGGCGGCGGCGTCAAGACGCGCGGCCAGCTCGGGATGCTTGCGAAACGGATAGGAGAGTTCTTCGCAGGTCGAAATCACGCAGGCACCCGCGGAAATGCATCCCAGCAGCTCCTCCATGACGCCCGGGAGGCTCGAAGAAGTCGAGTGGATCACTACATCCACAGGCTCCGCAAGCACGCCGGGTGCACGAGCCGATACGGCGACGCCCCATGGCGCGTCCGTTGCGCCGGAGAGCTCGCCCAGGTCGCGCCCAGCCTTCGCGGGATCGCGGTCAATCGCGCCCACAATGTCCACAGACGCCTTCTGCCGCAGCAAGCGGACAATCGAAGCGCCAATCGGCCCGACTCCATACTGCACCACACGGATTCTTTTCCTCACGGCACCTTCCTTGGACGTGCGGGACTGCCAAAGGTAATGCCTTTATCCGCTTCCCGCAACTGGATTTCCGCCGAATTATCTCTTCAGGAAGGCAGTGATTGCACGGGCAGACAGACGGCCCGAGGGATGCGGACGAACCGCCGTCGAGGGGCACGCCTGCTTCCCCCAACCAGGGTATACGAAATTTCCTCTTATGGCCGCAGCAAGCGGGGTTACGAGCGGGAGCGCGTGGCGCGGATGTATTCTCGCAACGACGCCACGTTGGGGCCGTATGCTCCCACGCGCCCAGCATCCACCGGCAAGCCTAGCATTTCGGCCTGCTCGATGCTCAGGCCGGCGTCATCAAGCTCGGCAAGGCTATAGCCTTCGGCGGGCACCAGTCGGTTGCGACGGGACATGTCCACCGGGCGCGGCGGACGATGAGTGCGCCAGCGTTTCGCCACAATACCGAAAAATTCGTCCCAGTCGCGCCGGTTCCACATGGTGCCCTCCCTTCCCCCCTGATTCACGTGATTGGATGCATGTCGCGCCATTTCGGTAGCACGATTCTCGGCACCGGTGTCCCAGGACCGGTTGGCCGGGAGTGGGGCAGATTCTACTCCCAGAATGGCGGCCAGGCGCAAGCAAATCCCGGATGTATCCATTGAATCACCCGGAGTTGCCCGGGCCTGGGGCCTGGCGGCTCTTCAGCATATGGCCTCGTCAGGCTGTTATACTTTTCCGGGGCCCCCTGCCAGGGCCAGCAAGCCTGCCAAGGGAATATAAACAGGGTGTGGAAGCTGGATTAAAAAATGAGCAACGCGGTCATCGTCGTGCACTATCACGAGCTGTGGCTCAAGGGGGGCAATCGCCGCTTTTTCCTCGACAAGCTCCTCGCCGCGCTGCGCCAGGCCTTACAGGGAATCGCGATCGAGCGGATTGAGCAGCCCGGCGACCGGGTTTTAGTGCGGCTGGGAGAGAACGCGCCGCTGGCCGAGGCTCTCAAACGGATCGAGCGGGTGCTGGGCATCGCCTATTACGCCGTGGCGCGCCCAGTGGAGCGGTCGCTTGAGGCGCTGTGCCGCGAGGCATGGGAGGAGATTGCGCCGCTGCCGTTCGCAACCTTTGCCGTCCGCGCGAAGCGCAGCGACAAATCATTTCCGCACACAGTGACCGAGATCGAAACGGCGGTGGGGAGGCACCTGCTCGACCAGTTGCGCGCGCAAGGCCGCGATGTGCGCGTGCAGCTCCGCGATCCCGAGCTGACCTGCCGCATCGAAATCACGCCGGGCCCTCTGCTGGTCTACGCGCGGAAGATTCCCGGAGCAGGAGGCTTGCCTGCCAATACCGCCGGGCGCATGACCTGCCTGCTTTCAGGCGGTTACGATTCCGCCGTGGCTGCCTATCAGATGATGCGGCGGGGCGGGCATCTGAGCTTTGTTCACTTCTATGGTCTGGGAGCGCGGCCCGGAGAATCGTCGCTGCATGTCGCCAGCGAATTGGTCCGCGCGCTGGTGCGGTATCAATTCAGCGCCAAGCTCTACCGCGTGCCCTTCGAGGAAATTCAGAGGGAGATCGTTCGGAGCGCGCCGGAAGCTGCTCGCGTGCTGCTCTATCGCCGGATGATGCTGCGGATCTCGGAGGTCTTCGCGCGGAGGTATCGCGCGCTGGCCCTCGTCACCGGCGACAGCCTGGGCCAGGTGGCTTCGCAGACGCTGCGGAATCTTGTCGCGGTCGAAGCCGCGGCGAGTCTGCCCATATTCCGCCCGCTCATCGGCACGGACAAAACGGAGATCCTGGCCCTCGCCCAACACATCGGCACATACGCCATCTCGTCAGAGCCATTCCACGACTGCTGTCCTGTCTTCCTGCCGCGCGCTCCGGAGCTCTCTGCCCGGCCGGAACAACTGGCGGAAGCAGAGTCCCGGCTGGACCTTGCTGCCCTGGTGGCGCAGGGGCTCCGCGAGGCGACGCTCGAGAAGTTCACGTACACAAATGGGCGTGCCGAGTCAGCCGGGGTGATTCCAGCCCTGCGCACGGGCGAACGCCGCGCCGCCACGGCCTGATTGCGCGCGAAAAGACTACCGGTCGCGGCCGTACCCGCCGCGATCTCCGCCGCGCCCGCCACCATGGCGTCCGCCATGGCCGCCGTGGCCTCCGCGCCCGCCGCCGCCCTCCTGCATCGGACGAGCTTCGTTGACAACGAGCGCGCGCCCGAGGAAATTCTTTCCGTTCAGCGCGGCGATGGCTTTCTCGGCCTCGGCGTCGTCGCGGATCTCCGCGAAACCAAAACCGCGCGGCTGCCCTGTGAAACGATCCCGCAGCAGCGTCAGGGAATCAGGATGCACCCCCGCCTCCGCAAACAGCTCTTGCACCTGCTCTTCCGTAGCCTTAAACGAAAGATTCCCGACATACAGTTTCTTCACGGTCGATCTCCTTGTATCTCCGTCGAGCGCGAGAACAATCCACCGAGGCTGAAGAGGCAGGATTGAGGCCGCAGGCGACCGGCGAAGCGCCGGCTGCTCAGGGCTATTGCGAGCGCTTCAGCAACTCACGAGCATCTTGCGGCAAACGCCGCCTCACAGTCAACCATCGTCCTGCACCGCCGCCGGCCGGACTAGCGCGGCTGGCTAACTCGTGGTATGGCCCGGTTGCCGTGACTGCGAGGCAATCCCCCTGGCGGGCATGCCTGTTTGAACATTGCAACTTTCGTCCGCGGCTGGGGTTTAATTTCAGGGGTATGCTGAGAGTTCGTGGGGACTTTTCCCGGGAGTGAAGACCACGCGCACACTTCGCATGTTTGCTTGGCTGCTTCTCATCACGGCGGTGCTGGCTGCCCCCGCCGCCACGCCCGCACAAGTCGCCGTAGGTATTTCCGCACGCATCGGTCCGCCACCTCTGCCGATCTACGCGCAACCGATGTGCCCAGGGCCAGGCTTTATCTGGGTACCGGGCTATTGGGCCTACGGCCCGATGGGATATTACTGGGTACCCGGAACGTGGGTGATGGCCCCGCGGGTCGACTACCTCTGGACTCCGGGCTATTGGGGCTGGGGGAATGGTTTCTATATCTGGCACCCCGGCTACTGGGGTCCGCACGTGGGCTTTTATGGCGGCATCAATTACGGCTTCGGATACGGCGGCGGCGGCTATGCCGGCGGACGCTGGCGCAACGGCGTGTTCATGTATAACCGGGCGGTGACCAACGTCAACACGACCATCATCCACAACACCTACATTGACCGCACCGTTGTGAACAATGTGAACGTCAACCGCGTCAGCTACAACGGCGGCGAGGGAGGTACGACCGCGCGCCCCAGTCCCGGGCAAGAAGCCGCCGCGCGCGAGGCGCACATGCACCCCACCGCCGCGCAGGCCCGCCATGAGCGCATGGCCTCCACCAGGCGCGGTCAGTTTGCTTCCCAGAACCAAGGGCGTCCGGATTTCGGGGCCACGTCGCGCCCCGGCACGTGGAACCGCGGACCCGCGCGGCCCAACTACAACCGGCAGGAAAACCGCCGAGGTGCCAATCAACAGCAGCGGCGCAACAACGAAAACCCCCCGCGCGATAATCGCGGCGAGCGCCGCCAGCCGGACCAGTTTCGATAATCCCCGGGGCACTTCGCACGGCGCATTACCCTGCGATGGCCTCTCGGCTCTTTGAGCCAGGCGCCAATCCAGCCGCAGCCGCCGCGCCTTATTGACACCCGCCACGCGTGTCGGCAAACTGGCTCGCCGGGAGAACCCTGAAAGGAACCAGCCTTTGCGAATAGACGGACGTGCCCCGCACGACATGCGGCCCATAAAGTTGACCCCAGATTTCATATCCAGCGCCGAAGGCAGCGTACTGATCGAAGTCGGCCAGACGCGCGTTATCGTCACGGCCACGGTCGAGGACGGCGTGCCCTCGTTCCTGAAGGGCAGAGGCAAGGGCTGGGTGACCGGCGAATACGGCATGCTGCCGCGCTCGACCGAGGAGCGCACTCCGCGAGAAGCGGTGCGTGGACGCCAGTCCGGACGGACGCTCGAGATCCAGCGGATGATCGGCCGCACGCTGCGCGCCGCCACGGATGCGAAGGCGCTCGGGGAGCGGACTGTGTGGGTAGACTGCGACGTTATCCAGGCGGATGGCGGCACGCGCACGGCTTCGGTCACCGGCGCGTTCGTGGCGCTGGCGCTCGCGCTCAAGCGGATGGTCGCGGCGGGAATACTGCGCTCGGTTCCACTGCTCGATTCCGTGGCGGCTACCAGCGTTGGCATCGTAGGCGGAGACTTGCTCCTTGATCTCGCCTACGAGGAGGATTCCCGCGCCGAAGTGGATATGAATGTGGTGATGACCGGCACGGGCCATTTTGTGGAGGTGCAGGCCACCGCGGAGGGCCGCCCCTACACGAATCAGGAACTCCAACAGCTTCTCGACCTCGCCGCCGCCGGCATTCGCCATATCACCCGCGTGCAGCACGAGCTGATCGGCATGGACTTCCGTGGACGCCCGCGATAGCGCCGGCGCGCACCGCTCCGTCCGGCTGCTGCTGGCCTCCGCAAATCCCGGCAAGCTGCGCGAATACCGCGAACTTGCCGCCGGCTTCGCTATTGCGGCCGAGGGGATTCCCGGCTTCCGCGATCTTCCCCAATTCGAGGAATCCGCGCCCACTTTCGCCGAAAACGGCGCGGGAAAGGCGCTGCATTACAGCCACTTCACCGAAGAGATTATTCTGGCCGACGATTCCGGACTGGTTGTCCCGGCGCTCGGCGGCAGGCCCGGAGCGCGCTCGGCGCGCTATGCCGGACCGAATGCCACGGACGCAGAAAACATCGCAAAATTGCTCCGCGAAATGGAAGGGCGCGAGGGAGATGCGCGTCGCGCCGAGTTTCACTGCGTGGCCGCGATCGCCCGCAAAGGCCGGGCCCTGGCTGTGGTCTCCGATTCCGCGCGGGGAATTCTGCTGAAAGCACCGCGCGGCGCCAACGGCTTCGGTTACGATCCGGTCTTTTTTTTCCCTGAGATGGGCCGCACCTTCGCGGAGCTTTCCTCCCGGGAAAAGAATCTTCATAGCCACCGCGGCAAGGTCTTTCGAAAAATCCTCGATCTGCTTATGGCGCGTGCCCCGAAAGCAGTTTTCTAGAATCCGGCTTTCCCGCAGCCCTCCGCGAGTGCCCGGCGGGCGGCTGTGGTATATTTTTTGGGCTCATGCCAACGCAAAAGGCACGGTCAGCGAAGGGAAGCTCCCGCGCACGGCCCGTCCAGGCCGCCGCGAAGGGCGCAGCCCGCGGAACCGGTCCGGCGCGCGTCCGCGCCATTCTCGCCCAGCTCGACAAATCCTATCCGCGGGCCACCTGCGCTCTCACGCACGAAAACCCGTTTCAGTTGCTCGTCGCCACCATTCTTTCCGCGCAGTGCACCGACGAGCGCGTCAACCAGGTGACCCCACCGCTCTTCCGCAAATATCCCGGCCCGAAGGATTTCGCCTACGCCAACCCCCGCGAGCTCGAACAGGATATCCGCCCGACCGGATTTTTCCGCAACAAGACGAAATCCATCATGGGCGCGAGCAAGAAAATTGCGGAGGAGTTCCATGGCCTGGTGCCGAAGACGATGGAGGAGTTGGTGACGCTGCCCGGCGTGGCGCGCAAGACGGCAAACGTCGTCCTCGGCACGGCCTTCGGCATCGCCTTGGGCATCGTGGTGGATACACACGTGCAGCGGCTCGCGGAACGGCTGGACCTCTCGAAAAACACCGACCCGAAGAAGATCGAGCAGGATCTGATGCAGGTGATTCCGCGCGAGCGCTGGATACTCTTCTCTCACCAGCTGATCTGGCACGGGCGGCGAGTCTGCCAGGCGCGCAAGCCGAAGTGCGCCGAGTGCGGCCTCGCCTTGCTCTGCTATTCGCGGGACAAGACCATCTAGGCCGCGCCAGCGCCGCCCGGAACATGCCTGCACTCGCATCCCGCGGGCGCCCACTGGCGAGTGCGCTCACTGTGTTTACATTTACCCGAAGCTGCGCTTCGCCGCGCCCTACTTGCCGGGAAACAGCACCTGGCGCGGATACAAGATCTTCAGGCCGTGCTGCTCGATGTGCAGCTTGATGCCGCGAAGATCGCCTTTGGGATGCCGGCTGGGAGATCCGCCGGCAATCAGGATGTACTGGTTGCGCAGGATCACACTGAGCTGCTTGAGGAACGGCGCGAAGGCCACCGGCGTCTGGATGCCCTGGAAGAATCCCATTCCACCGGTGTCGTTGGTGATCTGGACCAAATTGCCCTGCGCGATCAGGCCCTCGAAGCTCGTTCCCAAGTTGTATCCGCCGACGTACATGCTGTGCACCACGATTCCGGCGCGCTGCAAGTCCTCAAGCGACGCATCAAAGTACGGGTCCACCGGCCCCGGCTCCATCACGTCCACACCGCTTGCGATAACCAGCACCTCGCGTCGCGCGTTGGCGGGTGGCCATTTCTTCGCCAGGTCGCTCAGCGACAGATAGATACTGGGCGAGCCTCCGTAGCGGCGCCCTTGAGTGAGCCGCACCTTGCTGGCCACCTGGGCGTGGTTCGTGCTGAACGGAGAAACTTCAAAGACCGTGCCATAATCGGCGTAAAAAATTCCCACCGCGGTGTCCTTGGGCTGGGCCTTGATGAAGTTTCGAATGTCGTTGAGCTGCACCCCGATGGTTTGCGGATGGATTGCATCATCAATCAGGATAGCCAGTTCGAGGGCGTCATGATCGCCCGCGGCTCGAATCCACTCGCGAATGTTCAGCGGCTCTTTCCCCGATTGCACGTTGACGTCTTCCTTGGCAACTGGCGGGGCATCGGTGAAATTGTGCCGTATGGCTGTCACCACCGCCGTCACCGGCACATTACCAGGAGCCGCTTGTGCCTGGGCGGGTGTTGAAGAGGCTTGCAAAAGGGTCCCTAGAGCGAGAACGCAAATGGCGACTGAACGAGAGTATTGGAACATTCTATTGTCTCCCCTCATACATTATGAGATGCCTTGCGCCACGTGCAGGATGTTCTTCCCCGGCCCGCCACATCGGCAAGGAACGCGCTTCGCGGCCCCTTGCGTGTGGGCGCCCGGCGGCTACTTCTTCGGGGTTTCAAACAACTCGATGAATGCGTGTGTGTCCGGATCGCGCACCACCACCGCGCGCGTCCCGTCGGAAAGCCGCACGATGCCGCCCGTGGAATAGACCGGCGGGCCGGCGGCCTTGAGCCGCGCCAACAGCGCGTCCAGCCCTTCGACCTGCAAGCCAATCGAGTTCGCCGCAACATCCGACATGCGAAACGGCGCGATGGTCTTTCCCTGATTCTTGTACTCAATGATTTCGTAACGCATGCGCGCACTCGGATCGGCCGCCTCCGGCCATGTCCCGTAGGTAATCCGCAAAATGTTTCCGTGCCCGCCCACCGCGGCGTCCATGAAATCGCCGCTCAGCCACTTGTACGGCTCATCCGGAAACTGTTCTCCCAGCAGCCCGCCATAGAAAGCTTTGGCCTGATCCGTGCTGATCACCACCAGGCCGAGATGGTTGAGCCCAGGCGGGTTCGCCGGGCTGCCGGGCCTGCCGCCCGCGGGCGGACGCGCCGCGCTCTGGTTGACAATTTCCACATCCATGCCGTCGGGATCGACGATGTATCCCATGCTCCCCTTGGTCTCGCCGGGGAGCGGAATCAGCGCGCCGCCCCAAGTCAATGGCCAGAGCATGTGCGCAAATTTCAGCCGCGCCCATAGCGCGTCGGCGTCGGGAACGGTGAGGTCAATGTGGCTCGACGGCGGATTCCAGACCCGCAGATGGCTCCAATTCTTCTGCGGGATGCCGCGATATTGCCGCAGATACAGAGTGAACGGCTTTCCGGAAATGTTTGTGTTGATCGCGAGCTTGGCCATGCGCGATTCAGCGCCCACCGTGCTGTGCAGGCGGTTCATAACAGGGGCCACGCGCCACTCCGAGTTGACACCGGGCAGGGCCGTGAAGCCCAGAGCCTTGTAAAAAGCCACGGACCGGTCCAGGTTCGAGACCACCCGCGCATCGAACGCCAGGCCAATCACCTTTCCCTTCTCAGCCTTCGCGACAGAAGACGTTTCGCCGGCACGGCCGCCGGCCGGATTCGCCATACACAGCAGCACGCAGGCTGCCGCAGCAACCAATAATTCCTCGAAACCATTCCGCCATGGCTTGCGCACGCAAACCCCTCCCTGAATCAAACTCCCTTGGCCCGCCGATTCGCGTTCGTCCGTTGCCTCCCGGCGCCCTTGTTTCGCCCACGGTTTAGCACGCCACAGTTTTCCTGTCCACTCGTATCCGGGCGGCAGAGCGCGGCGTCACTTCAAGGCTCGGCCGGGGCGGGCGCCCCGCCGCGCGACGCCGCATCGAGTATGCCGGAAAGCGCGCCGTGCTCGCCGCCCCGCTCCACCGCAACACGCCATTTCCATGGACCGGGGCCTGTCAAATTCATCGTGGCCGCTTCGAGGAGTTTATTCGTGGATTGTCCGCGCGTCGCCGAAACTGTTTCGCCCGGTCGGCCGCTGGCCGGCTGCACGGCCAGCGTCACGGCGGCGTCCAGAATTACCTCGCCGGAATCACGGCCCTGAACGAGAATGCTCGCCTCGGCGGGGCCGCTATCGAAGGCTCCGGGGGCTGTAAATAAGGTGATTTGAAACGGCCCCGATATTCCCTGCAGGCGCACGATATCTCCATCGGTGTCCACCGTGTCCGGCGCAAGCCATGCAAAAGCCAGCGCGGCCAGCGGGAGAAGCAGCGCCAGGGCGGGCAGAAAAATCCGGCGGAATTGGGAGGGGCCGGGGCGTGCTCCGTGGCGCTCCGGATGCGTTGCGGGCGCCGCGGGAGAAAGCAGCCGCACCGTAATGATCACCGCCGGAATCAAAAATGCCAGCGACCCGATCACCCACATCACAGCCCCGGACGCCACCTGATCGTCCTGCGCCGAAAATCCGCCCAGGCGTGGCACCGATGCATACCACGGATAGAGCACCCGGCCCGAAAACGCGAGGAACGCGGAGAGGATCGAGTTGACAATGTCGCCCAAAGCCAAATAGACGGGCAAGAACCAGGAGATCGAGCGTCCCCGGCTCGGCCACGGCCGGACGACCGGCCACCAGTAGAGAATGGATGCGACGAAAAAGCAGACGTGCTCGCAATCGTGCCAGCCCGGCGAACGCAGCGCGAGTTCGTACGCCGCCGGCACATGCCAGCCAAAGTTCGCGAGCGCCAGGGCCAGGAATCCGACCGCCGGATGCACCAGTCCCCGACCGAACCTCCCAAGCGGCGGCCAGTTGAGCAGAGGGCCCAGGACGCGACGCGCCGCCCAGCGCGGCATGCCGCGCAACAGCGCCAAATACGGATTGCCCAGCAGGATCAGCGGCGGAACGATCATCATCAGAAACAAATGCTGGATCATGTGATCGGTGAGAAAGAAAGGATCAAAAGTGTCAATCGGTGAGGCGAGAGCCAATTCGAGCGTCGCCAGCCCGGAGAGAAACGCAGTGAGGCGCCACGCGGGAAATCGCCCCGGCAGCGCCGGATGCAACTCGAGCCACCCGCGAAAATAGACAACTGCCGCGAAGAGATTGAGCACCGTTGCCCAAGGCGGAAACGACCACGAGGCGAGGACGGCTTGTGCCACTGAGGGCATGAACAGATTCTAGCGTCGCTTGTGGAAAAGCAGAGGCAGAGCGCACCGCGCGGTGCCGTGAAGGGTCATCGCAATCTAAGCGGAATGGTCTCGATCACCGGACTCGCCCCCCAGCCCCGAAGTCTCAATCCCCGCGCGAACCGCCAGTGGATACTGCCATGTCGGCACGCGCACCTGCCGCAACACCACCAGTCCGGCGACGATGCCAAAGGCGATTTGCGAGGCGAGGAACCAGCCCCAGTGAATGCGCTGATTGAGAAGCGGGTCTACGATGCCAAGAACATTGTAAAGCAGCCCGGTCCAGACAAGCGGAGCAAGAACACCGCCCAGCAAAATGGGACGCCGCGGCAGCATCGGCAAGATAGCGCCGTACAGCAAGCCAACGAGGACGCACGTCGTCACGTGCAGCAGCGTAGCCACCGCCAGAAGCTCGATGTGAAACTCGTCCATCTGCGCTGTGCTGACCCGGGCGACCTGCGCGTAGACCACAGCACCCAGCAGGTTGATCGGATACCAGATGCTACGCTGGCTCAGAATCCCGTACAGCATCGCCAGCGCAGCCATGGCCACGCCTCCGGCGAGCCCGCCCTTGACGCCCGCGGAGACGGGATAAATCTCCAGCGGCAGCCGCGCGCGGCTGAGCTGTTCCGCCGCCTCGATACGCCCAACCTTGGGGCGGGACGTGGCGATGACGATCCGCTCCGGCACCACCGGGGCCGCTTCGTGTCGCTCGTGGGGCAAAACCTGGAGGAACCATCCGAAACAGGACACCATGGCAATCACCGCACCCACAAGGCTCACCACGCTTCGCGTCACAAATCCGGCGGCGACGAGCGTCATCCCCAGCGCCAGCAAAAGCGGCCAGGCCGTCGGCGCCGGCAGATGCACGGAATCCGGCGCCCGTCTCGAAGCGGACCCAGGTTCGGAGGTCATCGTATCCTCATAGCATTCGCCAAATCAGATCTCTTCCCATCCCCGCCACTTCTTCCCCCTCGGATCATCGCCCGAGGCCGTACACCGTAGTGAAGACCACCACCCACACAGCGTCCACAAAGTGCCAGTAGAGGCCGAGAATCTCGCAGCGCTCGGCATGTTCGGCCTTCACCTTGCCCAGCAGCGCCAAAATCATCACGGTCGAAAGCGCAATCAGCCCAACCAGCACATGCGAGGCGTGCAGACCAACCAGCGAATAGTAGGTCGTCCCAAACAGGTTCGACTGAATGGTGAACCCCTCGTCATAGATCAGGTGATGCCATTCCCGCGCGGTTCCAACCAAGAAAATCGTTCCGAGCGCCAGAGTGGTGAACCACAGCGCCGAGAAGATTCCTGTCTTCCCTTTCCGCAACGCCGCGGTCGCATAGTGCATCGTCAGACTGCTCGACAACAGGCAGATCGTCGTGATGAATGGAACGCTCAGCACCTGCTGTGGTGTGGGGCCGCTCTGGCTCTTGCCCAGATAAAAAATGTATGCGGTGACGAAGATCGTGAAGATCGCCGATTCCGCCACGATCAGGCACCACATGCCCACCCGCCCGCGGGAAGGTACCGTCCAGGAAGATTCCTGCGATGCCAGGCCTTCTGAAATCGCGCTCATTCGTTATCTCCGAACTTTCCTCATCCGCATTCGCGCCATGATTCTCATCTATTCGTATTTCCAGTCCGGGTCCTCCGGGTGCTTGAGGTCCCACAGAGGGCGCCGGCTGCGCACTGTGGGAATCGTCGCAAAGTTATAGACGGGCGGCGGAGAGCTGGTGGCCCATTCGAGCGTCCAGGCATCCCAGGGGTCGTTTCCGGCCACCGCGCCCTTGAAGTACGAATAGATCATGTTGTAAACGAAAATCAGGATAGCCACCGCCTGAAACGCTGCTCCCACCGAGATGATCTGGTTCCAGATCGTCCAGCCACGCCCGGGCTCATAGGTGTAGATGCGACGCGGCATGCCCATCAGCCCCGGAACATGCATGAAATCGAACGTAAGATGGAAACCGATCACGAAGATCCAGAAATGCCACTTGCCCAGCGTTTCGCTGAGCATTCGCCCGGTGATCTTCGGATACCAGTAATAAAACGCTGCAAAGATCGAAAACAGGATGCCGCCCACAATCACATAATGAAAATGAGCGACCACGAAATAGGAATTGTTGAGCTGCCAATCGAACGGGGCGGCGGCCAGCATGATGCCGGTCAGCCCGGCCACCAGAAACTGGAAGAGGAACCCGACCGCGAACAGCATCGGCGTCGCGAAACGAATTTTCCCTCCCCACAACGTCGCCAGCCAGTTGAAGATCTTGATCCCCGTCGGCACCGCCACCATCAGCGTCGTGAAGACGAAAAATGCGTTGCCGTAGGACGGCAACCCCACCGTGAACATGTGATGCGCCCACACCGCCAGGCTCACAAACCCGATTCCCACCGAAGCCGCCACCATCGCCGGGTAGCCGAAGATAGCCTTGCGGGAAAAGACCGGAACAACCTCCGAGATGAAGGCAAAGCAGGGAATGATCAGGACGTAGACCTCGGGGTGTCCGAAAATCCAGAAGAAGTGCATCCACAAAATCGGCGCGCCGCCCGCCGCCACATCGAAGAAATGCCCGCCCCAGTAGCGGTCAATCGTCAGCATGATTTGCGCCGCGGTCAGCGGGCTGATCGTCACCAGTACCAGCCCTCCCATCACCAGGTTCATCCAGGCCAGCAGCGGCATCCGGCCCAACGTCATCCCCGGGCAGCGCATACCCAGGATGGTGGCCACGAAATTGATCGCCCCTCCGATGGAGCCTACGCCTGCCACCAGGAGGGACAGCGCCCAATAGTCCGTGCTGTGGCCCGGAGAGAACGCCGGCGCCGTCAACGGAGCGTAGGCGAACCATCCGACATCCGGCGCGCTGCCCGCGTGGAGGAATCCTCCGCCCGCGAAAAAGCTGCTGTAGAGGAGCAGGCCCCCGAAGACCGTCATCCACAGGCTGAAGGCGTTCAGCCGCGGGAAGGCCATGTCCCGCGCGCCGATCATCAGGGGCACGAGATAGTTTCCAAAACCGAAGAGGATGGGCATGGCCACGAAGAAAACGCCTGTGGTGCCGTGCATGGTGAACAGCCGGTTGAACACCTGCGGCGAGAGGAAGGACGACTCGGGGTGCGAAAGTTGAATCCGCATGAGGATGGCCTCAATCCCCATGACCACGAGAAAGAGCAGGGCGTAGACGATGTACATCAGCCCGATCTTTTTGTGATCGGCGGTGAAGAGCCATTCGCCGACAACTCCCAGCGAGCTTCTTCGACCCGCGAGCGGCAAGGTTTCCGATGCCATGATTCCTTCCTCTTTCGATCCTCTTCCTATTCCTGATTCGATCGGGCCGCCGGACCGCCCAGCTCACGCAGGCACAGTGCGGCCTTTAACGCAATGTCATCAAATATGCAGTGATCTGGTCGAGCTCCTGGCCGTTCAAGTCCAGGACCGGCATCAGCGATCCGGGCTTGGACGCGTTCGGATTCTGAATCCAAGCGCGCAGGTTTTCCCGTGTGTTGGGGAGCGCGCCTGAAGCGATGGTCTGCCGGCTCATCAGATGGGTCAAGTCCGGCCCGATTTTTCCTGCCGCGATGGTCCCCCGAATCGTGTGGCAGGCGAAGCAGGTTTTTGAGATGAACAGCGCCGCACCAGCTGCGACCGTCGGATCGGACACCGCCGGTTGTTGCTGCTCCTTCACCCAGCGGTCGAAATCCGCCCGAGTGTCCACATACACACGCAGCAGCATTTTGGCATGTTCCGCGCCGCAATACTGCGCGCACTGCCCGAGATACAATCCCGGCTGCTGGGGGTCGATCCAGGTGCGATTCGGATGGTTGGGGATCAGGTCCGTCTTGCCCGCCAGCCGCGGCACCCAGAAGCTGTGATTCACGTCGGGCGACAACAGGGAAAGAAACGTGGGGGTGGAACTCTGCGCGTCGCTCACCGGAACGTGCAGCTCGTTCGCGGTCGCAAAATTGTACTGTGGGTAGCGATACTCCCACCAGAATTGGTGCCCGACCACGGTGACGTCAATCGCACCGGCGGGAGCGCGCGCATCCTGCACGCGATGAATCACCTCCGCGGAACTAAGGAAGAGCAGCACCACGATCAAAACAGGCAGCACCGTCCACGCCAGCTCCATTTGATTGCTGCCATAGACCTGCGGAGGCTCAGAGTTGTCGTCTCCACGCCGCTGGCGGAAGCGGACGACTGCGTAAGCCAGCAAGCTGAACACCACCACAAAAATTGCCCCGGTCACTTCCAGGACAAAGGTAGACAGGCGAAAGAGGGAATGTGCCGGAGTCGAAGCCGGCGCGAAGATATTCGTCGGATAACGAGAGGAATCCGCAGAGGCAGTCCAAGCCGCCGCTAAATGGCACACCAATCCTGCTGCAACCACCGGTGCGCGCGTCCCCCAGCGCCTCAAATCCACAGTTCTCACCCGCCAGCCTCCCCGGCGATCACAGCGCATCGCGTCTCCCCGATGGGCGATCCGGCAAGCACGAGCATGTCTATAAGGCCAACGCTTATATTACAGCCTCAGGCCCCCTTCTGTGACGTGCGTCACTTCCAGACAAGATTTCCTGTGAAAATCTCGCGCTGCCAGAACGGATTTCCGTGATTGAGGTCACAGCTCACCATGACTCACATCACAGAGGTCTATCTTGGGCTTGCATAGGTTGGTGGCGGCCCTGAATCAGGGAGCCTGATTGGCAGGCGAGCGCCTTTGGCCTGATATCGCGTCACGTGCTTCTCGGGAAGAGGTTACGGCCTCCGGCTAGCGCTAAAGTCCCTCGGTCCACTGGCATTGGAAGGCTGAATGAGGAATTCAATGGCCTTGCTCGGCCCTTCAAACTATTCCGGCTAGCCTTTCGGAAGGAAAAGCCATGAAGCATGGGATGGCTCGAACGATACTCCTGGCAGTGGCGGCCGCCGGGCTGGGCGTGGGGCTACAGGCGCAACAGGTTGCCCCAAAGCACCTGACCGTCCAGGACGCAATTGAGTTGGCGTTGAAGAAGAATCTGAACGTCCGGGTAGCCGGGGCGCAGGTGGACGAACTGGGAGGCACACGGGAGCGCCGCTTCTCGGCACTTCTGCCGCACGCCTCGGGAGACGTCCTGGCGAACCGCCAGAACCGCAACCTGGCCGCGTTCGGCCTTTCTGTTCCAGGGATCCCCACCGTTGTCGGCCCTTTTTCCTATTACGATTCGCGCATCTTCGCCAGCCAGTCGCTGATTGACCGCCAGGCATATCACGGCTGGAAAGCGAGCGTGAAGCAACAGCAAGCCGCCCGACTGGACTATCAAGACATTCGCGATCTGGTAATCCGCCAGACCGCCGGGCTTTATCTGGATAGCGAGTCGGCCGCCGCGGAAGTGGAAGCGGCCGAATCACGCGTAACCACATCGGAGACCCTCGAGAAGCTGGCGCAAGATGAACATGACCACGGACTAGCTACCCGCGTGGACGTAGTGCGCGCTCAGGTCCAGCTCGCCCGCGACCAGCAGACTCTTCTCGTAGCCCGCGATGTGTATCAGACGTCTTTGCTCGTCCTGGCGCGCTTTGTCGGCCTCAGCCCGGGAACGCCCCTCGAGCCCGCCGAGCATTTGCGCTACCACGAGGCCCCGATCCCTGCCGTGGAGGAAGCGGTCCAGACCGCGCTCGCCGACCGTTCTGACTATCGCGAACTGCTGGTCCAGCGCGATTCACTGACCGAGCAGCAGAAGGCTTCCCATGCGCGCTACTGGCCCACGTTTTCCATTTCCGGAGACTATGGCGCGCTGGGCCGCAATTTCGGCACCATGCCGGGAATCGGAGAGATTCAAGGGACCATCTCGATCACCCTGTTTAATACAGACCGCAATGGCGAACAGAGGGAACTGCAAGCTCGTGAGCAGCAACTGAACGCTCAGATTGACGATCTGGCCCGCGGCATCGAGCAGGATCTTCGCAAGGCGCTTCTCGATATCAAGTCCGCGCGGCAGCAAGTGGCCGTGACCGAGCAAAACCTCGAGCTGGCGCAGACCGAACTCGAGCTGGCGGAAGACCGCTTCCGCAACGGCGTTACCGACAACATCGAGGTGGTGACGGCACAGGACGCCCTGGCCAACGCCCAGGACGAGCACATCATCGCCCTGGCGAACCATGGGGATGCGCAGATGGCTCTGGCGCGGGCGCTCGGCGCCACGGAGAAGATTTACCAGGAGTATCTCCCGTAGCCGCCGGGAGGATGTGGCGGAATCACGGGAGCAGGGGAACAGAATGAAGCGTGCACTCATCTATTTATTTGTGGCGGTTGCCGCAGCTGCGGTGGCCTTGCATCTCTATCCGCTGTGGCTGGCCAAGCAATCCGCGCTACCCGGGCTGAAACTCTCCGGCAACATCGAGGCTCACGAAAGCCTGGTCAGCTTCAAGGTCACTGGCCGCGTCGTGGACCTCCCGGTGGATGAAGGGATGACGCTGAAAACAGGAGATCTCATCGCGCGGCTGGACAACAACGACTATCGCAAGGCCGTCGCCGTAGACCAGGCCACCACGCGCGTGCGCGACCGTCAGCTCCTCCTGGGGCTTGCCGGCAGCCGCCATCAAGACATCGAAGCCGGCCGCCAGGCCGTCCTCAGCGCCCAAGCCGACCTCGATCAGAAAAAGCAGGACTACGCGCGCTACGAGGCCCTCTATAAAAAAGATGAAATCCCCGCGCAGACTCGCGACCAGGCGGCCACCAGCGTGACCATCGCCCAGTCCAACTACGACCGGGCTCGCCAGATCTATAGCGAACTCCTCGAGGGAACGCGCAAAGAAGAACTCGCCGTGGACCGCGCCAGCTTGCACCAGGCGCAGCAGAGCCTGGACCTTTCGCGCATCCGGCTGAGCTACACAGTGCTGCGCGCTCCGTTCAGCGGCGTGATTCTCGTGCGGGAGGCGGAGCTTGGCGAGGTCGTCCAGCCCGGCACTCCCATCATCACACTGGCCGATCTGCACAACATCTGGCTGCGCGTCTACATCCCGGAGACCGATCTCGGAAAAATCCGCTGGGGACAGGACGTCAATATCCGCACCGACACCTATCCCGGCCGCGATTATCACGGGCGCATCTCCCTGATCTCCTCCCAAGCCGAATTTACTCCCAAGACCGTGCAGACCGAGGAGGAGCGCGTCACCCTCGTCTATCGCGTGCGGGTGGACATTGACAATCCCAACCTCGAACTGAAACCCGGCATGCCGGCCGACGCCTACATCCAGTGGAAGTAGAGGGCGCGCCATGAATGGGAACCCAGCAGCCATCGTCGTTTCCGGGCTAGGCAAGCGCTTCGGCCATCTGCAGGCCGTGGACAATCTATCCTTCGAGGTGCATCCCGGCGAAATTTTCGGGCTAGTGGGCCCGGACGGCGCGGGGAAGACCACCACCATGCGCATGCTCGCGGGAGTGCTGGCCGCCGACGGGGGCGCAGCCAGCGTTGCGGGCCACGACGTCCTGCGCGACCCGGAACGCGCCAAAAACGACCTCAGCTATATGCCGCAGCGCTTCGGCCTCTACGAAGATCTCACCGTGGACGAGAACATCCGCTTCTATGCCGATCTGTTCGGCGTCGAGCGGAAGCGACGCGAGGAGCACGCCATGGAACTCCTGGCCGCGGCCGGCCTCTTCGAATTTCGCCGACGTCTGGCGGGAAATCTTTCCGGTGGGATGAAGCAGAAGCTCGGTCTGGTCTGCGCGCTGATTCACACGCCGCGCGTGATCCTGCTGGACGAGCCGACGAACGGCGTGGACCCCGTCTCGCGCCGCGACTTCTGGCGCATCCTCTATTCGCTCTCCTCGCAGGGAGTGACCATCCTCACCTCCACGTCGTATCTCGATGAAGCGGAGCGTTGCCACCGCGTCGGGCTGCTCTATGCCGGCCATCTGTTGTTCTGCGACCGTCCCGGCGAGCTCAAGAAGCAATTCCCCGGCGGCGTGCTGGTGGTCCGTTCGCCCGAGTCGGAGATGGTCCGAGCCGCGCTGGCGGGTGGGCCGGCGGTGCGCAATGTCCTCCTGGTCGGCGACCGCGTGCACGTGATTGTGGACGATGCTGCCCGTCGCCTTCCCGAACTGCGCGCCGCTCTTGACGCGCAAAAGGTCCCCTACGAATCCGTCGAGCAGGTTGAGCCGAGCATCGAGGACCTGTTCGTTTCCGCCGTCGAAGCGCGCACGGCCGCTGTGCAGCCCGGAGGCCCGGCATGAACCAGGGCGCGCCATCGGTCGAGGTCGAGCACCTGACCAAAAGGTTTGGAAGCTTCGTCGCCGTGGACGACGTCACATTTCAGGCGCATCGCGGGGAAATTTTCGGCTTTCTCGGGCCCAATGGCTCGGGTAAATCCACCACCATCCGCATCCTCTGCGGTCTGTTGCGCCCCTCCGCCGGATTTGCCCGCGTGGCCGGGATTGACGTCGCCGCCAATCCGGAAGGCGTCCGCCAGCAAATCGGCTACATGTCCCAGAAATTTTCGCTCTACAACGACCTGCGCGTCTCTGAAAACCTGCGGTTCTTTGCAGGCCTTTATAGCGTTCCCAGAAAAGATCTGCAGGGCCGCGTCCGGTGGGCCTTGCAGATGGCCGGGCTCGAGGGGCGCGAGGACTCACCCACCGGCTCTCTGCCGGTCGGGTGGAAGCAGCGGCTGGCGCTAGGCTGCGCCGTGCTGCATCGCCCGCCGATCGTGTTTCTCGACGAGCCTACCTCCGGAGTGGACCCCTTATCCCGGCGCCAGTTCTGGGAACTGATTCACGAGATGGTCGGCGGGGGCGTGACCGTATTTGTGACCACGCACTACATGGACGAGGCAGAATACTGCAATCGCCTCGCGCTTCTCGATCGCGGCCGCATCGTCGCCATGGGCACGCCCACGGAACTCAAGAGTCGCCACATGAAAGGGCAGCTCCTGCTCGTCGAGAGCGATCCGCTGGGGCCATCGCTCGAGGTGCTGCAGCGCACGCCGGGCACGCTCGATGCCGCAGTGTTTGGCAACAGCCTGCACGTTGTGGTGCCGGACGCGGACCAATCCATCCCCGTGATCCGGGAAGCGCTGCAGGCCAAGGGATACCGGGCGGGACGAATCGAACGGATCCCCCCAACTCTCGAGGACGTTTTCGTGTCGCTGACTTCCGCGCATCCGTCCGGGAAGGGAGCGAACGCGTGAAGTGGCGCCGGGTTGCAGCCATGACGTGGAAGGAAGTGATCCAGATCCGGCGCGATCCGCTCAGCCTACTGGTCATCCTGGCCATGCCGCTGGTGCAGCTCTTCATTTTCGGCTACGCCGTGAATCTCGATGTGAAGCACGTGCCGCTGTGCGTCTACGACCAGGATGCCACGCAGGACAGCCAGAGCCTGCTGAAGCATTTTCAGGCCACCGAATATTTCCGTATCACGCGGGTCTCCCCGAACTACGCCGACGTGATCCAGCACATCAATGACGGCGCCTGCAGCGTGGCCGTAGTTCTCCCGGCGCGCTTTGCCCAAAATCTGCACGCCCCCGGAGGCACGCAGGTGCAGGTGCTTCTCGACGCC
Source organism: Acidobacteriota bacterium (assembly GCA_021780215.1). Lineage (GTDB taxonomy): Bacteria > Acidobacteriota > Terriglobia > Acidiferrales > UBA7541 > Palsa-295. The sequence continues at coordinate 24,360 of JAJXZD010000112.1, forward strand.
AGCGACAGCAACACCGCCAGCATTGGCATGGCCTACGCCCAGGCCATCATTCAGGGCTACGCCTCGCAACTTCAAATCAATTGGCTGCGCGCGCAGGGCTTCGCGGCGAACGCGCCGGTCGTCACCTTTCAGCCGCGCACCTGGTACAACGAAAACCTCGAGAGCATGGCTGTGTTTGTGCCCGGCGTGGTGGCCGCAGTGATGGCGGTGGTGGGAGCTTTTCTGACCTCGCTGACCATCGCCCGCGAATGGGAGCGCGGCACCATGGAACAGCTCATCTCGACGCCGGTTACCGCACTCGAGGTCATGCTTGGCAAACTGCTGCCGTATTCGCTCATCGGGCTCGCCAACATGGTCATTGCCGTGCTCATGGCGGTCTTTCTCTTTCACGTGCCGTTGCGCGGCAGTGTACCGCTGCTCTTTACCGTTGGCGGTGTGTTTGTGGTCGGCACCCTTGCGCAGGGAATCCTGATCAGTGCGCTGGCGCGGCAGCAGTTGCTGGCCAGCCAGCTCGCGATGATCTCGACGTTTCTGCCGGCGTTCCTGCTCTCGGGATTTGCCTTTGCCATCGCCAACATGCCTCCGGTCGCGGACGCCGTCGCCAAAGGCGACCGCGCGGCGATGGAGCAATTGCTGAGCGCGCCGCTGGCAGCGATCAAGGCTCAAGGAATTCCGCTGATCAGCTTTCACGCGCCGCCGGCTACCAACTTCTATCGCGCCCATGACCCGAAGCATTTCGGCGAAGACATCTCGGCCTCTTCCGCCTAAGCTAAATCTACCAGATTAGCTAAACACATTCCTTGCACTAAATCTGGCAGATTAC
>JAJXZD010000086.1 GCA_021780215.1 Acidobacteriota bacterium
CGGCGGCCATCTTCGAGCTGGCGGAAAAGCACCCAAAGCGGGCGCGCGAACAGGCGCTGGGCGCTCTGCGCGAAATCTTCCGTCCCGAGTTCCTGAACCGGATTGATGATATTGTTGTATTTCAGCCGCTTGGTAAGGAGCAGATCGAGAGGATCATCGATCTGCAAATGCAGCGGGTGGTGAAGCTGCTGGCCGAGCGGCAGCTGAAGTTGCATTTGACCCCGGCGGCGCGGACCCTGCTGCTCCGCGAAGGATACGATCCGGCCTATGGCGCGCGTCCGATGAAGCGGGCCATCCAGCGGCTGATTCAGGACCCGCTGGCGCTGAAGATTCTGGATGGCGAGGTAAAGCCGGGAGACGACGTCTCGGCGGATGCTGATCCGAAAACCGGCGAAATGAAGTTCGCGCGCGAGGCGGTTCGCTCGGGCGCTGCCTGAAAGAGCCCGAGGAGGCAAGGCTTTTGAAAACATTCAAGACGGCATTTTTGCTGACGGCGCTAACCTTGCTGCTGCTGGCCGTGGGGCAATCCTTTGGTGGTCGCAACGGGATGACGCTCGCGTTGGCGTTCGCGATTCTGATGAACGGCACGGCGTATTTTTTCTCGGACAAGATCGCGTTGATGTCCGCTGGAGCAGTCCCCATCAGCCGGGAGCAGGCGCCGCGCCTCTATGCCGTGATGGAGCGGCTGGCTGGCAAGGCCAGCTTGCCCATGCCGAAGCTGTACATGATCCCGCAAGCGGCTCCGAATGCCTTCGCCACCGGACGGAACCCAAGCCATGCCTCCGTGGCGGTGACGCAGGGGTTGATGGACCTCATGGATGACGAAGAGCTCGAGGGCGTGATTGCCCACGAGCTTTCGCACGTCCGCAATTACGACATCCTTACGTCCTCCATCGCAGCCACCGTGGCCGGAGCGATCACCTGGGTGGCTGAAATGGGCCGCTGGGCGATGATTTTCGGCGGCTGGGGCGGAGGGCGCGACGATGACCGCGAGGGCGGCGGCCTGACCGCCATCCTGATGCTCATCCTGGCTCCCCTGGCTGCCATGTTGCTGCAGCTCGGCATCTCCCGCCAGCGGGAATACCAGGCGGATGCCTCCGGCGCCAAGATGGTGGGGCATCCATACGGACTGATTCGTGCTCTCGAGAAATTGGGCGCATACAATAAGAGAATTCCGATGGATATTTCTCCCTCGACCTCATCGTTGTGCATCGTGGCCCCGCTAACTGCCGGACAGGTCTTTTCGAGCCTATTCAGCACGCACCCGCAGCTGGCCGACCGCATCGCCCGATTGCGGAACATGACCATCACCCGCTGATCACACCTGCTCCCTGCGTTGCCACATGTCTCGGGCTCGAGATTTTCCGGCCCGTTACCCGCTTGTTTTTCTTGATATGGCCCGTCACACAAACAGTTAGGGGTTAAGAGAAAGGGATTAACACCGAGTAAATTTTTCTCACCCGCCTGCTTCTGGATCCCACCGTGCGCAAGGTGTCCGCTATATAAGTATATTATTTGTCAGTACGTTAAGGGGAGAAAGCGGGTGGGTGCTGGTTTGGTTTTGGGCGTGCTCATATCCCAACCCGGAAGGGGTTTCCACGGAGGAACCAAAAATGTTTGAGGAAAACGAACAGCAAGGAGATTCGGGCCAGGGAGCGTCCGCGCCGCGCTGGATAGGAATAGCGATTGTTGCGTTGGCAGCGGTATCGCTGGTGGCCTTGGGCACCGGGTGGTCCGCGGCGAGCCGTTCGAACGGGATCGCGCAGACGCTTGGGACACAGACACAGCAACTCAAGCAGGACGAGGACGTCCTCAATCAGCGTTTGGCGAAGGCGGAAGATACCAACGCGCAGCTCGAAGGCGAGCTGAGCGTGGTCACCAACAAGATGAAGCTGACCGAAGGTGAGCTGAGCCGGGCGCGCCTGCAGACGAAGCGAATCAAGGAAGAGGACGCCAAACAGTTGTCCGCTCTTCAGAACAACATGAACGGGCAGCTGGCTACCAAGGCAAACGCCGAGGATGTCAGCAAGCTCGGCACGGATGTATCCGGCGTGAAGACGGACCTCGAGGCCACCAAGAGCAACCTCAATATGACCCGGGGCGAGTTTGGCACGCTCATCGCCAAGAACCATGACGAGGTCGAGGAACTCCGACGGCTCGGCGAGCGCGATTACTACGAGTTCACTATCAACCAGAGGGGAAAGCGGGAAAGAGTGGGCGACCTGATGGTCGAGCTCCGCAACTCAAATCCCAAGAAGAACCTCTATTCGGTGGCCATCTTCGTGGATGACCAGCGATATGAGAAGAAGAATCGGTCGGCAAATGAGCCTATCTACTTCTTCACCCACGGGAGCCGCGCTCCGCTCGAGTTCACTGTGAACCAGGTAGCCAAGAACAAAATCTCCGGCTATCTGAGTGTGCCCAAGGCCGCCACGCCCTCGACGCACGCACAGAACTCAGGGCTCTAAGGGGAGACACTCGGTAAGCATTTCCCTGGCGGGAAACCGCAGCAGCCAAGAGAACGGGCATTCCGGATGACAACCGGGATGCCCGTCTTCTTTTTCGGGCTATTCGGCCCTTTTCAAGGCGCGGTTCTTGCGGCTCAGAAATCTCTTTGCCAGCGAGGGGAGCTTCTCGTGGGTGAGCTTTCCCTGTTCATAGAGCTTCACCTTTGCCTTGGCGGCCTTGCGGCGGCGGCGTTGGCGTTTCTGGGCGACGTAGCGTTTTTCCTGTGCCATGCGGCATTCCTCCCGTGCAATCAGCGGCTTTTGATTGTAACGGACTCGCCACCGAATGCAACTCCGGGGAGTGCGCTGAGAACGGGGTTCAGGTAGCATCGGAGAGTCATGCCCGCCACCGTGATTCACGCCAGCAGGATTTTGACGCCCGAGGAGGAGATCGGCGACGGCATCATCCTCGTCGAGGACGGGCGGATTGCCGCTCTGGGGCATCGCGACGAGATTCGCATCCCGCGCGGAGCGGCTGATTACGTGGCGGCGGGAATGACGGTTGTGCCGGGGTTTGTGGACATTCACATCCATGGCGCAGGTGGGCACGACGTGATGGAGGGAACGGCGCGCGCCCTGGACCGCGTCGTGTCCACTGTGGCGCGGCATGGGACCACTTCGATCGTAGCCACGACGGTCTCGGCCTCCGAGGAAGATACCTGCCGCAGCCTCGAGGGCATCGTGCGCTACGTCCGGCGCCACGAGGAGCCGGAGGAAGGCCGCGTCGCAGCGGAAATTCTAGGCATCCATCTGGAGGGCCCGTTCCTGAGCAAGGCGCGCCGCGGCGTGCATCCCTCCGACGCGCTAGCCAAGCCTTCCAAGGAGCTACTCAAGAAATTTCTGGAAGCCGCTGGCGGCCTGGTCCGCATCGTGACCGTCGCTCCGGAGCTGCCCGGCGCCATCGAGCTGATTGAGGCGGCGGTGGCCGCCAAGGTCATTCCCGCCATCGGGCACAGTGACGCCGAGTACGATCAGGCGCGCGCGGGAATTCATGCCGGAGCCTGCCATGCCGTGCACACTTTTAACGCCATGCGCCCTTTTACGCACCGCGACCCCGGCATTGTAGGAGCGATTCTGACCGACCCCGAGGTGACCGCGGAGGTCATTGCCGATGGGGTGCATGTGGCCGGTCCGGCCATCCAGGTGCTCATCGGCTGCAAGGGATTTGACGCTGTGCTGCTGGCCAGCGACGGAATGGCCGCCACCGGCATGCCGGACGGGATGTATCGCCTGGGGAATTTCGAAGTGACGGTCAAGAATGGCGTGTGCCGCAATGCCGAAGGAAAGCTTGCCGGAAGCACGCTGACGCTTGACCGCGCCGTTCGCAATCTGGTTGCGCTGGGAGTGCCGCTGCGGGAAGCGCTGCGGATGGCCACCATCCTTCCGGCCCGCCGACTGGGCCTCGCGGGCAAGAAGGGAATCCTCGCTGTCGGGGCCGACGCGGACCTGGCCGTGCTCACGCCAGACCTGCGCGTTGCCGGCACGATGACGCGCGGCAGCGGGCTCTCCTAGTCCGCGCCGGACGGCGCGAACCTACCGGATATTCAGCGGAATTTTCAGCTCGGAAGAGAGCTGGTAAGGGTCGAAAGGGCTGCAAGCGAAATAACGGCCGGCGACTTCGATCGTGGGCACCTTGCGGCGCCCGCTATTCACGCGAAGGACGAGCTCTTCCGCCTCACGCGCCTCATCAATATTGATTTCGTGGAAGTCCACGCCGCGCTCGCGCAGGAACTGCTTCGTACGGTGGCAATCGCTGCACCAGGGCGTGCCGTAGATTGTGATGGGTTTCTTTTTGGTAGCGTCCATGTCGGATCAGGCTAAGCCCAGCAAATTGGATGCGGCCGGCTTCGGCAGGATTCGCAAAGCATGTTAGCCGGCATGGTCCGCGTCGTGCGCCCCGGCTGCGCCGCCCTTGGCCGCGGCTTGCAGGCGGACCAGGGCGCGCTGGAGCGACAGTTCGGCCCGCTGCCAGTCGGCCTGTCCGGCGCCGCGCTGAGCCAGTTCGGCGCGCGCCCGCTCCCGGGCCCGCCGGGTTCGTTCCACGTCAATCTCCTCGGCGCGCTCGGAAAGCTCGGCAAGGACAATGACGCGGTCCGGAAGAATCTCCGCGTAGCCGTGAATCACGGTCAGATAGCGCGTTTCGGCGCCCTTGCGATAGGAAAGCAGTCCGATGCCCAGTTCGGTAAGCAGGGGAGCGTGGCCCGGCAGCACGCCGAGATAGCCTTCCTTCCCCGGCACTTCGACCGCCTGCACCGTCTCCTGCAGGACGTGCCGCTCGGGGGTGACGATTTGGAGTTCGATCGTTTCGGGCAACATATGCGCTGTTCCTGGCCGTGTGCGCGCGCGGCCTATGCCACTGCGGCCACTTTCTTGGCCTTCTCGACCGCTTCCTCGATTGTTCCCACCATGTAAAAGGCCTGCTCGGGGAGATCGTCGTGCTTGCCTTCGACGATTTCCTTGAATCCGCGAATGGTGTCCTCGATCTTGACGTACTTTCCTTCCATGCCGGTGAACTGCGCGGCGACGAAGAAGGGCTGGGAGAGGAATCGCTCGACCTTGCGCGCGCGCGCCACAGTCTGTTTGTCCTCGTCAGAAAGCTCCTCGATACCGAGGATGGCGATGATGTCCTGCAACTCCTTGTAGCGCTGGAGCACCGACTTCACGGCGCGCGCCACGGTGTAGTGCTCCTGGCCGAGGATGCGCGGGTCGAGAATGCGCGAGTAGCTGGCCAGCGGGTCCACGGCGGGATAGATGCCGCGCTCGACGATCTGGCGGCTGAGGTTGGTGGTGGCGTCGAGGTGCGTGAAGGTAGCCGCCGGCGCGGGATCGGTGTAGTCGTCGGCAGGCACGTAGATGGCCTGCACCGAGGTGATCGAGCCGTGCTTGGTCGAGGTGATGCGCTCCTGGAGCTCGCCGATTTCGGTGTTGAGGTTGGGCTGATACCCCACGGCAGAGGGCATGCGGCCGAGCAGCGCCGAGACCTCCGAGCCGGCCTGCACAAAGCGGAAAATATTGTCAATGAACAGGAGCACGTCGAGGTGCTCCTCGTCGCGGAAATATTCGGCGACGGTCAGGCCCGTGAGGCCGACGCGCAGGCGGGCGCCGGGTGGCTCGGTCATCTGACCATAGATCAGGGCGCAGCGGGATTTCTCGGGGTTGCCCGCCTCGATGACGTGCGATTCCTGGAATTCAAGCCACAGATCGTTGCCCTCGCGGGTGCGTTCGCCCACGCCGGAGAACACGGAGACGCCGCCGTGCTTCATGGCCACATTGTGAATCAGCTCCTGAATCAACACGGTCTTGCCGACGCCCGCGCCACCGAACAATCCGATCTTGCCGCCCTTCAGATAGGGCTCGATCAGGTCCACCACCTTGATGCCGGTCTCGAACATCTCGAGGGTGGTGGACTGGTCCTCGAGAGAAGGCGCCGGACGGTGAATCGGGTAGCGCTTCTCATGCTGCACCGGGCCAAGCTTGTCCACCGGTTCGCCCAGCACGTTCATCACCCGCCCGAGCGTACCGCGCCCCACCGGAACCGAGATCGGCCCGCCGAGGTCCTCGGCTTGCATGCCGCGGACCATTCCCTCGGTCGGTTTCATGGCCACACACCGGACGCGCCCCTCGCCGAGGTGCTGCTGGACTTCGGCGACAATGTCGAGTGCCTCCTCGGCCTCGAACCCTTCGCTGGTGATGCGCACCGCGTTGTGAATGAGCGGCAGGTGATGCTCCGGGAAATGGACGTCCACCACCGGGCCGATCACCTCGACCACCCGCCCGATTGTCTTCTTCTCGACAGCCATCGTGTCTCTCCCTCGTGTCCGGCGAGCGCGCTAGGACGCGGCTGAAGCGGCGCCGCTGACGATTTCAATCAATTCCTTGGTGATGCTGGCCTGGCGAATCTTGTTCATGTCCAGGGTCAGCTTGTCAATCAGCTCGGAGGCATTGCGCGTGGCGGAATCCATGGCCGTCATGCGCGCGGCATGCTCGGCCGCCGCCGATTCCAGCAGGATGCGGAAGACTTCCGCTTCGAGATAGCGCGGCACCAGGCCGCCAAAAATCTCCGCGACCGGCTCCTCATAAATATAGTCCACGAGGAGGGCCTTGCCGGATGGCGCCAGATCTCGCGGCAGCGATTCCGCGCGCCCCGGCTCCGCGGCGCGGCCGCCAAGCACCGCCGGGTCAATGGGCAGCAGCTTCTCGATACGCAGGTTCTGCACCAGCACATTCTTGAATTCGTTGTAAACGGCGTAGACGGCGTCCGCCTCGCGGGCCGCGTACATTTCGGCGATCTTGTCGGCAATTTCCTTGGCGATGGAAAACTCCACGTTGGCGGACACGTTCAGGTATTCGGCCGCCAGAGTCCGGCCGCGCTTGCGCAGCGTGTCCCGGCCCTTCTTACCGATGGCGATGGACTGAATGCTCTTCGAGGAGTGCTCCTGATAGAAAGAGGCCGCCCGGCGCAGCACATTGGTGTTGAACGCTCCGCACAGGCTGCGGTCGCCGGTGAGGACCAGAACCAAAACGCGTTCCTCGGGGCGCCGCTCGAGCAGCGGGTGGGCCGCCGATTCCATGCGCGCCGCGGCGGAGCGCAGCACCCGCAGGATTTCACGGGCATAGGGCCGCGCGGCGAACACTCCTTCCTGGGCCCGCCGCAGCTTTGCCGCGGCAACAAACTTCATTGCCCGGGTGATCTGCTGCGTGCTTTTCACCGAGCGAATGCGGCGCCGATAATCGAGTAGTGTGGGCATGGACGGAAGGCGTCAGTCGGCGGCGGAAGCCACGCCCGTTCCCGCCAGGAAGAATTGCTTGAAGGTGTCGAGCGCCTGGATGGCTTCACCACGGAGCGCGTCATCAATCGCTTTCTTCTCGCGAATCCCCTTGAGCAATTCGGGATGGTTTGACTCGACAAAGGGATAAAGATCGCGCTCAAAGCGGCGGACATCGGCGACCGGCAGGTCGTCCAGATACCGATTGGCGCCTGCAAAAATGATGAGGACCTGCTTTTCGACCGGCAGCGGCTGATACTGATCCTGCTTGAGAATTTCCATGAGCCGCTGGCCGCGCGCGAGTTGCGCTTGAGTGGCCTTGTCGAGCTGCTCGGAGCCGAACTGCGCGAAGGCGGCCAGATCGCGATACTGCGCCATGTCGAGGCGCAACGTGCCGGCCACCTGGCGCATGGCCTTGATTTGCGCGTTGCCGCCCACGCGGCTGACGGAAATGCCCGCGTTGATGGCTGGGCGGATGCCGGCATTGAAAAGGTCGGCTTCGAGGTAAATCTGGCCGTCGGTGATGGAAATGACGTTGGTCGGAATGTAGGCGGAGACGTCGCCGGCCTGCGTTTCGATCACCGGCAGCGCCGTCAGGGAACCCGCGCCGAGTTCGTCATTCAGCTTGGCGGCGCGCTCGAGCAGGCGCGAATGCAAGAAGAAGACGTCGCCCGGGAAGGCCTCGCGGCCGGGCGGGCGCCGCAGCAGCAGGGAGATTTCCCGGTAGGATTGCGCATGCTTCGAGAGGTCGTCGTAGAAGCAGATGGCGTGGCGCTTGGTGTCGCGGAAATATTCGCCCATGGCCGCTGCGGCGAAGGGCGCGATGTACTGCATGGTGGCCGGTTCGGTGGCCGAGGCCGCCACTACGATGCTGTATTCGAGCGCGCCATAGTCCGTGAGCGTTTTCACCACCTGGGCGATGGTCGAGCGCTTCTGGCCGATCGCGCAGTAGATACAGATCATGTCGCCGCCGCGCTGGTTCAGGATGGTGTCGAGGATGATGGCCGTCTTGCCGGTCTGGCGGTCGCCGATAATCAGCTCCCGCTGGCCGCGCCCGATGGGAATCATTGAATCAATGGCTTTGATGCCGGTCTGCACCGGTTCGCGTACCGGCTGGCGGTCCACAACGCCGGGCGCCAGGCGCTCAATGGAATTGAATTGCTCGGTGAGCACCGGCCCCTTGCCATCGAGCGGCTCCCCAAGGGGGTTGACCACTCGGCCGATGAGCGGCTCACCCACCGGCACGGACATGATTTTCTTGGTGCGCTTGACGGTGTCGCCCTCGCGAATTTTGGTGTAGTCGCCGAGCAGCACGGCGCCGACCTGGTCCTCTTCGAGGTTCAGAGCGATGCCGGAGACGCCGTGCGGAAAGGAGATCATCTCTCCGGCCATGCAACGGTCGAGCCCGTGAATGCGGGCGATGCCGTCGCCCACCGAGATCACCGAACCGACTTCCTCCACGGCGACCGTCTGCTCGTAGTTTTCGATCTGCTCGCGCAGAATCCTGGTAATTTCGTCTGCTTTGATGTTGGCCATCCCTGCTCCTATTCCCCTTCAAGCTGCTGGCGCAGCCGGGCCAATTGCTCGCGCACCGAACCGTCATAGACGGTTGAGCCGACGCGCACCACAGCGCCGCCAATGAGCGATTGGTCCATCCGAAAACGAGCTTCGATTCTTTTCCCTGTGCGCTGCTCGAGCGCGGCGGTAATCTGGCTCCTCTCCTCGGAGCTCAGTTCGCGGGCCGTGATCACCTCGGCCTCGGCAAGCCCCTGGCGGGCGTTCAATTCGGCGAGGAGCGCCCGGTAAACTTCGCCCAGCATTTCCGTGCGGCCGTGGTCGGCAAGCAAAAACAGAAAATTGCGGACCGCGGGTGCCAGGTCCATGCGCCCGGCCAAAGTGTGGATCACCTGGCGCTTCACGACGGCGGTCACGGCCGGGCTTTCCAAGATGTTCCGCAGGTCGGCGGAGGAAGAGAACGCATCGGCAAACGCGCCCAGGTCGCCCTTGACACGCTCGGCGGCGTTTTGTTCGAGGGCGACGTCCGCCAGGGCGGCGGCGTACCGGGAGGCGGCCGCTCCGATCAATTTGGGCTCCTCTCGATTTCGGCGACGAAGGCGCGAATAAGAGCAGCTTCCGCATTCGGCGTGAGGTTTTCACGCAACAGCGCCTCGGCCCGTTCGACTGCCATCCGCGCCGCCCGCGCCTTCAGTTCCAGACGAGCGGCCCGCTCGGCCGCGCCGATTTCCGCGCGCGCCGCCCGTTCGACGGCTTCCGCTTCTGTCTTGGCCAGAGCGCGGATACGCTCGGCTTCCGCGGCGGTGGCACGCTTCGCATCGGCGCGCAGCCCGGCGACCTCGGCGTCAATCCCATTGATTTTGGCCCGCACCTCGCGGCGTTGCTTTTCCGCCGCCTTGCGTGCCCGGGCTCCTTCGGCAATCTTGCCGGAAATTTCCTCGGCGCGCCGCCGGAAAACCGGGGCCGCCTTGCGCAGGGCAAAGAGGATCAGGCCTGCCACCGCCGCGAAATTGAGCCAGCGGAATGCCCAACTCGAGGCGGATTCAGCGGAAGCAGCGTCGCTCTCCTGAGCCAGCAGCGGTGCGGCCGTGAGAAGCGCCAGCAGGACAGCAGAGCCAAGCATTCGCATACCTGATTTCGCCGGGAACTTCACTGGATTTTTCCTCCGCGCTGCGGGGAGGGCCCTTCCAGAAGGGTGCGGGCAATCTCCGCGGCCAGGACGCGCGTGTCGCTCTCGATGGACGCGGAGGCGTCCGCCAGTTCTTCGGCGATGCGGTGCTTGGCAGCGCTCACTTCCTCCTGCGCGCGGGTGTGCATGGTCTTCAGCAGCTTGGCGCGATTGCCAAGGGCTTCCTGGCGCGCGGCCTCCTGTTCGGCGTAGATATCCGACCGGGCGCGGCGAAGAGCTTCATTGTACGCGTCAAGCTCCTTGCGAGCTTCGGCTTCTACAGAGGCGGCCTCGGCGCGGGCGCCGTCAATCCTCGCGGACCGCTCGGCCATGGCCTTCTGTATGGGGCCAAAAAAGGACCAGCGCAAAAAGAAATAAAAGAGGAGAACGATGAGTACGGTGGGCACAGCATCGAGAAAGAGCGTGCCGAGCTGGTGGACAGTCTCCATCGCAGGCGAAACGAGCTGCTGCCGTGCTCCTGTGTGCTTTTCTTTGGTTTGCGGCGTGACTACTGGCTAACCGCGCCCGTTCTAGGACAACTTCAAACACGGAATTATTGCATCAGGGGGCGCCGCACGTCAATCCTTTTGCGGGCCCGGGACGAAGAATGGCGGATTGCGCAGGAAATCCGTTATAATGCGCCAGGGGAATGTGAGCGGAGGAGGCGGCCGAGAGGAATGGTTTTCCCGGGCCGCGCCGATTTTCATGAGCGACCTTGCCGAGCGAATCAAGAAGAAATTGATGGACGAAATCGCTGTCCTTGAACGCGAGCTGCATGAGGAATTGCCCAAGGAGATCAAGACCGCGCGTGCGCACGGCGACCTTTCGGAAAACGCGGAATACAAGTACGCGAAGGAGCGGCAATCGTACGTTTCGGCGCGGCTTGGGCAGTTGCATGAGCGCATGGCGGGACTGTCGCTGATGAATTTGAACAATTTGCCGAAGGATCGCGCGGCGTATGGGTCCCGGGTGGTGGTCCTCGACGTGGAGAAATCGGTGAAGATCGAGTACAAGCTGGTTACCGTCGAGGAGGCAGATGCCGCCAACGGGCTGATTTCGACCAGTTCGCCGATTGGACGAGCGCTGCTCGGGAAGAAGGTCGGTGACGAGGTGAAGGTAACCACCCCCGCAGGAGTCAAGGAATACGAAGTCGTGCGTCTGTTGACGATTTACGACGAGGGATAGCGGGGTGCAGCTCACTCCATGCTGACGCGGACCATCGGCCGGTATCTCACCTGGCCCATTGACCGGCTCGCGGCACTCTTGGCTCCTACAGGTATCCCCCCCAACATCATTACGTGGTCCGCGCTTGTTGCCAACCTCTGGGCGGGCGTCCTCTTCGCCGCGGGACGGTTCCCTGAGGCGGGAGGGATGGTGATCCTGGCGGGTTTGTGCGACCTGCTCGACGGCCCGGTGGCCCGCCTGCAAAACCGCGTTTCCCTGTTCGGCGAGTTCCTGGATTCCATTCTGGACCGGTACGCCGACTTGATGCTGTTTCTGGGGCTGCTCGTTCACTACGTGCATCAGAACCGGTCTCGCTACGCGGTGTTGGCGGGCGCGGCGATGGCCGGGGCGGTGATGGTCAGCTACGCCAAGGCGCGCGCGGAATCGCTGGTCCCTGCGGAGAAGGTCGGTTTCTGGGAGCGGCCGGAACGCCTCGTGCTGATCATCCTGTGTGCGCTCACTCGGAGGATGGAGTTGGCGCTTTGGATTCTGGCGATCGGGCCTAATATCACGGTCATTCACCGCATCGTGCACACCTGGAAGCGGACGGAGGGGGCCGAGGCCCCGCTGCCCACGAAGGTCGGCGGACCGCGCGGGACGGACATTGCAGCACCTTCGCAGCGGGCGGGGCAGCCGGCCGCGCAATCCACTGTGCACACGAAGGCCGCGCGCGCGATGCGCTCCTCCAGCAGAGCGGGCGGCCGTTCAGCGCTGCACGGACGCTAGACGCACCCGGCCTGACCGGATTTCCCTGTTCCCACCGACCCGCGTGGCCCCGCAGATTTTTCCTTCCATTTGGCTGGGCTCGGATAGGCGGTCCTGCGACTGCCCTGGCGCTTTCCAATCCCGCAAAGGCATGCTACCTTCCTCCCCCGAAGTTCCCCTTTCCGGAAAGGACCATGCCATGACTGCTGAGACCAAGACAATTCGGCGCATCGCAACGGAGGAGGCATTCTCGATTCCGGAGGTTTCCGCGGCGCTTCGTGGCGTGTGCCACGAGCCGGGCAACAGCCTGGACCTCCCGCTGCTCCGGAGGATTTACGATGCCGCCGGGGACAAACATGCACAGCCCGAGCTATTGACGCTGCTGCTGGACCTGGAGGAGACGCGCCTTCAAGACATGGACGCGAACGGCGTGGACATGCACCTGCTTTCGCTCACCGCTCCCGGCGTACAGATGTTCGACGCCGATACGGCCTGCGAGCTGGCCACGCTCGCCAATGACCGGCTGGCGGAAGTGATTCGGCGCCACCCAACGCGGTTCGCCGGACTGGCAAGCTTCGCCCCGCACGCGCCGAAGCGGGCGGTCAAGGAGATGGAGCGGGCCATCCGGACGCTGAAGCTCAACGGCTTCATGGTGAATTCGCACACGGGAAACGACTACCTCGACCATCCACGTTTCTTCCCGATTCTAGAGGCCGCCGAGGCGCTGGATGCCTGCATTTATATTCATCCGCGCGCTCCCTCGGATGGCCTGGCCGCTCCATTTCGCGAATACGGGCTGGACAGTGCGCAATGGGGGTATGGCATCGAAGTTTCGACTCACGCCGTGCGCATGCTCGTGAGCGGGCTTTTCGACCGCTTCCCCAAGCTGAAGATCTGCATCGGGCACATGGGGGAAGGTGTGCATTTCTGGTCCTGGCGGCTCGACTTCATGAACAAGAGGGCCCAGATGCGGGGCGCTGCGCCGAAGCTCAAGCTGGCGCCGAGCGAATATTTCAAGCGCAACTTCGTGATTACCACGAGCGGGCAGGAGTCCCACCTGGCACTGGATTATTCGATCAAGGCGCTGGGCGTCGAGAACGTCCTCTGGGCGATTGATTATCCCTACCAGTCGTCGGCGCCGGCGGTGGCGTTCATGGATTCGGCTCCGGTATCCGCCGCGGACCGGGAAAAGCTCTACCACGGCAACGCAGAGCACGTGTTCCACATTCAGGCAGCCTCGGCGCGCGGCGCGGATTAGGAAACTGCGGAGACGGCCATTCTTTCGCCCGTCGCCGTGCGCGCAAGGTTCGGGGTGCCCTTGAAGGGGCGTCCGGGCGTGTGCTAGCATCCGGGGCTTCCGCAGGATCATCGCGCGCAACCGTGAGGGCGCCGTGATGCGGGGCAGAGGGCACAGCTCGAACTCGCCAGCCGATTTATTCCTTCGCGAAATGCCTGTTCGGGCACGGGTGTGCAATGAGAGCGTCCCCCAGCCCTTGTCTCCCCGACCGTATTTTCCCGCTAGAAGGATTGCCGTTCTCATTTCCAGATTTTTTCGAGCGAGGTGAAATATGAAATCCTACACCACTGAATGGATCCGCAACGTGGGCATTGCAGGCCACGGCGACACGGGGAAGACCCAGCTCGTGTCGTCGTTGCTGTTCACGGCGGGGATGACGCCACGGCTGGGGAAAGTCGCCGAGGGGTCCGCCACGACCGACTGGGATGAGGAGGAGATCGCCCGCAAGATTTCGATTAACACGGGTCTGGCGTTTGCCGAATGGCCGGTTTCAAACGGGCCCGGAGGGCAGGCCGGCGCGATGAAAATCAACTTTCTGGATACGCCGGGCTATTCGACGTTCATCAATGAAACGAAGGCGTCGCTGATTGCCGCGGATGCCACACTGGTGGTTGTGGACGCGGCCGCAGGGGTTCAGGTGGTCACCGAAAAGGTCTGGGACTACGCCACCGAATACGGCCAGGCGCGCGCCTTCGTTCTGAACTGGATGGATCGAGAGCTGGCGAGCTTCGAGCGCGCGCTGGCCTCTCTCGAGGAAGTATTTGGCCGGGGCGTGGTTCCGATCCAGCTGCCCATCGGCGAGGAGAAGAGTTTTCGCGGGGTGATTGACCTGGTGACCATGAAGGCACTGATCTATACGCCCGACGGCAACGGCAAGGCGCGCATCGAGGAGATCCCGGCTGAGATGGCGGAGGCGGCGCAAGCTGCCCATGAAAAGTTGGTCGAGAAGGTAGCCGAGGGCGAGGACGAGCTGATGCAGGAGTTCTTCGACAAGGGCACTCTGCCAGCTGAGGATATCCGCAAAGGGTTGCAGGAGGAAGTTCGGGACAAGAAGGTTTTTCCAGTCCTGCTCAGCTCCGCGCTGCATTGCATCGGCGGCGACGCCATTTTGAATTTCATTGCGGAAATTTTCCCTTCGCCGACCGATCGCGGAGAGGCCGTGGGCTACAAGGAGGCCAGCCGCAGCGGGGCGGAGATCCAGCGGAAGATTTCCGATGCGGAGCCAGTATCGCTGGCGGTGTTCAAGACCGTGGCCGATCCGTTCGCCGGGCGAATCTCCTATTTCAAGGTGATGTCCGGAGTCCTGAAGAACGATGCGGCGCTCCAGAATTTTAATCGCGGCTCCATGGAGCGGCTGCAGCACGTGCAGGCGATGCAGGGCAAGACCGCCGTGGCGGTGGCCGAGCTGCACGCCGGAGACATCGGTGCGGTCGCCAAGCTCAAGGACACCCTCACGGGCGACACTCTGGGCGACAAGAATGCACCGATTTTCTATCCTGCGGCGCGCCTTCCCGAGCCGTCCATCACTTTCGCTATCGAGCCCAAGACGCGTGCCGATGAGGACCGCATCGGGACGGCCATACACAAGATTCTCGAGGAAGATCCCGCGCTGCGCTTTGCCCGGGATCCGCAGACCAAGGAATTTCTTCTCTCCGGGGCGGGGCAGCAGCATATCGAAGTCGTGGTGGCCAAGCTGCGCAAGCGGTACCACGTCGATCTGGCGCTCCATCCTCCCAAGGTGCCCTATCGCGAGACTATCCGCGGAAAGGCGGACGCCGAGGGCAAGCACAAGAAGCAGACCGGCGGGCACGGGCAGTTCGGGCTGTGCCGGATCAAGATGGAGCCTCTGCCGCGCGGCAAGGGCATCGAGTTCGTGGACGATATCTTCGGCGGGGCGATCCCGAAGAACTGGATTCCGTCGGTAGAGAAGGGCGTTCGCGACGCGGCGGAGCGCGGGTATCTGGCGGGATTTCCTGTGGTGGACATTCGCGTCAGTTTGTACGACGGGAAATATCACGACGTGGATTCCTCCGATATCGCCTTCAAGATCGCGGGATCGCTGGCTTTCCGCGAAGCCATGAAGCAGGCGCGTCCGGCACTGCTCGAGCCGATCATGCGCGTCGAGGTGAGTGCGCCGGACCAGTATTCAGGCGATCTGATGGGCCATCTGAGCGGGAGGCGGGGAAAGATCAACGGAAGCGAGACGCGGGCCGGCACGGTCACCGTGAAGGCGCTGGTGCCGTTTTCGGAAATGCTGAGTTATGCGAACGAGCTGACCTCGATGACGCAAGGGCGCGGCAGCTACTCAATGGAGCTTTCCCACTACGATTTCGTCCCTCAGGAGCTGGCGGAGAAGGTAATTGCCGCGCACAAGCCGCACCACGCCGGCGCGGAGGAGGAAGAAGCGGCTACAGCTTGATTCTTTTTGCGAAGAGGCCGTGGCCGCGCGATTTTCCATTCGAGGAGGCCGGAGACTGGGTGGAGGAACTCGTGGACTGCGGGGCGGGGGGCGCGACGAAGCCGCGGCAGCCGTAGCCAAGGCAGGGGCCCGGGGAACGCAGATAGGCACACCCGGAAAGCCCCAGGACGGAAAACAGCAGGATCGCCATACCAGTCGTTACCTTCATCCTCTGCTCCTTGTCGCCCCGGTGGTGCGGAACTCGAACCGGCAATGATTGCTCCATCTTGGCACAGAAATGCCGTCTTTCCGTGACGTTTTCCCTCGCAAGCGCCGGCAAAGCCAATCGAAGAGAATGCGAAGAGGCAGCACGGTGTTTCGCCCCGCGGCGGCGGCCGGTCAAATTGGTGCTTGCGGGGAGCGACGGAAATGGGCGAATCTCCTCCCATGGCAGAAAGAAACCGCAAACAAAAACGGTGGGGCGACGCGACGCTGGCCATTCATGCCGGAGAGGATCACTTTCATCAGGCGGCGGCGGTGGGCGTTCCGATTGTGCGGACCTCAAACTTCACCTTCGCCAGCACGGAGGAGATGAAGCGGTGGTCGGAGGGAAAAAGCTCCGCCTACATCTACACACGCAACGGCAATCCCACTCTGGCGGTGGCCGAGCAGAAGCTCGCGGCGCTCGAAGGAGCCGAAGCCGCGGTGGTAGCGGCCTCGGGATCGGCGGTGATTTCCGGGGCGTTGCTGTCCCTGCTGCGGGCGGGCGATGAAGTGATCGCCACGCGGCCGCTCTATGGCGGAAGCTACCGGCTGATGCGCGATATCTTTCCGAAGTACGGCATTGGGGTTCGTTTCGCCGAGGCGGACCTGGCCGGCATCGCGCGGATGGCCGGCCCGCGGACCAAAGTGTTGTATGTCGAGACGCCCACGAATCCGTCGCTGCGCCTGGTGGATTTGCGAAAAGCGGCTGCGTTTGCGCGGGAGTGGGGGCTTGTCTCGATGGTGGACAACACCTTCGCCAGCCCGGTGCTCCAGAAACCCCTCGCGCTGGGGGTCGATCTGGCGCTGCACAGCGGGTCAAAATATCTCTCCGGCCATTCGGATGTGATTGCGGGAGCCGCGGCGGGAAGCGCCGTGCTCATTCGGCGGGTGCGGAGCATGATTGCCCAGTTAGGCGGATCCATGGATCCGGAGGCCGCGTTCCTGATGATTCGGGGAATGAAGACACTGGCTGTGCGCATGGAGCGGCAGTGCCAGACGGCCCAGCGGTTGGCGCAGTTTTTGGCGCGGCACCCTCGGGTAGCGCAGGTTCATTATCCGGGGTTGCCTTCCCATCCGGACCACCGTCTGGCCAGGCGGCAGATGAAGGGCTTCGGGGGAATGATTTCGTTCGAGCTGAAAGGCGGTCTGGCAGCCGCCCGGCGCTTCTGCGATCGGGTCCGCGTATTTCTGCTGGCCGGAAGCCTGGGAGGAGCGGAATCGCTCGTGGTGCTGCCTATCTACACGTCCCACACGAATATGTCGGTCGAGGAGTTGCGGGCCTGCGGCGTCGAGCCCGGAACAGTGCGGGTCTCTGTTGGCTTGGAAGATGCCGAGGATTTGATGGACGATCTTCGTCAGGCGTTGGTCTGAGCCGAGAGGGCGCCATCTGTCTCGTTTTGAATTAGTTGCAAACCGAGAGGGACGGGTGATATAAGCCCGAACTGGCAGGTCGCCTGCGGGCAGAGGGGCGATTCTCGGCTTGGCGGGGTCACGTAGGGTTTAGTACTACTTGTCCTACTTTGGTCAATGGCTAGTCCTTAAGTTACATTGACCTTGGCCGACCTAAGTTCGTAGAATTTGTTGCTGTATTCGGTCGGGGAGGCGAAGAGGGGACTCAGATCCTTAGTTTGGGGAGTGCCACTTGGTGGGAGAGATTTTGCGAGACGAACGATGAGGCGCGCGGCGAAAATATGGCTTCTGTTGGCGGCGGGCGCCGTGTGGATGTCCGGTTGCGAGCAGACCGCGACCAAAGCATTGAAGGCGCATCCCCCGGCGGCGACTCCGGCACCCATCTCCGTGTACGCGCAAGAGGCCCTGCCTCTTCCGGAGCATCTCACCTATCAGCCTCCGATTTCCGCCGTGCCGCGCCCGGCGATTGACGTTCTCGTGGACGAAGTACAGGCATGCCTGGACGCCGGGCAGAAGGCGCGCGGCGCCGGAGATGCACAGCAGGCCCGGGCTGAATATGACCTGGCCATCCAGATGATCCTGCAGAGCGGTCTTCAGGCCGATTCCGACCCGCGGCTTTCAAAACTGTTTGATCAAATCGGCGATGCGGACCAGTCCGGCGAGTTGAGCGCGGCGATGAGCGGCGAGGAGACGGAATCCGAGGCTCCTGCAGAACCCGCGCCGATTGATGAAATCGCCGATCTGACGCTGCCCGCGGGAGATCCCCGGCTGGCGCTCATGGCGGAAAAGGAATTGATGACGGTTCACCACGACCTTCCGTTGACGGTCAATGAATCGGTACTTCAGTATCTGAGCTTTTTTACGACGCCTCGGGGCCGCGCGATTGTTGAGCATGGCCTGGAGCGCGCGGGGCGCTACAGCGTCATGATTCGCGGCGCACTGGCGGAGGAAGGCGTTCCGCAGGACCTCATCTACTTGGCGCAGGCTGAGAGCGCCTTCCAGCCAGAGGCAGTTTCGCGGGCTGGAGCGCGGGGCATCTGGCAGTTCATGCCATACCGCGGCGAGGAATATGGTCTCGAACGGAACTATTGGGTGGACGAGCGGAGCAATCCGGTGAAGGCCACCCACGCCGCCGCGCAGCATATGCGGGACCTCTATGGCATGTTTGGAGATTGGTATCTGGTGATGGCCGCCTACAATTCGGGGCCGTTGAACGTGGCGAAGGCCATTGAGCGCACCGGCTATGCGGATTTTTGGGAGTTGCAGAAGCGGGATGCGCTGCCTCGCCAGACGCAGAATTATGTGCCCATCATCATCGCCTTGGCGATGGTGGCCAAGGATCCTGCCTTGTATGGCGTGCGGGTTACCCCGGAACAGCCCACGCCCACGGAGACGGTGAAATTGAACCACGCGATCAGCCTGCGGCTGGTTGCCGATGCCACGGGGGCTGATGTCGAAGACCTGCGACAGATGAATCCCGAGCTCTTGCGCGGGACGACGCCGAATGACCCGGGCTTTGCCCTGCAGGTGCCGGCGGGCACGGCCAAGGTTCTCAAGCAGGATATCCAGCAGGTGCCCAAAGACAAATGGACGTGCTGGCGGCTGCATATGACTGAGGAAGGGGAGTCGCTGGAGGATGTGGCGCGACACTATCGCGTTACGCCGACGGCTCTCGATGCAGCGAATCACCTGGCTCCTCATGCCGAGGTGGAAGCGGGATTCTTGCTGAATGTGCCGATGCCGGCCGAGCCGAGGATGGTTCGCTATCGCGTGCGCCGCGGCGACACGCTGGCGGGAATCGCCGACCGCTTCGATGTTACGGTGACCGAGTTGAAGCGCTGGAATCACATTTCCGGACAGCGCGTGCGGCCTGGGTGGAGGCTGCGCATCTATCCCGGTGATATGTCCGCCGATGTGCTGCCAGAGCCTAGCCCGAGGTCGAGTGCGACGCCCAAGGTGCGGAGTGTGGCGGCACGGAACTCGGAAGGGTCGCTGCCTGTGGCGCATCGCGTGGAGCGCGGCGAGACGCTTTATTCAATCGCCCGGCAATACCAGACGACAGTTTCGGCGCTTCGTCATGCCAACCCATTTTTGGCTGAGCGTCCCCTGCAAGCTGGAGACGTGCTGACGATTCAACGCTGACCGTTATTGCAAGTCCTTGTCCTGCAATTACTTGCGTTATCTAGCGCGGTTTTGTGTGCATTGAAGGCTCTTGACTTGCGGCATCGCTTAGGAATATTCACCCACCTGGATTCATTGCGCCTTGACAAAGTTCCGAGACTCCGTTTATAAGCGCCCGAGGAGCATTCGGCTGTCCGGAAGCCCGAGAAAGCCACGGAGGAAAAGATGTTTTTCGCCAAGATGAACGACGATGACGACGAGTTGCCCGGCTACGACGACACAGAAGAGGGGCAGGAGCAGCCGGCGGAGATTATCGAAGAGATTACGGAAACCATCATTGAGGAAGTGGAGCCGGAGTCAGAATCGGCTCATGTTTCCGCGCCTGCGCCGCGGAAGCCTGCTCCCGCGCGCCGTGCCGCGAAGAAGAAGGTCGCGAAGAAGGCTCCGAAGCGAAAGGTGGTCAAAGCCAAGCCGAAGGCCAAGGCCAAGGCGCGCAAGGGCGGGGCGAAAAAGGCCCGGCGCAGGAAGAAGCGCTGAACCGCTGCGGTTCGCGTTCTCGCAGACGACCTCGGTGGAGCGGTCCACCAGAAGTGATGGGCGCAGCGACTGCGCCGCAAATTCGTTGTCCTCATTGTGGCGGAGAAAGGTCTGCTTCTCCCGCGGGCTTTTCTCCGCCCATTCTTTATTTCCCAGTTTGGGATGGTTCCGTCCGGCTAACCAATCTGGAAAACTGAACCCCATTCCTGATGCCGGTGGCCCTTGAGCAGATCCGAAGAATGAGAGGCGGAGCGCAATCGCATTTGATGCGCTGCGCGGACGATGAGTATTATGTGGTGAAATTCCGAAATAATCCGCAAGGGGAGAGAGTTCTGGCGAACGAATTGCTCGGTACTCGATTGGCGGCGCGGCTGGGACTGCCGACGGCGGCGGCAGCAGTGGTGGAAGTGAGCGAGAGTCTGATCGCGCAGACTGATGAGCTGGTGATTCAGATGGGACGGGGAAACATGCCCTGCAAGGCCGGGCTGCAATTCGGATCGCGGTATCCGGGTTCACCGGCGGAGACGGTGGCGCACGATTTTCTGCCGGAGGAGCAACTCCGCGAAGTGAGCAACCTGGAGGATTTTCGGGGCATGCTCGTGTTCGACAAATGGGCCTGCAATACCAACGGGCGGCAAGCGGTCTTTTCCCGCGCCCCGGGAGAGAACCGCTACCAGGCGCAAATGATTGACCAGGGCTTCTGCTTCAACGCCGGGGAATGGAATTTTCCGGACGCGCCGCTGCGTGGCATCTATCTGCGCCATCGGGTTTACGAATCAGTGTGCGGGATCGAATCGTTCGAACCCTGGCTCTCACGCCTGGAAACACGCATCAATGAAGCAGTCCTCGAGGAAGCGGCGAGTGAAATTCCGCCGGAATGGTACGGCTTCGACCTGAGCGGCCTGGAGAGGATGTTAGAGCAGCTGCTGCGCCGCCGCAAAATCGTCCGGGAACTGGTGATCGCGGCCTGGAAGTCTTCGGCCCAGCCATTTCCCAACTGGAAGTGAATCATGCCCGAAGAACGCCGCACGTTTCGCTATCGCATCCTGCGCTATGCGCCGAATCTCCTCCGCGACGAGTGGGTGAATATCGGCCTGCTTCTCGAGGAGATGGCTGGAATAAATCCGGGAGCCGCGCCGCGGCGCGCCGCGCGCCTGATTGAGGAGGATGCGGACTTTGCGCGCATTCGCAGGCTCCATCCAGGAGTGGACGAAAGACTGCTCCGCGGCCTGGCGGATGAATTCGAGGCCCGGCTTCGGGAACCCGAAGTTGAAATCTATCTCCAGAAGCTCGACCAGACCCTCTCGAATGCCGTGCAATTCAGTCCTCGTCGCGCCGTGCTGGCCACAGATTTTGACGCCGAACTCGAACGCCTGTTCCGCGACTACGTGGCCCGTCCGCCGGCCCGGCGCGAAGCGGGAATCATCGAGCACACCCGCAACTGGATCCGCCAGCGCCTGGAGACTATTTTGCGGCGCCACCGCATTCTGGAAAAAATCGAGCGCGGAGTGCGGGCCGAGAAGTTCACGCAGCCCGGCGATCCTCTGCGAATCGACTATGCCTACCGTTTCAACGGAACGCGAGGTTACATGCAGATCGTCCCGCTCGACCGTCATCCCTCGCAGGCCAAAGTGCTGGCCTACACCGCCGAATGCATCCGGCGGGAGCAGACTCACGCGGAGTTTATCGCCTTGACTGATGCCGAGCCGCTGCCCGAGAACCGCCGGCATCAGTTTGTGACCCAGCTTTTCGCCGCGCAGCAGATTCGCGTGGTGCCGCCGGGCGGGATGGAGAAGCTGGCCGCGGAGCTGGCAGTGCGGCTGCGCGCATAGTGGGGCTTGGGCGTCGCGTTGACGCGCCCCGTCGATTTTGATATGGTGCAGCATGCGTTGCCCGGGAGTGGAAACGTGAAAGACCGCTCGGCTCGCGGCGGGGGTACCTCCCGTTCCGTCCGTAAGCCAATGATTAATAAGGGTTTGTCAAAGAAGAATAAGCCTGCCCCACCGCCCGATCCGGATGCGCCGGCCCGTCAGCATCAATTGAAGCTCTACGAAGAGGCGCTCAAGCTGCTGCAGCAGCAGAAATTTCATCGCGCCAAAGAGCTCCTCGAGCAGGTTCTTGGGGGGCCAGGCAAGGAGCTGGTGGATCGGGCCAAAGTGCACCTGCGCATTTGCGAGCAGCGGGTATTGCGCCCGCCTGCTGTGGCGCCGAAATCGGCGGAGGATCACTATACGCAAGGGGTTGCGCTGATGAACATGGGACGCTGGGACGAGGCTCGCGAGCATCTGGATCGCGCGCGAAAAGCCGCGCCCAAGGCCGATTACATCATCTACGCTCTTGCGGCGCTCGATTGCCTGACCGGCGAGGCCGATTCGGCAATGGAAAATCTGAAAATCGCCATCCAGCTGCGTCCGGAAAACCGCTATCATGCGCGCAACGATGAGGACTTCTCCTTCTTGGCGGAGGACCCGCGCTTTACGGAGCTGCTATACCCGGAGCGGGACGGTTCTGCCGGGTAACCTTCGGCTTCCCACATGAGCCAGAGTTCGGCCCCTCGCTTCCAGTCCGTCCGCGTAGTGGCGTTTGGAGGAGGCACCGGTCTCTCCGCGGTATTGCGAGGCCTCAAGGAACACGTTGCGGAGCGGGGAAAACCGATGCCGGGCCGCCTCCTTGCGGACCTCACCGCTGTTGTCACCGTCACCGATGATGGCGGAAGCTCCGGCCGACTGCGCCGGGAATACCGCGTTCTTCCCCCCGGCGACATTCGCAACTGCATGGCGGCTCTTTCCAACGATGAGCACCTGATGGGAAGACTTTTCCAGTACCGCTTTCCCGCGGGACGCGGGCTGGCCGGCCACAGCTTCGGGAATCTCTTCCTCACTGCCTTGACCAACATCACAGGAGATTTTCCGAAGGCGGTGCAGTTTTCGGCGCGCGTTCTCGCCATCCGCGGAAGGATTTTCCCCTCGACCAATAGGAACGTGACGCTGGAAGCGGAGCTGGACAACGGAAAGGTCGTGGCCGGAGAAACGAAAATTTCGCGCTCGCGCCGGCCCATTGCGCGCGTGCGGCTGGTACCGCGGCGGGTGCGGCCCTTGCCGGGAGTTCTCCAAGCGGTGCGCTCCGCCGATCTGATCCTCGTCGGCCCCGGCTCGCTCTATACCAGCATTTTGCCGAACCTGCTGGTGGAGGGAATGGCGGGAGCCATCGCGAATTCCCGCGCCACGCGCGTCTACATCGCCAACCTGATGACCCAGCCGGGTGAAACACAGCACTATACGGTGGCGGATCACGTGCGCGCCATCTACCGGCACACGCGGAAAGACCTGTTTGACTTCGTGGTGATCAACGATGCTCCGGTGTCGCCGCGCCTGTTGCGCCGGTATGCCGCAGAGGCCGCCGAGCCGGTCGCCCCATCGCTCGCGGAGCTCGAGCGCATGGGCCTGCGGTGTGTGACGGGGAATCTCCTGCAGGAAGATGGCGTGGTGCGTCACGACGAGACGCGCCTGACACGACTGCTGCTCAATACGTTCGTCAAGCGCCGTCCGGCGCGGCGTTGAGCGAAAGCTAGTCTGCCGCTGCCGCCGGGTGGGGTGCCATGTAGCCCTGGCGGGCGTACACCATGACCTTCTTTTTCTTGCCCTTTTTATTTGCCAGTTCGAGCGGCTTGCCCTGTTCATCCACCACTTCCACAGTCAGCTTGTGGTACCTGCCGTCCTGCTGGGTGGTGGGTGTGAACACCAATGTGTACTGGTTGCGGAGGAAAGAGGCGACGCTGTTGAAGATTTCGGGCATCTCGCCGTCGAAGCGCGGGAAGAAGGCGTATCCCCCGGTGAGGCGGGCGAAGGTGGCGAGCTGGTTTTTGGCCTGGAGGTAGTTAATGTCCGACCCGGTGCTGTAGAGGTCAATCTCCTCGGCCATGCCGATGCAGAAGATGGTCACCTCGGTTTCCTTCAGGCGCGTGAGGATCTGGTCCAGATTGTGTTTGCTGAAGGTATCGAAGCCGGTGGCGATGACGAGGACGGACTTCTTTCCGTGGACGTCGCGCAACTGATCGAGCGTCTCGTACAGTGCGTCAAATAGGACGGCTTCATGAAATGAGGGAAACCCGAGGGTCTGAATCGCCTCATCCACGGCGCGCTTGTCCTGCGTGAAATCCACCTGCAGGGTGGTCCGCAGGTCGAAGGTCTTCAGCGCCACCCAGTCCTGGGGCTTGAGATGGTCGAGAAAACCGTCGGCCCAATACTGCCCCTTGTATCCGAAGTAGCCCTCGAAGTAACCCCACGAAGCATCGCTGAATTCGAGCAGCACGACAATGGTCAGAGGCGCTTCGGTGGGCGCGAAGTTTTCGATCTGCTGCTCTTGGCCGTTGTCGAAGACGCGGAAATTCTGCTGTTTCAGCCCGGTCACCAGATTTCCGTCATGGTCGGTTACCGTGGCGTCCACATCCACCAGGTTGGATTTCACGGAGATCGTGGCCTGCGGCGAAGACGGGGGCGTCGGGGCGCGCTGCGCCGCGGGTGCCTGCGGCGGAGGAGGCGGGGGCGGTTCGGGCTGCGCGGAGGGCGGAGGCGTCATCGGACCCTCCTGCTGGGCGCGCGCGGTCCAGGCCTCGCGCGGAATGCCCAGTGCGGCAATCAGAATCGCCGCCAGCGGAATGCAAACCCACATGCGGATGCCCATGATTTTACGGCTCCTGTTGCTTGCGGACGAAATCCCGCCGTCCCATGAGCGGCGGTCCCCTGCGAATCTCGGGCCACGATTTCGTGCCGGCGTCTCTCGCTGCCTTTGCCGGCCCGTCCCATTTTCAGATTCGCGGGGCGGGAAAAAGGATGGCGGGCGCCTCCGCGTCCAATCTCAGTTGACCCACTGGTCCGGATGCGAGGGCGGTTTGTCGCGATTCTCGCGCACGTACACCTCGAATTTCCTGCGCATCCGCCGGCGCTTCCAGTCCGAGACGACATTGCGCCAGTTGTACAAATACGACCCGCGGCGCAGATAGATGTAGCCGGCCAGCATTCCTCCCAGGTGGCAGATATGGCTCACGCCGTCGCCGGTGTCGCC
>JAJXZD010000013.1 GCA_021780215.1 Acidobacteriota bacterium
ATTTGCGAACCAACGAAGCGCTGCCAGATGAGCTGGTAGACCCGGAACATGGACTCATCGAGATAGGGCTTCACGCTCTCCGGCGTGCGGGAAACATCTGTGGGGCGAATCGCCTCGTGGGCATCCTGCGCTTCCCGCTTGGACTTGAAAAAGTTCGGCTTCTCGGGCAGGTACCGAGGGCCATAGCTGGCGCCGATGTGCTCGCGCACCTGCGTAAGCGCGTCGTCCGAGACGCGGACCGAATCCGTGCGCATATAGGTGATCAGTGCGACCGATCCCTCGCCGCCGAGCTCGACGCCTTCATAGAGCCGCTGGGCGAGCATCATGGTGCGCTTGGCGGTGAAGCGCAGGCGGTTGTACGCAGCCTGCTGAAGCTTGGACGTAGTGAACGGCGGGGGCGCGAAGCGGCGCTTCTCCTTCTGCGCCACGCTTGCCACGTGCCAGGTGGCGCGCTCGAGCTCGGCGAGAATTCGCTGGGCCTCCGCCTCATTGGGAATTTCCAGGTCCTCGGCCCGGTACTTGACGAGCTTGGCCTCGAAGGAGGGGGGCGCGCCGGCGGCCAGCAGGGCGTGCACGGTCCAGTATTCCCGGGGGATGAAAGCCCGGATTTCCTGCTCGCGTTCCGCGATCAGGCGCAGCGCCACGGTCTGCACCCGGCCGGCGGAAAGCCCGCGGCGAACCTTGTCCCAGAGCAAGGGCGAAACCTTGTAGCCAACGATACGGTCCAGGACGCGGCGGGCCTGCTGCGCGTCCACTAGATGCTCGTCTACCCGGGTCGGTTTTTCGAAGGCGGCCTTGATGGCCTTCTGCGTGATTTCGTTGAACATCACGCGCGAGAATTTGGTCCGCTGGGTCTTGTTCTCGGCCAATTCGTCCAGGAGGTGCGCCGAAATGGCTTCCCCTTCGCGGTCCGGGTCGGTGGCGAGATAGACGTTCTCGGCGGCATCGGCAGCGGTCTTTAACTGTTGTATTATCTTTACTTTATCCGGGATGATTTCGTAGGTCGGCTCGAAAATGTTCTCGGCGGTGATGACGATTTTCTTCTCCGGCGCCTTGGCGGCAGGCTTCGCCTTGCCTCTGGCCCCAGCCTTGCCTTTGCGTTTCCCGCGGCCGTTTTCCGAGCCGGGCAGAAGGATGCCGATAGTTTTCCTCGGCAGGTCCTTCACATGGCCATAGGAAGCCTTTACGGTGTACCCACGCCCGAGATATTTATTGATCGTTTTCGCCTTTGCCGGCGATTCAACGATCACGAGTGATCTTGCCATGCTTGCCTTTCGTCCTCACTAAAGCAGCTGCTCTGGCACGTTCCCCTGCTGCCCGGGCTTTCGCCAATCTCCGCAGCTTGCTGACATGGGGCGGCCCAAGCCCCCTAGGCCTTTTCCATCCTAACCCTGACTTGCCCTGGGAATTAAAGCAGGACTTTCAGGAATTGCTTGCCAGGTAACTGGCGTACCACACCTTGCAGCTCCAGGTCAAACAACGTGGCCAGCACTTGCGAGGAGCTCATGCCCGATTGCTCGACCAAATCGTCCACATGCCGGGTCTCATCCATGCTCAAAAGTCCGAACAATCGCCTCTGCTCCGGCGAAAGCGCCTGCTCGGCCAGGGCCGCACGCTCTTCCGGAGAAGCCGTTTCAACCGGCAATAGCTCCGCACGCACGTTCGTGGGCAGCTCCTCGACCACATCCTCCCAGCTGGTGACCAGCTTGGCGCCCTGCTTGATAAGCTGATTCGGGCCGAAGCTCGAAGGTTGCGTGGCGTTTCCGGGAACGCCAAAAACCTCCCGCCCGAATTCCATCGCCAGGCGGGCCGTAATCAGAGACCCGGAATACTGCGCGCCTTCCACAACCACGACCCCGAGGCCCATCCCCGCAATGATCCTGTTGCGAATCGGGAAGTTCTGCGCCGCGGGAAAAGTCCCCAGGGGGAATTCGGAAATGATCGCCCCGCGCTGCTCGATCTCCTGAAAGATCTTCTTGTTCTCCTTCGGGTAAACCACGTCTATTCCGCAACCTAGCACTCCAATAGTGGCCCCAAGGGCCGAGCCAAGTGCGCCCCGATGGGCGCTTGCGTCAATCCCCCGCGCAAGCCCGCTGGCGACGACCAACCCATGATCCGCCAGGTCCCTGGCCAGCCTTTCACCCATTTGATTCCCGTAAGGGCTTGGACGTCGCGCCCCGACAATGGAAATAATGTGCCGACTGAGAAGTTCAATATTTCCGCGAACATACAGAAGGGGTGAGGGATCATAAATCTCTCGCAGGCGCGACGAGTATCCCGGCTCATCCCAGGTGAGGAGCCGACAACCGGCAGCCTGAGCGTTGGCCAGCTCCCGGGCCGCATCGCTCAGCGGCTGCCTCGAATGGAGGGCTTGGGCCACCGCCGCAGGCAGGCGCTGGCCTTCGAGAGAGGTCAAAGAGGCATTGAAGATGGCTTCGGGGCTGCCGAACTCACGCAGCAGTTTCCCGGCCGTGCGCGCGCCCAGCCCAGGTGTCAAGGCCAGCCCCAGCCACCCCAAGTAGCCGTCAGAGTCCATTGAGAGGGAAGTTAAGTCCGCGGCGAAGGGTACGCGCCCACCCCTGCAATGTCAAGGTCACGCAGCAACGGATCGCTACAAGTGAAAGGGAACATGTCCTGTTCCGCGATGGGCAAGGCAAGTCAAGCGTCCGTGGCCCGTCTGGCGAGTGTGCTATATTTGTGGAATCCTGAGGGTGAAGGACATTTGAAGAAGCTGCGCATTTCGGTGGTCGAATTCCTGAACACGGCTCCGCTCGTCTGGGGCTTTACGGACGGGCCGCTGGCCGGGGAATATGATCTATCGTTCGCGGTTCCCTCGCAATGCGCCGAAGCGCTGCGCCGCGGGGAAGTTGACGTGGGCATTATCCCGGCGATTGAATACCAGCGCTTGCAGGATGTGGTGACGCTGCCGGAGATGGCCATCGCCTCCAAACGGGAAGTGCGCAGCCTCCTGGTGGTGGCGAAGAAGCCGATCGAGCTGGCCCGGCGCATTGCGCTGGACACTAGTTCGCGCAGCACGGCCGCGCTGGTCCGTTTGCTTGCGGCAAAGCATTGGCGGATTTCTCCGGAATTCGTGGATGCCGCGCCGGAGCCTTCCGAGATGCTCCGGGAAGCCGATGCGGCGCTCGTCATCGGCGATCCTGCGCTGAGAATATCGCTGAAGATGGACGCCCTCTCGGGCAAGGCTCCCAGCGGCGAGCAGTGCTGCCAGGGTGATCCCGACGAAATGCCCGTGCCGGGCTTCGAGACGCTGTATGTCTATGATGTGATCCATCAGTGGCGCCAGATGACCGGAAAACCGGCCGTGCTGGCCATCTGGGTGGCGCGGCAAAGCGCGGTCACCCCGGAGCTTTTCTCCGATTTCCTGAGTTCAAAGGCTTACGGGATCGAACACGTGCGCGAGATTGCCGAAGCCGCCTCGATCAAGCTCGATCTGCCGCCGCGGGCGCTGGAGCTCTACCTGACCGAAAACATCCATTTTGATCTGGACGAAGAGAACCTGGCCGGCCTGCGCCTCTATTTCGACATGGCCGCCGCCGCGGGGCTGATCCCGCGGGCGCGGCCTATCGAGTTTTTCGGCGCGGACGCCCCCGCCAGTTCCGCGAAGGGAGCGGGCCAGGCGGCCCGCCGCTGACTCGACCATGCCCCTGACACCCAACGAGGCTCTCGACCTTTTCCGGTCCGACGATTTGATCGGCCTGGGCATGGCCGCCAACGAGGTTCGCCGCAGGAAGAATGACCCGCGGGTCGTCACCTATCAGATTGACCGGAATATCAACTACACCAATTTTTGCACCGAATACTGCACGTTCTGCGCGTTTTACCGCCCGCTCGGCTCGAAGGAAGGCTACATCCAGCCCATCGAAGCGATCCTGGCCAAGATCGGGGAAATGATCGAGCTGGGCGGCAATGGCGTGCTCCTGCAGGGCGGCCTGCATCCTGATCTTAAGATCGAATTTTACGAGAACATGCTGCGCACGATCCGCGCGCGGTTCCCGCAAGTGCACCTGCACTGCTTCTCGGCGCCTGAAATCCTGTGCATTGCGGAGGTATCCGGCCTCTCGGTGCGCGACACTATCGCGCGCCTGCGCGAGGCGGGATTGCAGTCCATTCCCGGCGGCGGCGCGGAAATCCTCGACGATGAGGTGCGCCATCGCATTGCCCGGCTGAAGTGCAAGTCCGAGGAGTGGGAATCTGTGCACCGCGAGGCGCATGCTCTCGGCATGCGGACCACCGCCACGATGATGTTCGGCTGCGGCGAGGAATTTCGGCACCGCATCAACCACCTCGAGCGGATCCGGCGGATTCAGGAGGATACCGGCGGCTTCACCGCTTTTATTCCCTGGATTTTCGCCCCGGAAAACACGCCCCTCGGCAAGAAGGTTCAGGAAACCACTGCATTCGATTACCTGAAAACGCTGGCCATCAGCCGGCTCTATCTCGACAACGTGGATCACATCCAATCGAGCTGGCTGACGCCCGGCATCAAAATCTGCCAGGTCGGCCTGCAGTTCGGCGCAGACGATGCCGGCAGCATTTTGATCGAGGAAAACGTGGTGTACGCCGCAGGGGTACGCAACCGAACGAATGAAGAAGAGTTGCGGCGCATCATCAGCGATGCCGGGTATATGCCCGCGCAGCGCGATACCTTGTACCGCTCCTATGCGCTGAAGCGCCCGCCCGCGCCAGCGGCGAAAGCCGCCTCATAGAACCCCCTCGGGACGAATCGCGGACCTAGCCCTTGACCGCCAGGACGGGGCTGTCGTGAGCAGGCTGTCCCACCGGCACGGCGGCAGGGAGATCAAGCAAGACACAGGCTCCGCCGCGGTCGCTGTTGGCAATGGTGATTTTTCCCCCGCAGTCCTGCACCACACCGTAGCAGATGCTCAGGCCGAGGCCGGTACCCTTTCCGACCGGCTTGGTGGTGTAGAACGGGTCGAACGCCCGGCTGGGATCCACGAATCCAGGGCCGGAATCCTCGAACGAAATCGCCACTCGCCCGGCGCCGTCCGAGGCCCGAATGCGGATCTCGCGGCGTAGCGATTGCTCGACGGCGTCCATGGCGTTGTTGATGATGTTCAAGAGGACCTGCTTCAATTCGTCCTCGCCGATTCCAAGAGGCGGGAGGAGAGGATCCAGCTGCGCGTCAATGCGGATTCCCTGCTTACGCGCCTGGTACTCGCGGAGCTGGATGACGTCGCGCAGCACGGTCTCGAGGCAAGCGACACGCGAGCCGGAGGGGCTGTTGCGCGCAAAACGAAGCAGGCCCTCCACAATACGCTTCATCCGGCGCGCCTCGTTGCCGAGTTTTTCGGCCCGCCGCGCGGTCTGCGGCTTCTCGGCGTCCTCGGCCAGCAGGTCCGCATAGCCGATGATTCCTGTCAGCGGGTTATTGAGTTCGTGAGCCGCTCCGGCCACAAGCTGGCCGAGCGCATTGAGCTTTTCGGACTGCACCAATTGCTGATGCAGGCGCATGTTTTCCACCGTGACGGCCAGGTCGGAGGCAAACACTTCGAGCTTCGTGATTTCCGAGGGATCGGCCACGCGGCCCTGCTTCAAATCCGCCACGCAAAGGCATCCCATCGGCAACCCGCGCAGGGAGATCAAAGGAATCAGAATCAGGCTGTTCTTCACACACAGGAGCAGCGAGTTGTTCCCGATGCGCAAGCCGTCAGCGCGAATACGGCTGATGGATGCGACGGCATCGTCGCCCGCGCGCCGCTGCAATTCTGCGGTTTCCTCCGGGGTAAAACCCTGCGCGCCAGCCAGCTGGAGTTTGCGGTTGTCGCCGGTGAACAGGAGTGCCGCGCAGCGGAAGCTGCTGGCGGAAGCGATGGCCGCGGCCACCTCGGCGCAGAGCGGTGCAGGATCGCTGCCGGCGGCGGAACGGGAAGCGATCTGCGAAAGCCTTTGGAGAAGCACGTTTTCGGCCCGCGCCCGCTCGCTGGCCTGCTCGATCTGGATGGTCTTGTCCTCCAGCAGCGTGACCACCATTCCGAGAGCGACGAACAGCCTGGGCACGCTCCAGAAATCCAGCCGGACCTCGAGTTCCGGCGCCAGCCGGTGAATCAGCATGCCGGCCGGATAGATGGCTCCCCATCCCAGGAAACCTCCGGCGGCCGCCAGCACGCCGAACGATCGCCTCCGATAGGCGCGCCAGAAGATCACACCCGTCAAGCTGAAAGTAATCGCCGGGATCATGGCGAAGGCGAACAAGGGATCGCGGTGCGCCAGTTGTTCGTAAATCACCCAGCCGCCGGAGCCGGCCAGAGCTGCCGCCGCGGCGATTTGCAGATGTGCGTGCGGGGAGAGGGCGCGCGCGGCTTGGAGCGCGGCAATCAGAAATATCGTTGCAACCAAGCCGGCCGAAGCCCCGGACGTCCTCCAGCCAAAGCTATAAGCGAATGCGTGTGCCACGAGCGGCAGGCCCAACAACACGAGGAACGCCCTTCGCCCGCGCGTGTCTTCATCTTTGAACGCCAGAGAGGCAAGAAAGAGAAGGGCGGCCAGCTCCAAGGCGCCCACATCCACGCCTTCGATGATCCGCCTGAGCATGCCGGAATGGATTTCGAGGCCTCGGGACGTGAAATGCAAAAAGGTGAGCGCCCAGGCATAGGCCCACAGGCGCACACGCTGCACCGGGCCGTGTCTTTGCACCGAGAGCAGAGCGCCAACGAGAATGGCGATGACGACAGTAATAGGAAGAGCGTCGGGCAGAGCCGGCACGTGTACCCCCTCTGCTCAACAAGGCTAGCGGTCTGCACGGCCTTGGAACAATAGAACCTTCGTACCGGATTAACTACCTATATATGATCTGAATGGATTGAAAAAAGGGGCTATGTGTCCTTCGCAAGATGAACATCCAGAAGGACATCGCTTCCTTCGGGCAGGGTCACCGGCTCAAACGGAATAAAAACTCCATTTTCCAGCCGGGCGCGGACGCGGCGGCTGGGGGATGCAGTGTGCGGCGCGGCGCGCAGGGTGTGTGTGGCGGCATCGCGCGCGGGTGCCGGGGCCGCGCCATCGAGGGCGGCGTTGGCCAGGTTGTCCGCCTCGCGGTTCATTTCGCGCGGGACGTGCTCGATGGCGAAATAGGAGAATTGACGGATGAGTTTCACCGCGCGCTCGTGGAGTGGCTTCAAGTCCGGACTCTTGACGCGATAGCGGCCCTGAATCTGGCGGACCAGCAACTCGGAGTCGCTGCGGATGCGCAGTGCGGCAACCCCATGCGCCGCGGCGTAATCGAGCGCGGCCAACAGGGAATAATACTCGGCCACATTGTTTGTCTCGCGTCCCAGCTTCTTCCCCAGTTCAAGCACGGCTTTGCCATTGGCGTCGCGCATCACCACAGCGTAGGCGGCTGGGCCGGGATTGCCGCGCGAAGCGCCGTCAATGTTGGCGGTGTACACCCCCGAGGGTGGCGCGGGGGCGTGCGTATCCGAAAAAAGCCTGGCGCTGCCTGGCGGGGAACTGGTGGGTGCCCGCTTCATGCGAGTCCGAGCCTCCCGGCATTCTCATGGACGCGCAGGATACGCAAAAAAGCAGGCGCATGACCCATCGGCGGCCTCAGCATTCGCCCGCCGGGGAGGGCGCGGCGGCCTTGTGCGAAAGCAAGCTGTCGGCTGCGGGAGATTCCGCCTCGATGTAATACAAGATGCGCGTGCACGTCTCGCAGTGGAACATCTCCTCGCAATCGGCGCGCCGCATCTCCTGAAAAACGTGGGGCCGGATGCGCATGCCGCAGGCGGCGCATTTTTCGTCGCGCACTTCCGCCAGGGCGACTCCGTCGTGCTTTCTGGCGATCCGGTCGTAATGGTCGAGCAGGTTTTCCGGGATGTCCGCCGTGATCGCCGCCCGTTCCGAGTCCCGCTCGGAGGATTCCCGCTCGGCCGCGGCCTTGTCGGATTCAATCCGGGCGCGGGCCGCGCGCACCGCCTCCTCCGTTTCCTTCAGGGTTTGCTCCGCGGCCTTCACGCCCCGGTCGTATTCCTCTGCCGCGACCATCTGCTCGAGCAGGCGATCCTCGGCCTTGGCGATTTCCGCTTCGGCGGTTTGCACCTCGTGCTGGAGGGCCTTATAGGCCTCGTTGGTTTTCACCTGCGCGGTCTGTTCCCGGTACTTGCGGGCGCGCTCCTTCCACTGCTCCACATCGAGTTCGTATTTCTTGCGGTCGCGAATCGTGGCGAGCTGGGAGGCCTTGCAGCGGTCGAGCTCGGCGCTGGCGGAGGCCAGGCGAGCGTCCACCTCGGCGAACTTCTTGGGGAACTGCGCCAGGCGGGCCCGCACCTCGTTCAGCCGCCGGTCCACGCCTTGCAGATCGAGAAGTCTCTGAAGGACCTTTTGCACGTCGCGCACATTCTAGCACGTCGCCCCGTGCGGCGGCGGGTCGGGCTGCACCGGGCCGGGCTGCACCCGCGGACACGGAGCTTGCCTCAAGGCGCCGGCTGAATTTCCATCGCCGGACCGATGGCGTAATTTACGCAGCCGGGAACCGCGGCCCGCGGGCAATTCGCGGTGATGCGGAAATCGTCGGAGGAAATCTCCGCTTCGTAGGTGTAGCCATCGCGCCCCGTCTTCTTCATCGCCATGGCTCCGCTCGAAACCAGGTCGTCGAGTGATCCGTAGGAACCGTGCTCCGCCTGGTAGACCCGCTCGGCTTGCCCGATTCCGAGCAGATCATTTTTCACGCCGA
This sequence comes from Acidobacteriota bacterium, assembly GCA_021780215.1. GTDB lineage: Bacteria > Acidobacteriota > Terriglobia > Acidiferrales > UBA7541 > Palsa-295. Next base: position 8,711 of record JAJXZD010000013.1, read on the forward strand.
TGACATCTATCGTCTGCGCCGGATTCGCCATCGCCGCGGATTGCGGCCCCTGCGAAAGATAGGACTTGTAGATCCATCCGGCAATCACGGCGACGATCAAAAGTCCTGCCAGGCCGGCTGCGCTCCGCATAACCACCTCACCGCGCGGCCGTTCCCTTCGGGCCGCGCACCTCCTATCGCACCACAGCATCGCCAAGGCTGCAACGTCCCTCCATGGCCGCGCCGCCAATCGGCAAACAACCGGCAAATAATGGACGCCGGCCGGTCGTGCGCCGCTTTCGCGGGACGGCCTGCCATTCCTTTCCACGGCGGGGGCCGCGCCGAAAACGACGGTTCGTTTGACACAGGGCCGGGGTCTCTGGATACTTGCGGGGGCAGTTTGGGCCGCCGATGCGCGCGCGGAAGTGGGCTGCCAGCGAGGTTTGTGGCCATGGAATCCAACGTCAGAAAATTGCTTCGAGGGTGCGCGTGGATTGTCTTCATGCTCTGGGTATCCTCGCTTGCGGCTGCGGCGCCGCTCCGAGCGCAGGAAGTTCACCCGCCGAAGCTCGATTTCACCGCCCACACCTTGGCCAACGGGCTGAAGATCATCCTGCTCGAGGATCACCGCGTGCCGGTGGTGGACCTTCAGGTGTGGTACCACGTCGGCGGGAAGGACGAGCTTCCCGGCCACACCGGCTTCGCCCACCTCTTCGAGCACCTCATGTTCAAGGGCTCGGCGCACGTCGGGCCGGACGAACATTCACGCATCATCGAGGCGGCCGGCGGCTACGACAACGCGGAAACCGGCGACGACACCACCAATTTTTTCGAGACGTTCCCCAGCAACTATCTCGAACGGGTCCTTTGGCTGGAGGCCGACCGCATGGGCAGCCTCAATGTGGATGAGGCCAATTTCGAATCCGAGCGCCAGGTAGTCGAGGAGGAGCTCCGCGTCCGCGTCGAAAACCAGCCCTATGGCCGCCTCGAGGAGGACCTTCGCGCCGCCGCCTTTACCGTGAGCGGCTACCATCACACGCCCATCGGAAGCATCGCGGATTTGAACCGGGCGACGCTCGAGGAGGTCCGCGCGTTCCACGACACGTATTACAAACCGAACAATGCCACGCTGGTGATTGTAGGCGATTTCCAATCCGCGCAGGCCCTGGCCTGGGCAAAGAAATACTTCGAAGGCATTCCGCCTTCCGCAGGGCCGATTCCCCGGCACGACACGCCCGAGCCGCCTCAGGCCGAAGAGCGCTTGGTCCGTAAGTCATACTCCAATACGCCGCTGCCGGCCGTGGTTATCGGCTACAAGATTCCGGCGCGCTACGCGCCGGACGCTTATCCGCTCGACCTCGCCGCCAACATCCTGGCCGGAGGCGAGAGCAGCCGCCTCTACCAGACGCTCGTTTACAAGGACCGCATCGCCCTGCAATCCGCGGGCTTCGGCAATTTCACCGAGGACCCCAACCTCTTCTGGGCCTACGCGATCATGAACCAGGGATACACGGCGGAGGCGGGAGAAAAGGCGGTCCTGGGCGTGCTCGACGGATTGAAGGCCCAGCCCCCCGCGGCGCAGGAGCTCGAAAAGGCCAAAAATCAGGAGATTTCCGGATTCATTCTCGGGCGTGACACCGACGAAGAGAAGGCCGTGGCGCTCGCCGAAGCCACCGTCATCGGGAAAAATCCCGGCCTGGTGAACACGGAATTGGACCGCTACCTGCGAGCTACTCCGGACGACATCGAACGGGTGGCCCGGGAATATTTCGTATTGCAGCACGCCACGGTATTGTTTGTCACGCCGGCCGCCGCGCCCGCCGCGCCGAAGAATTAGAGAGCCGAGGAGCTCGCATGAAGCAGCGGAAAAGTTCAGCCATGATTCGATGGATTCTTTTGTGCTCCGCCAGTTCGCTGCTCTTGGCGACGGCCTGGGCGCGCCAGGATTCCGCCGGAAAATCAGCTTCGCAGGTGAGCCAGGCGGCTTCCGCGCCCGGCGGGGAGCATGGGACGGGCATCGTCCCTCCGGGAGTGAAGCTGGCCCAGCAGATGCCTCCGGCCGGAGCGCCCCGGCCATTTCATTTTCCGGCGGCGGCCACGCGAACCCTGGCCAATGGCCTGCGAGTTTTCGTCGTCACCAGCCATGCCGAACCGGCCATCGCGGCTCAGCTCGTGATTCTTTCCGCGGGAAGCATTCAAGACCCGCAGGGAGCGCCGGGCATTGCGGACATGACCGCCAGCATGCTCACACAGGGCACCGCCTCCCGCTCGGCGCAGCAAATCGCCGAGGCGATTGATTTCATCGGCGGGTCGCTTGATGCCTCCGCCGAAAAGGACTTCACCACGGTGTCCCTGAGCATCGTGAAAAAGGACCTGGATACGGGGCTGGGCTTGATGTCGGATGTGGTGCTGCATCCCGCGTTTCAGGAGGAGGAACTGGCCCGGCAACGGCAGCAACTCCTTTCCGACTTGACGGTGCAGTACACCGATCCCGGCTATCTTGCCTCAGTGGTGTTCGGACGGGTTGTGTACGGCGCCTCGCCCTATGGCTGGCCCAGCGAAGGCACCCCGGAGACCGTCCGCCAGATGGACCGCGGTGAGCTGGCGAAGTTTCATGATGCCCATTACGCCCCGAATCAGTCTCTGCTTGCCTTCGCGGGAGACATTACCCCGGAGGCCGCTTTCGCGGCCGCCGAAAAATATTTTGGAGCCTGGCCGAAAGCGAGCGTGGCCGCGGCGCTTCCGCCCGCGCCGGCTGCCGTTTCCGGCATGCGCGTCTATCTGGTGGATAAGCCGGACGCGGTGCAGACCCAGATCCGCGCCGGAACGCTGGGCATCCGCCGGAACGATCCGGACTTCATCCCCGTCCTGGTGACCAACCGGATTTTCGGAGGCGGTTACAACAGCCGGCTCAACACAGAAGTGCGCATCAAGCGCGGCCTCACCTATGGGGCGAATTCCTCGTTCAGCTCGCACCGCTACGCGGGGGCCTTCGTGGTGAGCACGTTCACGCGAACCGCCGCCACCGTCGAGGCCACGCAACTGGTGGTCCGCCTGATCGGTCAGATGTCCAGCGGCGAGGTGGCCCCGCGGGAACTCAATTTCGCCCGGGATTATTTGGCCGGTGTCTATCCGATTCAGTCGGAGACGGCCGGGCAGGTTGCGGGCCGAGTTCTCACCGTTGCGGCCTTCGGCTTACCCGCGGATTACAACAGCACCTATCCCGAAATGATTCGAAGCGTGACGGCCGCGCAGGTGCGGGAGATGGCGCGAAGATATCTTTCGGCCCGCAATCTCGATATCGTCCTCGTGGGGAACTCGGCGGGGTATCGGGACGCGGCGAAGAAGGCATTTCCCGAGGCGAAGTTCGTCGAGATCCCCTTTGGCCAGTTGGATGTGCTGGCTCCGGGCCTTGAAAAGCCAGCGCCCAGCCCGTCGGCGCCACCAGCCCACTGATCGAGCGCCTGCATACAGACCGGATGGACGGCGGATTATCGCGTCGTCAGGATCACCTTGCCTGTATTTTTGCGGTCTTGCAGAAATTGGTGTGCCGCGGCGGCCCGATCCAAGGGAAACGTTTTGCCGATCACAGGCCGGATCTTGCCTTCACCGTACAGGCGGAAGATTTCGCCGAGCTCGTCGCGAAGATGCGACCCGCGGGCGCGCGCCTGACCGAGATTTACGCCAATCACCGCGGCGCCCTTCTCCATCAGCTTGAACGGGTGAAACCGGGGAGATTGCAGCATCGCCTGGAGGCCGCGGCGGATGCTGCGCGCGCCGCTGTCGCCCGCGGCGGCTGAAAACCCGTACACTGCCAGCTTTCCCGCTGGAGCCAGGCAGGCATAACTGCGCGCCCAGGATTTTCCGCCGATGGGGTCCATCGCCAGTTCCACGCCGCCCGGGGCATACTTTCGTATCACGTCGACGAAATCGGATTTCTCGTAGTCAATCGGGTGCTGCACGCCGATCTTCCTCAGATAGTCTTGCTTCGATGGGCCTGCCGTGCCGAATATCTCCAGGCCCAGGCCGCGCGCGAGCTGCACAGCGGCCGTTCCCACTCCTCCCGCCGCGCCATGGATCAGAATCCGGTCGCCGGGATGCAGGCGGCCCGTCGTGAACATTGCGCAATACGCCGTCAGGTAATTCACGGCAATGGCCGCGCCATCCTCGAAGGGCATGCCGGGCGGGAGCCGGTAAACCTGCTGCGCGGGGACGGCGACCCACTCGGCATACGCGCCGAAGTCTGGCATGGCAACGACCGCATCACCAGGCCTACACACATCGCTATCGCCAGCGCGCATTCCTTCCCCGACCCGTTCGACCACCCCGGCGATCTCGATACCCGGCACGAAGGGTGGCTTCGGCCCGCCGGGATAGATGCCCATCCGCTGCATCAGGTCGGCAAAGTTCACTCCAATCGCCTTTGCCCGAATCAGGACTTCTCCCGGCTTCGGCTGAAGGTCAGGGGCCTGTTGCAGTTCGAAAACATCGGGCGGCCCATACCGCCGGACAACCATCGCGCGCATCTAATTCTTCTTTCTCCCGCCTTCGGCGGGGCGCCGTTCCAGCGGCTTATGGGCGGCTGGAACAGGCGGCGGCTTTTTCTTTGGGAATCGCAGACTTCTATCTTAAACTGTGGAGCCTCGCGCGGCGATGAGACTTGAATGGAGATCGCGAATGCCTTGGGCGGCCCCGGCGCTGCTGGTGGCGGCCTGGGCCTGTCTGGCGGCCGGCCATCCGGCGGCATCTCCGGCCACACCGATGCCGGCGGTGCTGACCGCGATGCAGGATGAGCTGGACCGCTCGACGGCCGTGCTGTCCAAGACCGATCCCCCTGCCTATTTCATCAGCTACACGCTGTCCGACCGGGAATATACCGAGGTTTCCGGGTCGAACGGAGCTCTGCTTACGAGCACAACGGACCGCGCGCGATGGCTCGAAGTGCAGACGCGCGTGGGCAGTTATCAGCTGGATGATACGCACAAACTTCCGAACCGCCGACCCAGCTGGACCAGTCCCGGAACCCAGGCCGTGCTCGACGATGATATTCCGGTGATCCGCCGCGAGATCTGGCGTGAGACGGACCGCCAATATCGGGCCGCCGTCGAGGCGCTCATCAAGGTCAAAGCGAGCCAGGAAGTGCAGGTGCAGACGGCTGAGGGCGCGGCGCCGGATTTTTCGCACGAGGAGCCGCACGTCTCGATTGGGCCCCGGGTGGAAATCAGCGTCAACCGCAAGCCGTGGGAGGAGCGGGTGCGGAAATACACGGCGGAATTCAGCACCTCGCCCGCAGTGTTGAACTCCATCGTCACCTTCACGGCGCAGGCCAACAATCAATACCAGGTGAACTCCGAAGGGACCAGGCTGGCCTTCGGGCTGATTCACTACCGGCTGGAACTCTATGTTCAGAGCAAGGCGCCCGACGGGATGGACATTGACCGCTACGCGAACTTCGACTGGCTGGACCCGAAGGGCGCGCCCAGCGACAAAGCCGTCTTCGCCCGCATCCACACGATGATTCAGGAGACCGAGGCGCTCGACAAGGCGCCCCTGGTGAATCCCTTCGCCGGTCCGGCCCTGCTGACCGGACGCGCCGCGGCCGTCTATTTTCATGAGGTCTTCGGCCACCGGGCAGAAGGCTTCCGTCAGAAGGACATCACCGAAGGGCAGACCTTCACAAGCAAGATCGGCCAGCAGATTCTGCCGAGCTTCATTTCAATCAAGGACGATCCGACCGAGGCGTCGTTTCACGGCGAGATGCTGCTGGGAAATTACCCGTTCGACGACGAAGGCGTTCCCGCACAGAACGTGCTGCTTGTGGATCATGGCGTCCTGAAGACCTTTTTGATGTCGCGCTCCCCTCTGGTGAACATTCCGCATTCGAACGGCCACGGACGCCGCCAGCTTGGCTACGTCCCGGTGGCGCGGCAGGGAAACCTGATCGTTTCGAGCTCGCGGACGATGACCAACCAGCAGCTGCGGGCAAAATTGATCGAACTGGTCAAGGAACAAGGGAAGCCGTTTGGCCTGCTGATTGACGACATCGCCGGAGGCTTCACCTTCACTGGCCGCGGAAACCCCCAGGCCTTCCAGGTTCTTCCCTTGGTGGTCTACAAAGTGTTCCCGGACGGCCGCCCGGACGAGCTGGTGCGCGGGGTGGATATCGTCGGCACGCCGCTGGTCTCGCTGACCAAGATCGTTGCCACCGGCGACACTCCGGAGATTTTCAACGGCTACTGCGGCGCGGAATCGGGCTCGGTGCCTGTCGCGGCCGTGGCCCCGGCCATTCTGATTTCCGAACTGGAAGTGCAGAAGAAAGAAACTTCCACCGATAAGCCGCCGATTTTGCCGCCGCCGGCGCACGATCCGGAAGCACAGGGGCAAAAGCCGTGAAACGATCCGCGATGGTCGCTCTTTTTGCCGGATTTCTCCTGATTCTCGCCGGTCCGCCTGCCTCTTCCGCGCAAGCGCCCGTGCCCGCGAGCGAGCAGGACCAAACCCTGCACGCCATGCACGATGAGATGGCGCGTTCCGTGGCGCGTCTGTCGCTGCCCGGGGCTGGCAAGCCGTTTTACATCGAATACCGTCTGTTGGACCTCGATGTCCGCGCGGTCTCCGCATCCTTCGGGGCGCTGCTTTCGAGCTCCGTCGCGCGCAGCCGGTTCATGAGCGTGGATGTCCGCGTGGGCGACTATCACCTGGACAGCTCGAACTTCCTCAGCAACGATGGCTTCCAGGGATTTCTCGGATCCACCGGGCAGGTGGGGATTGACCGCGATTACAACTCGCTCCGGCAGGACCTGTGGCTCGCCACCGACCAGGCCTATAAGTCCGCCGTTACGCAGATGTCGCTCAAGCAAGCCTATCTGCGCAGCCTGACCAAGCCGCCCGAGATTGACGACTTCTCCCGTATCCAGCCCCAAGTAAAAATTGATCCCCGCCTTGAGCCTGACTGGACTTCCCGCAATTGGGAGGATGAGGCCCGGACCGCCTCGGCCGTGTGGCGGAATTTTCCGCAGCTGTACGGCACGCGGCTGCATTATTACTTGATCTACGCCACCTCGTACCTGATGACCAGTGAGGGCACCACTATTCGCACCTCCCGGAGCCTGGCCGCCGTCGAAGCCGCGCTTGATACCGAAGCCGACGACGGCATGCACCTCCACAATTACTACGCGGTGTATGCCACCCAGCCCTCCGGCCTGCCCGGCCCGGCGGTGGTTTCGAAGGATCTGGCGCAGGCGGCGACGGATTTGATGACGTTTCGGCAGAGCCCCCTTGTCCCGGACTACACTGGGCCCGTGCTTTTCGACGCCGCGGCTTCCGGCCAGGTCCTCGCTCAGGTCCTCGATCCCTCACTCTCCGGGGCACGCCCGCCTCTTTCTATGACGCAGGATTTCAACGCCTTCCTCGAGCGGCTGGGCGGGCGCAATGAATGGACGGGGCGAGTGGGCACGCGCGTGCTTCCCCCCGATGTGACGCTGGTGGACGATCCGACGCTCAAGGATTACCAGGGACAGCCGCTGCTCGGAAATTATGCGGTGGACGATGAGGGCGTCACCGCGCAGCGCGTGTCCCTGGTCGAAAATGGCATGTTGCGGGGCCTCCTGATGTCGCGCCGTCCCGGCCCCGATTTTCAGACTTCGAACGGCCACGCGCGCTCGGCGCTGCTTTCCGATCCCCTCCCGCTCAGCAGCAATCTCTCCTTTGAGTCCTCGCATGGCGACGCCCCCGCGGACTTGAAGAAGAAATTCCTCGCCGCCTGCCGTGATGACGGCCATGAATGGTGCCTGGCGGTGAAGCGCATGGATAATCCGGCGCTTTCGTCGCTGAGCCAGCAGGATTTCTCCGATTATGTCAGCAATCTGGGCGAGGATATCTCGAGCGGGGCGCGGCTCCCGCTATTTCTTTATCGAGTGTACGTCGCCGACGGACACGAGGAGCCGGTGCGCGGAGGAGTGATCGAAGGGCTGACCTTGCGGTCGCTACGGAATATTCTGGGTATCGGAAACGATCCGGCGCTCACCACCTACATGCAGAATTCGCAGGGCGGCCTGACGGCTACGGCGCTCGGCACCTTCGGGTCGGCGCAGGGTGGAATCCCCAGCACCATCGTGGCGCCGTCCCTGCTTCTGGATGAAGTTGACGTGCGCGGGTTCCATGGCGAGCCGCGACGCCTGCCGCTGGTTCCCGCGCCGCCGCTCAATTAGTCGCCTGCTGTCCGGAGCCTTCCGGTTCTACTGTGATGAAGGTGATCTCCGGGCGGCAGAGCAGGCGCACCGGAAGGAGAGACATGCCCAGCCCGCGGCTCACGTACATTCTGGAGCCGCGCTCTTCGTACCACCCCTCGATAAACCGGCCGCAGCCTCTCGGCAGCCACAGCGGCCTCAGAAACGGCAGGCGCACCTGCCCGCCATGCGTATGGCCCGACAGGCACAGATTCGCCCGGCCGGCAATCCGGTCGAAAAACGCCGGGGAATGAAACAGCGCGATGGTGTACATGCCGGAGGGAATCCCGGCGAGCGCGGTATCCAGCCGCGCCGTTCCCGTATATGGATCGTCAACTCCGGCGATCCACACATCGGGGCGGAGTTCGCGATTGGCATTGAGAAGCAGGTGCACGCCGGCGCTTTCGTAGAATGCGCGCTCGTGGCGAAGCGGCCTCTCATTCTCCCAGTTTCCGCGCACAAACCAGACGCCCAGAGGGGCGCGCAGTTGCCGGTAGAGAAGCCGGCAGTTTTCGTAATTGCCGTGGCGGTTTCCGAGCGAGTCTCCTGTGATGACGATGAGGTCGGGCTTTTCCACTGATAGGACATGCAGAAGGCGTTCTTCCCGCCATCCCAGCCCATGGGTATGAAGATCGCTCAAATGGGCGATTTTAAGCGGGGCGCTGACGTTTCCGGGAATGGCGTAATGCGTCACTTCGACCCGGTAGGGCTCGACGAGAAAGCCATCCACGGCGAGCGCCACGAGCAGAAGGTAGGCCGCGATCACCCAAATGGTTTTCCTGCGGCTCCGGCTCACCACGGCGAAGAGCCTTTGCCGGAACGAGGCAACCTTGGTTTCTGGCGGGGCAAGGCTCATGAGGGTGGCGGGTTCGCCCTCTTCTCTTCTGCATAAAAACTATACCGTCTCACGCCCCGCCCGCCCATGATAATTTCCTGACCACAATAGCAAAGGGCTGCGGCCTCGCGGCAGCAGCCCTTCGTATAGCGGAAATGCGGTCTTCGAAGGCAGGCCTCCCTGGGAAGCCCGCCTGAAAATCTGCAGAATTACTTGGTCTTGGCAGATCCTGCTTTTCCCTTTTTCTTCGCGCCCTTCGCTTTCTTGGCCATCTTGATTCTCCCCCAAACGCAATTTGCCCGGACGGGCATGCGCTTACCTTATACGTAAACCGTCCGGCAAAGTCCACGGAATATATCGGCGATCCCGCGGCGCCGAGCGCAGGATGTCTCGGATCGCCTACATCCGCACAAAATATCGGTTAACCGGCCCCGTGTGCGATTCGCGCCGTTACGGGAAAATTGCGGGCGATGATTCATCGTGGGTCCAGCAGCGCCGCGATCTCTGAAATCTCCCAAAGGTGGTCTGCGATTCGGCTCAAACGCGATATCGCGGACGATGGCGAAACGGGACGTTGTCAGTGAGCTTCATCCTTCAAAGGGACCCACAGTGCCACCCAAGGTTTATTGCCGAGGACGCTCGTCTTGTGGCCTTTGCCGGTTGTATTCTCGACGAGCAGGATGCTTCCCGGAGTCAAAATAATCTTTTTGCCATCCGCGATATCGATCTCTCCGCGGCCACTGAGCGTGATCACGTACTGGTGTCGCTTCTCCACATGCCAGCCGATGGAGAATCCCGGCTGTGTGCGGTGGATCTCCACTTCCTCAACCGGCAATAAGTCCACCACGCCGTTTGGCCGGGCCGAAACCTCGATGTCCTTAACGTAAGCGAGGCCGTCCGGTCCCGTATAGAGCATCTTCATGGAATAGGGCTTGTGCGACTGGGCCAGAACCAGGCGGCCCGAAAGCTGCGGCATGACTATCAGTGCGAACACAGCCGCCATGCCAACAGCCACTGACCACCTTGCAATTGATTTCATCGCATCCTCCTCGCAGCTCTACAGCGTCCGTGGCGACAGCAGAATCAAAGACCTGTCGGAAGCTGAGTTGACGCCCTGCAGTATCAAATCGAGGCGCAAGTTTACATCATAGAGTTTGCTGCGAATCCGTATTCGCGCCCGAGGGGGAAATAGGCGCCCAATGCCTGATGAACGGGCTAACCGATAATTTGCCCCCGGCTCAGATCAAATGTCCGGTGAGCCGACTCATCGTCCGCTTGGTAGGTAGTCGCAGGCTACGTCTTTAATCGTGATCCGCTACTCAAGTCGCCAGGGGGAACGCTCAACCCAGTGGCTCATGGCCTCTTCGGCCCAGGATGTGGGCTTATCCCTGTGACATGAGGTACATGGATTGGGAATCATATATTTGTCCGTCATCGCCGGCGTAATGAATCTGAAGGTATGAGCATGAACGAAGGTGTTGGGAGGACCCTCGGTTTCAATCGCTGGCATGTGGCAGGCCACGCACTGGCTGCCTGTGCTGTCGGCCTTGTGATGCGTGTGCTCCTCAAGAGTCGCCGTGCGCGGTCCATTGGGCGACATGGGCCCGTGGCACTCCAGGCAGAGCTTATCGGCGGGCTCTCGGAGTTGTGCATAATTCCCCGTGCCGTGTACGTCGTGGCAGTCGAAGCATGTGATTCCGCGGCGGTACATCACACTTTGAACGAAATCGTTTCCCTGCATGCGATTCTTGTGCGCGGTGCCATCGGGATAATAGAAGAAATTGGCGGGCTCGCCGAGCGTATGGTCCTCCAACTTCCAAAAGTTCTGCAGCCTTAGTCCCACTTGATAGCCAACGGGCCAGTCATAATACCTGCCCTCGATGGGATTTGAGAGCGGCTGGCCCTGCGAATGGCACTCGATACAGGTGTCGCTCGCGGCGACGTAGTCCATGCGGGCGGGATTTAGGATGTTGCCTCTCGTCGGGTGCGCCACATGCGCACTGCCAGGACCGTGGCAACGCTCGCAACCCACATTCCATTCAGCCACCTGCTTGGTGTGAATGTCGTAGCCAACCGAGTGGCACCCGTCGCACAGGGGGCCAGTGGGCCGGTGCATGTTGTCACCCGGATAAAACCGCGCCCACCAATCGGCGCCCGTGGGAGGAACGACGTATTTGCTCCACTTGTGATTCGCCAGTTCCCATTGCACGGGCAGAGGAAAATAGTCGTCGCCGATTTTTGTGAAGTAACGCTGCTTCCATAAGCTGCCGTAGACGAATGCGACTTGGGCTTTAGAAAACTTGAAGACTGTGTTCGTCCCCAGATCGGGAATGATCGCGTCCGGATGCTCGCGAGGATCACGAACGACGTTTGCCATGGGCGTTTTCTTACAATGTGCGTAAATCTCCGCATGGCATTTTTCGCAAGCCTGTGAGCCTGCGTAGCGGGCCGAAGCAGCGGTCTGCGCCTCTTGGGCCCTCTCTGTATTCCCTAGCGGTCGAAGGCAGCGAATAAAGAGTACGAGTTTCCAGCTGTCTCCGTTCTGCATTTGATGCGGATTACCCCATGCGGGCATCCCCGTTAGCTGAACGCCATTTTCGATGATGTAGTGTATTTCGCCGTCGGTGAGGTTCTGAGTCTGTGGGGAGCGAAGATCGGGCACTCTCGGATATAGGGAAGTGCCCATCGGCGTCAGGCCGCTGCCATCGTGCCCGTGGCAGTTCCCGCATTTCGCCAAGAATAGTTCCTCGCCGTCTTGCAGATTCCGCGACGAAGGTTCGAGCGGATTTTTTTCCTCTTTGGCGCGATGCGGGATGGCTAGGTTGCGAATGGTTCGGGCTAGGAAGCCTTCGGCAGCCGAAGGCTCGGACGTAGCGCGAAAGCCCCGCTCAATCAACAAAACCGCAACGATGGCTCCCGCAACCACAATTAAAGCGATGGACAGAACGAGCGATTTCCAAACCTTCATGCCGAAATTTACCCCGCCCAACCGATGCCGAGCGGAGCAGAATTGTATCCCGCGCCGTTCTCCCAATCCACTTTTTCTCCTATGAAGCTCTGGATGCGGCCATTCGGGGTCAAAGTCTAGTTAACGAGGTAACCGGACATTGGATCACGGCCCTATTTGGGCTGCCCGCCTTTTGGGGCGATTCCAATGCCATGCCGGCCTTGAGGATGGCCGCATTGCAGTGACGGGCAATCTCCTGGCCGTTCATGCGCCGCGGATTTCGCTTCGCTGCCGAGCCATCCGCTCGCGTTGACAAACCCGTGGCCGAACGGCAATATGGATTTGCAGTTCCTCGCCGGACGAATTGCCCAAGTGGCGGAATTGGCAGACGCGCTAGCTTCAGGAGCTAGTGGCCGCAAGGCCGTGGAGGTTCGAGTCCTCTCTTGGGCACCAGGCTTTCCTGATTTTATCCGTTCGCAGGCCGGCGGAGTGCGCGGTTGACGCCGCCTCCGCGGTTTCGGTACCGTGGCCGCATGGCTCGCGGCATACGCCGGCCCGAAGGAGCTCTCATGGTCCTAGCCTCACTTGTTCTGGGAATCGGCGCGCTCGAACCCCATTTCAGCTTTCCGCAGGGCGCGGCGACCAACGAGGAAATCCTGCTCCGCTGGGTTCATATCGTCGCGGGAACCATTTGGATTGGCCTGCTCTATTTCCTCAACCTGGTGAATGCTCCGGCGATGAAGCAACTGGATGCGCCGGTACGGATGAAAATATATCCCGCGCTGATGTCGCGGGCCATGGCGTGGTTCCGCTGGTCGGCCCTGCTGACCGCGCTCAGTGGAGGGCGCTATTTCTGGCTGATTCTGGCCGCCGACGCGCGCAATGCGGGCGACCCGGCGCTCCTCTGGCGCTGGATGGGCGGCTGGCTGGCAGTCTGGATCATCGCTTTCGCGCTGATATATCCCTTCCAATCACCGCACGCGGGAGCGCTCGATAATCCCTGGCTGCGCTCGCTCGCGATCGGCGTGATTGTGATCGCCGCGTCGTGGGCCACGCTGGCCATGAATTCCGGGCCGTGGTCCTCGAACAGCCATCTTGCCATCAGCGTTGGCGGTGGATTCGGTTTTCTCATGCTTCTCAATGCGTGGGGCGTGGTGTGGCGGGCGCAGAAGCGCCTGATTGCTTGGTTTCAGGCGAGCGCCGAGCGGGGCACTCCGGTGCCGCCCGAAGCGGCCCGGCTGGCGCGGGCGGCTTTTCTCGCCTCGCGCGCGGGATTCTGGCTGTCGTTTCCGATGCTCTTCTTCATGGCCGCCGCGGAACACTACCCGTTTCTGAGCGGCATGTAGTCTTGCAGCGCGTTCTGTGTGCGGCGCAATCCGCCTGGCGTTTCGTGCGAAGGAAGCGGGCGAACCGTCAGGATCGCCAGCGAAGCGTCACCGGGCCTGCAACGGGATGGCTCATCGGCTGGCCGGTGCGGCGGGATTCCAGGTGCGCGGCCTTCAATTCGAAATACCAGCGCGCGGGCCGGTCGGCGTCGTCCACCAGCATCATGCGGCTCTCGTATTTCAGCCCAAGCGCCTGCTTCTTGATAACCTCGACGTCCTGTCGGATGAAGCGCGGGCCCAGCACGTGGATGATGAAGGGAACCACGGGAATCCACGGAAGGATGTTCCAGGCAGCGACGAAATCGAGGCGGCAGAGATCGCGCTGCACCGGCGTCACCGTGGTGCGGCTGGAGAACCAGTAGCGGCCCGCGCGAATCAGCTCGAAGCGCTGGTTGGGCAGCATGAAATCAATGGTGGTGGTCGAGGGCTCGCCGGTGAGCAGCTTCAGAATTTTATACGGCGCGCTATTTGAGGAAGGCGCGTGCGGGCTCATTCGAAAGCCGCCTGGGATCGGCTCGAAGTTTTTGGCTTTATCACGGATGCTGCGACGGGTGCGCCACCACCACGCCTGATGGACGAAGGGGCCGTGCGCCGGATCCATCAATCCAATGATGCCCTGGTCCATTCCGCAGGGCAGATCGGCCGCGAGATGCGCCGTGCGGTATCGCGGGCTCAGAACCGGCAGCTCCGGCACCGGCGGCGCGGCCTGCGCCAGGGCGTGGCCCTCCGCATTGGCCATGAACGCCCAGACGTAGCCGTCCCGCTCCTCGCAGGGGAAACTCCCGGCATGAATCCGCTCGCATTTCAGCTTCGAGTCGGCGGTCAGCGAAGGAATGTGCCGGCACTGGCCGGTATGCGCGTCGAATTGCCAGCCATGATAGGCGCATTCCACCGTTTCCCCCTGCAACTGGCCGAAAGAGAGCGGAAACGCGCGGTGCGGGCAAACGTCGCGCAATGCGAAGGGCTTTCCGACGGCGTCGCGCCCCAGCACCAGCGGCGTTTCGAGCAGCATGGCTCGCGCCAGCTTCCGCCCGCGCAATTCCTCGCTGCGCAGAGCCGGATACCAGAAGCCCCACAGCATTTCATCGGCGGTTTCGCCCGGCTTGGGTGCGGTCCCTTCGTTCATGGGCCGGCTATCGTATACCATTCGCCGCCCCAGCCGCAAAACACCCTGGGCGCATGCGAGGCCGGGGTGCGGGACGGTGTCTTGCGCGGTAGTACATCCGTACCGGACCGGATGAACGAATGGCCCATGGACCGCGGCGAGGCTTGCGGGCAAACTGATCTCGGATTCGGGGCTTATGCGGTGCCCGGCGGAAGTCCAGGGAGGGAAACCTTCACGGCAGCCGGCGCCTGGCAGCGGCCCCGGGTTGCTGCACCTCCATCACCCCCATGCCCACGAGCGGCCGGCACCCCCACCGGCCGCTCATCTTTTTTTCGGCCTGAAGGGCCGCCTTGCGGGGAACTCGTTTTGCAGCACGCTCAGCGTGGGCGCCCGAGAGGACGAAGCCGCGCCAGCGGGCGCAGGCGAATCCGGGAGCGCGGCGCGAGTGGAGGGGGCACGCGATTGAGCGGAGCTCCGCAACTGCCGCACGTCTCTCGCGCTTCCTCTTCCAGGCGCAGCCAGTGTCCGCGCGAGGCGCATCCTGCATTCAAGCACTGCACGGTCCAGCCGGGAGGGTAAGCCATCGTCACTCCTCACAGAATGCGCGGCCCTTTGCGGCGAGGAACCCCTCGCTGCCGGGGGCGGCGGATTGCGTGCCAAAACAGGCCGCGAAATCTGGCGGGAGTGTGCGTCGCGGCTCTTAGTGTGTCAAGAAAAAACTGGCACTATTAGTTGTGGGTGGGTTTCTGCCTCAAAGATTCCGCGAAAACCCGGCTACGCCGGCTACGGACCGCCGGAACTGCCGGCCTTCTGAGCCGAGGCCTTTTCCAGTTTGCTTTTCAGCTCATCCACTTTCTTTTGCGCGGCTTCCACGTCCTTCTTCTTTGTCTCGATCTCGGCTTGTTCGTCCTTCAGGGCCGCGGCCCCGGCCGTATCGGCGGCGAAATTTGGCGTGCCGTAATAGGTTCTCTCGTCGAGGGCATATTTCCGCTGAGTAATGTCGAGATCGGTTTTCACGGACTGCAACTCATCCTTGGCCGACGCGAGCTCCCGCTTGAGGGCGGATATTTCCTCGGATGTTGGAGGAGGCTGGGTTGCGGGAGCCTTGGCGGAAGGTTGTGCGGAGGGCGCGGCCGGCTGCCCGATCACGTTGAGGCTGCCTTCGCGGGGGATATTGTCGTTGGTCCAGACTTTGGGGGGCTTGGCCTGCGCTTTCTTTTCTTGTTCCCGCGCGCGCCGAGCAGCTTCGGCCACCGTGCCGGTCTGCGCAGTCTTCTCGGACGAGGCCGCTTGGTCGCCCTGGTTTGCGGAAAGGGCGGTCGCAGGAGCAAACGACAAGGCCGCGAGCAATCCCCACTGTGCGATTCTCATGGTGCTGCTCTCCCACTGAAAGCACCGCTAGCCCTTATAGTAAGCGCAGGATGCTGGCATGGGCAAACGGCGTCGCCCGCGGCTTCCAAAGATGCAACCTGTTCGGCCAGGGGGAGGGGCATGGTTGGTAATGTCAAAGACGTG
>JAJXZD010000156.1 GCA_021780215.1 Acidobacteriota bacterium
CGCGGACGACGGCCTCGGGGCCTCGGCCGGTAACCTCCTCGTCGGCGTGACGCCGGCCGGCCAGAACAACACGATCGTGGCCCGCATCACGGTGGCGGCCTCGAACGAGCAGCGCGCGTTCGTCGTCGCCGGCGGCGGCCTCGCGGGCGGCGCGGCGGGCTTCCGCTTCGTCACCGTCGACACCGCCACGCACCCCTGGACTCCCCTCGACGCGGACCTCACCACCGGTCCGGAGACACATTTTCTGATCATCCGGCTGTTTCGTGCGCCAAGCCGGCTGTTTGAAAACCGCCTGAGCGGAACGGCATGGGTGGCGGATGTCTCGCTCGTGCCTGCCGTTGCGGGGACGGAGCAGGAGCAACCTCCGCAATGAGGACGTTGCGCATCGGGCTGTGCCTGCTGCTGGCCTTTGGAGTGGCGAGCTTCGGGGCGGTCGCCGTCTGGTCGCAGTCAGTGCTCGAAATCGGAGCGGCGGCGCTGTTGCTCTGGTGGGCGCTGGTGGCCCGGCGCCAATCCTCCGGAGCGATGGAATGGAGCCCGCTGAACTGGCCGCTGCTGGGCTTTCTCGCCATCGGCATCGTGCAGATCGCGCTGCGGATCTCCGCGTACCCCTTCCTGACGCGCGTGGAATTGCTGAGATGGCTGTCCTATTTCATGGTTTTCTTTCTGCTTGCCCAGGCATTTCAAGCGCGGAAGGATATGGTGCGGCTGGCGTGGTTCGTGATTGTGCTCTGTTTTACGGTGTCGCTGTTCGCCATCATTCAGCATTTCACGGCAGGCAACGAACTCTATTGGGCGAGCGGCTTGAAGGTGCCTGTTCAGCCGTTTGGGCCATACATAAACCGCAATCACTTCGCCGGGTTCGTCGAACTCACGCTGCCCATCGGTCTGGCGCTGTTCATCTTCCGAGGGGCGCGACGAGAGCTCTTCCCCTTGCTGACCTTGCTGACGATTGTGCCTATCAGCGCGGTAGTGCTGTCAAGCTCCCGGGGAGGGATTATCGGTTTGGTGTTTGAAATTGGGCTCCTTGCAATCCTGGCAGCGAAGTCCCGCGTGGCGCTGCATCGCAGGCCGCGCTGGCTCGCCCTGGGAACCGCGGCTCTGGCGGCCCTGTCGCTGATCGCCTGGGTGGGTGCCGAAAGAGCAATGGAGCGATTTTCCAAGCTGGGCACTCCGGAAGTCACGATGGCGCGCCGCATTACCATGGCGCAGGGCGCTCTCCGGATCTTCTTCCATTTTCCGGTCGCCGGAAGCGGCTTGGGAACGCTGGTAGATGTATTCCCCCGATTTGAAACCGCCTACGACGGAAAGCTCGTGGACCATGTTCACGATGACTACCTCGAAATGCTGGCGGAAACCGGCGTTCTCGGTGGTATTTGTGGTGTGGCGTTTCTCTGGCTCTTCTACCGTGAAGCGCGCAGACAATTCGAGACCGAGCAGGGTTTCTTTTCGCGGGCCTTGCACGGCGGGGCGATCGCCGCCGTGGGCGGTCTGCTGCTCCACAGCCTCGTTGATTTCAATCTGCACATTCCCGCCAACGCTTTGCTCTTCCTGCTCCAGGCATGGATTGCCACCTCTCCGGCCCTGCCCCCAGAGTATAGGATGCGGCACGGGGAAAACGTCCGGGTCGAACCCGCATCTGCCGCCGGAGAAGCGCGCGGCGGAAGACACGCGCAGCGCCGCATGCCGGACGGTCTTCGCGGTTGATTCCTGCCCAGCAGCGGATTTTCTTGTGCGAATGGCTACGGCTTCGCCCACACCGAGATCCATCTCGCGCGCGTGGACATCGAGTCCCGCCAAGTGCTCCATCCCGAATTCATGCCATACGGGGCCCGGTGATAGACGGCCTCGATCCGCCGGATTTTCCCCTGCTCCACTTTGAAGGCTTCGGCGATCTCCCACGTCCACGGAGTGGTGGGGCCGGAGGTCACGGTTCGGCCGCCGGGCAATTGGAACGTGCGCGTCTTTCCGGCGGCATGGTCAAAGAAACCGAACGCCAGGGCAACGCCGCGCTCGCGATCGAGCACGACGAAGCGCCGGTCGCGAATCCGTGTCACGAAATGCAGCAGCCCGGACTGGAACTGCTCCGCGCAGCCCCACGACGCGGAATAGGTCAGGTTCGAGCGGCTCCGCGAGGCTTTCTCCACCGAATTGCTTTGCGTTGCGATCACGCTGCTGTTGCGGACTTCCTGGTTATTGGTGGCCTCCGAGCCGTTTTCGACGCGGTCGCAGTCGCTGGCGAAAAACGAGTAGTCGCCCTTCCCGTCGTCGCGCTGCATGCCGGAGAAATACAGATTGGCGATGCGAACCAGTTCCGCGCGCGAAAGCCGGTCCGCGGGAAGAATCGCCTCCTGGAACAGCGGGTCGGGATGCCCTCGCTTCTCCAGATTTTCCGCGTCCTGGACATCGCGCACGACGATAGTCTCCGCCTCCGCGATCTTTCGCCTCTCGATTTTCAATCGCAGCGCCAAGATGACTGGCTCGCCGGCTTCCCGCATCGTGCCGAAGAACGCTGCTTCGCCCGCCTCCGGGTCCTCCATGTAGAATTTGTACGTGCCGCGCCCCGTGGCCGTGCCCCACAGCCCATCGCCCAGGTCGAGCCGCTGGCCGTCCTCGGTGAACTTCACGCTTTGGGCCAGAGGCAAGCGCGAAGGATCGTTGGCAGCCAGCGCGTCGAGATATTGATTGACGAATCCGTCCAGGCAAGCGCGGTCGCACGCGGCTTGCGCTCCTGCGCCGCCCTGCTGCGGGAGCGCCCGGTTCGTGAAAGTGGCCGCGAACAACGCCGCCGCGCCCATGGCGGCGATCGCGCAAAGCAGTGTGGTTTTTCCGGACATGGCCTCCCCCTCGGATGCGCGTTACATCCGCCGCCAAGCCTACATCGAAACGCGGGCCGCCGAAAAGCCGCTTCGCGGATGATTCCTGCTCTGAGCGCTTGACGCGGCGGGGCATCTTTTCGCACACTGTATGCTTTGACTCAAGGTGATTCGCCCGCCCGCGGGGGCACGCAACATCGAGCCCTCATGGTGCAAGGCAAAATTCTCCCGGCATGGTCCGGGAATAATCAACGAGGTGCTAGATGTCCGATTCTCCGGCCGGCATACCCGGCATGGCGCAAATCCTGCGCGGCTACTCCGTCGAGGTCAGCCCGCGGGAGCCGAAGATTATCAATGGGTGCGTCGAGCGCCTGGAGAAAGGCTCCGAGGTGTATCTCACCTGGATTCCCGGCGAAGACCCGTATCAGGCGGTGGCTCCGGCGGCGACGCTGCGCAAGGGCGGACTGATTCCCGTCCCGCATATTGGAGCGCGCCATGTGCAGAACCCCGCGCAACTGGATGACCTTCTGGGGCGCTTTGTTTCCGAAGCCGGCGTGGACCGCGTGCTGCTGATCGGTGGCGACCGCGACGAGCCTGCCGGGCCTTTCGATTCCAGCCTCAAGGTGATGGAGTCAGGCCTGCTGCAGAAGCACAACATCCTGCGCGCCGACGTGGGAGGGTTTCCCGAAGGTCATCCCAGAATTCCCGACAAGACTTTGGACGAAGCCATGGTTGCCAAGACCAGCTACGCAGCGCGCGCGGGCCTGCAGGTTCGCATCGTCACGCAGTTCTGTTTCGAGGGCCAGCCGATCGTGGACTGGCTCGGACGTATCCGCGGGATGGGGGTCAGCGTTCCCGCGCGCATAGGCTTGGCCGGTCCCGCCGGGATCGCCACACTCACGCGCTATGCGTTGCACTGCGGGGTGGGAAATTCGATTCGCGTCCTAACGAAATCAGCATCGTTTGCCAAGCTGATCACCGACCACAACCCTGAGCCCATCCTGCGCGAGGTTCTTGCTGCGGCTCCGGGCGGAGATGCGTCCAAGGCGCCTCTTGGCATCGCCGGGCTGCACTTCTATACCTTTGGGGGCCTGAAAAAGACTGTCGAGTGGGTCGCGGCCGCCCGCGCGCAATAGCCCGCAGACGCTATTCTTGCCTGCCTGGCCTCACCGGAGCGGGCGAGGTGTCCGCTATCTTCCCTCTTTGGTGGAGGGCTTCTGGGAAGAGCCGGCCAGGGGATAGTGGAGTTGTTCCCAGCGCGACAGACCTCCCTGGAGCGCCTTGACCTTGTCGCGGTCATAGCCGAGCTGCCACATTTCGAGGACCAGCGGGGCGCTGTCCTCCTCGTGCGGGCAGTTGCAATAGAAGATGATTAGCTTGTCCCCGGGCAGAGCGGAAAGGATCGTTCCCCGGTCCTGGGCGTCCACGGTTGGATCGTAGGCAATATTGATGGCGCTCTGAATATGCTCGGTGCTGTAGGTCAAGCTGTCATCGGTATCCACGAGCACGATCCCCGACTTCTTTTCCATCAACTGCCGGGTTTCTTCCGCCGTGATGCGCGGGACCTGCGGAAGGGGGATTCCGTCCTTCGAGCTGGCTGAAGAGGTGGCCGCATTCTTTGCTGCCGGCGCTTCTTTCTCTCCAGCAGCGGGATGCGGTGAGCATAGGGCGCGCTGCGCCGGGAAAAGAATCAGCAACCCGAGCGCGGCTCCCGCAAACTTTGCGATTTTCATCACCCCTCCTTTGAGCACCATTCAGGCGTGTTTCGAACCTTGCGGTCAGGACGCCTGCTCTCAGCGGCATTCTAACGCCGGCGGTCCCGTGGTGCCAAAGTGTTCTTGGAGGAAGCGAGAATTGCTCCCGAAGCGCTCCGGGCATAAACGAATTGCTAGTCTCTCTGAAGTCTCGCAGGTCAGGACTTAGCAGGGCCGCCAGCCCCCGCGCCGACGGGCTGCGGCTCAAGCGCGGCCGCGGCCTCTTGGCTCTCCGGGGCCGGGGCTTCCCAATCGCAGCCTTCCTTGATGCAGGCGCGGAAGTTGCCCTGCTTGGTGCGCTTCTCGACGATGAAGGGCGCGCCGCATTGCGGGCACGGCTCGGCGATAGGCTGATGCGGCGTCGTGAAATCGCAGTCCGGGTAGCGGCTGCAGCCATAGAAAATCCGGGCCCGCCCGCCGCGTCCCTTGGATGAGCCCCGCCGCACAAATTCCCCCTCGCCGCATTTCGGGCACTTGATTCCGAGCGTGACCGGGCGAGTGTACTTGCACTTCGGGTAGTTCCGGCAGCCGATGAACTCGCCGTAGCGCCCATGACGGCGCAGGAGTTGCTGGCCGCAATCGGGGCAGTTTTCATCGAGCGGCACATCCGGCTGCGAGGGTTTCTGGGTGCCGCTCGCCAGCCGCCGGGTCGTCTTGCATTCCGGGTAGCCGGTGCAGGCGAGGAACGTGCCGAATCGCCCGCGCTTGATGGCCATCTCCTTGCCGCAGTTGTCGCAGTATTGCGTTGTCGTGGCGGCCTCGGAATCCATGGGCGCATCGGAGAGATCGCGCGTGTAGTCGCATTCCGGATAGCGCGAGCAGCCCAGGAAAAATCCGTGCCGGCTGATGCGCTCGAGAAGCTCGCCCTGGCCGCACTTCTCGCACTTTTCTCCCGTGGGGATCCCGGCCTTATAGGAAGCCATGTTGTCGGCAGCCTTATTCAGGTCTACCGCAAAGCGGTCCCAGAACTCTTTCACCGAGTCGCGCCAGGGGAGCTTGCCTTCCTCGATCTCGTCGAGCTCTTCCTCCATCCGCGCGGTGAAGCCGACGTCGAAGATATCCTCGAAGCTCTTCACCAGCAGGCTGCTGACGCGTTCGCCGAGCAGCGTGGGCGTGAAGCGGCCCTGGTTCTTGAGCACGTATTCGCGCTCCACGATGGTCGAGATGATCGAGGCGTAGGTCGAGGGCCGGCCGATGCCTTTTTCCTCGAGCTCCTTCACCAGAGTCGCTTCGGTATAGCGCGGCGGCGGCTCGGTGAAATGCTGCTCGGGCCGGATCGTTTCCAGGCGCAGCGCCTCGCCTTCGCTCACGCGCGGCAGCGCGCGGCTCTCGGAATCAGCCTCGTCCTCTTTTTCCTCGTCTTCCTTCACGGCCTGGTAGACGGCCAGGTAGCCGTCGAATTTCTGCACCGAGCCGCTGGCACGGAAGGTGTACTCGTTTGCCTGAACGTCAATGGTGGTCTGGTCGAACACCGCCGGGAGCATTTGCGAACCAACG
>JAJXZD010000083.1 GCA_021780215.1 Acidobacteriota bacterium
GGTCAGCGGGCTGTAGCAGGGGCTGGTCCAGTTAATTGCGCCGGTCAACGTTGGGTAGACAAGCGTTCCCTCGACGCTCGGCTCGATGTCCTTGGCCGGCATCTTGATCGGGCGGCCCTTGGCGTCGAGACCCTTCGCCCAGGTCTGCTTCGCGAAGGGCACACCGGTGATGAACTGGCCGGTCACTCGGTCCAGCACGTAATAGAACGCGTTGCGGTTGGCAAGCGCCACCAGCTTACGCGGCCTTCCGTCCACCTTCGCGTCAAACAAAACCGGCGGCTCGGAAGAGTCCCAATCGTGAGTTTCGTGGGGCGAGAACTGGAAATACCATTTCATCTTGCCGGTATTCGCATCGACGGCGATGAGCGAGCAGGTGAACAGATTGTCGCCCATGCGCCCTTCGCCGTTCCAATCCGGAGCGGGATTGCCGGTTCCCCAGTAGACCGTGTTGAGTTCGGGGTCGTAGGAGCCGGTGTTCCAGGTCGTTGCGCCTCCATTCGACCAGCTCCCGTTCGCCCAAGTGTCGGCGCCGGGGTCAGTGGGTTTTGTCGGGACAGTATAAAGTCGCCAGAGCAACTTGCCATCATTCGCGTCGTAAGCGCTCAGGAAACCGTGCGCGCCCGCCTCACCGCCCCCCACGCCCACGATGATCTTGCCGTTGATGGCCAGCGGCGCCTGGGTGATGGCATACCCATCCCGCTTGTTGTTTGCGATCTCGACGTTCCAGCGGACCGTCCCGCTCTTGGCGTCGAGGGCAATCAGATGGGCATTAATCGTTGCCACATAAACCTCCCCGCCCAGCACCGCTACGCCCCGGTTCGTAGGGAACAGTCCGATAGCCACCAAGTCCCGGGGGATGGGCGGCGAATAATGCCAGAGCGCCTTGCCGGTCCGCGCGTCGAGGGCTGTGACCGTGCTCGGAGGCTCGGTCACATACATGATTCCATCGACGACGATGGGCGTGGATTCCAGCGCCCCGCCCCGCATTTGATATACCCAGGCGACTTTCAGGGATCCGACGTTCGCAGGATTGATCTGCTCCAAACCGGAGAATCGCTGCGCCGCCAGGTTCCCGCCGTACGTCAGCCAGTTTTGCGGCTCGCGGTCGGAATTTTCGAGGCGCTGATAGGTGACTTGTGCAAAGCAGGTAAACGGCAGCAGCAGCGCCAGCACCGCCGCGTAGCGTGCGATCTTCATTGGGCCCCCTTCAAGCCGGAAAGGTATGCGACTAAATCATCCAACTGGCCGGGCGGGAGATTCGCGAAGCTCGGCATGACGCTCTTCCCCGGCTCTTCCTTCAGCGATTTCAGATCCGCCTTGTTAAACGAATAGTAGTGCCCCGCAACGTCCCGCAATTGAATCGTGAAGGTGTCCTCGTTCACGCGAATTCCGGTCACCTCCTGCCCGCTCTTGGTGATCACCTGGGTCACCATGTATCCGGTGAACTGCCCGCGCTCGGGCAATGCGGTGTCCGCGGGCGGGTGCGCACCGGGATCGCGGAGCAGGTCAAGCAGATACTTCGGCGCTCGCATATTTCCGATCTGGGAGAGATCCGGTCCCACTGTCCCACCCTGTCCGCCAATCGAATGACAGGTGGCGCAGCCGTTCTCGTTGTACAGCTGATGCCCCTTCGCCGGATCGCCTGTGACCGCCATCTCATCCTTCGACGGGCCCAGCGTCCGGAGGTAGGCGATGACCTCCCAGGCGCGGTGGTCGTTGAGCGACATCACCGGGGCCATGCCCGTGCCCGGAATCCCATTGCGAATCACGGAGAAGAGATCCTGATCTCCCCGCTTTTGCGCAACCCCATGAAGGTTCGGGCCGACAGCTCCGCTGCCGTCCACTCCATGGCATTCGCCGCACGATCCCTGGAAAAGCTCCTTGCCCTCGGCGATCTGCTTGGCGGTCATGGTAGCCGCAGGATCCGGCTTCTCAGTTCCCGCCGCTTTCCCCGCGTCGGCCTGCTGTCCCGCCGCCGGAGCGGCGATCGCCCCCTCTCGGCTCACCGCCCACGCCGCAAGCATCAGCATCGCCGCGGCGCAACTCCACAAACGGATTCTCCTCATATGAGGCTCCCCTTAAAAGATTGGAACGTGCTAGCTAATACGGCCCCGCTGCATAAGTCAAGGCCATGTTGAGGATTGTATTTGCGGGAAGGACTGCCATTCCCCCTGCGGGTTCGAGCGGAACAGGAAACCAGATGCGGGCCGTTGTAAGTCATTCGAAAATGTTATGGTGCCGGCGGGGGGAATCGAACCCACGGCCTAGGGATTATGAGACCCTCGCTCTGCCACTGAGCTACGCCGGCCTGAAAACCATTCACGATGCTAAGGGTTCGCTCCGCGAGGTGTCAAGCCGTCTGTCGCGCTGGCAGAAAATTCCCTTCCCTATCCTTCAAGGGCCCCGGCAGCTCCCGCCGGAAGATCAATCGAGTACTTGACCCTCGCTTTTTCGCGATGCCTTTCCAGCGCGAGCTCGATGAGCCGGTCAATCAGCTGCGGATATGGCAGCCCCGACGCCTCCCACATCTTCGGGTACATGCTGATCGAAGTGAAGCCGGGAATTGTATTGATCTCGTTGATGAAAATATTCCCGGTGCGGCGCTCGAGGAAGAAATCGCAGCGCGCCATCCCCGCCCCGTCCAGGGCGCGAAACGCTCGCACGGCGAAGTCCTGGAATGTGGCGGCCTGCCGCTTGGTCAGCGCGGCCGGAATAAGCAGCCGGGTCCCCGATTCAAGGTACTTGGCCGCGTAATCGTAGAACTCCCGGTGCGGAATGATTTCCCCTGGAATCGAGGCGTG
Organism: Acidobacteriota bacterium; assembly: GCA_021780215.1. Classification (GTDB taxonomy): domain Bacteria; phylum Acidobacteriota; class Terriglobia; order Acidiferrales; family UBA7541; genus Palsa-295. The sequence continues at coordinate 2,802 of JAJXZD010000083.1, forward strand.
CGGATCGTCATTGCCCAGCACGGCCACTTCGATTTCCCGTGCCGTCACACAACGCTCCACCAGAATTTTCATCGCATACTCCGCCGCCAGGTCTATCGCGGCGGCCAGCATTCCGGGCTTGGCCACGCGCGTCATCCCGACAGAGGAGCCCAGTGTCGCCGGCTTTACGAAAACGGGAAAACGAAACTTCTTTCTGACCAGTGCCAGGACGCTTTTCGGCTGCCGCTCCCATTCTGAGCGCTGCACGGCAAGAAACGGGACAATCGGCAATCCTGCCTGCGCGAAAAGCCGCTTCTGAACATCCTTGTCCATGCCCACGGCTGAGGCGAGAACGCCCGGGCCCACATAGGGCAGCCCAGCCAGTTCGAGCAGGCCCTGCACCGTTCCATCCTCCCCAAATGTCCCGTGCAACACGGGGAAAACTACATCCAAATTCATTCCGGAGCGCTCGCCGCCCGGAGTCAGACGAAGAAGGCCCGCGGCCGTTGGGTCAGCCGGCAGGGTCACGGCCTCGCCGGTCTTTAACACTTCGGAAAGCATCTTTTGCGCACCGATGCCGGCCAACCACCGGCCCTCCTTGGTGATTCCGATGGGAACGGTTTCGTATTTCTCCGGGGCGAGCGCGCGAATCACAGACGCGGCAGAGGCCAGGGAAACCTCGTGCTCTCCCGAACGTCCGCCGAAGATGACGCCAATGCGCAGCCGTTTTGACGCATTCATATCCCTGCTGCCTTTTCTGTTCTCGATATCATGCAGGAGCACACACTCTTCATAGGATTTTCTTGCCTAGAGCGGAAAGGACCAGCTCGACTCCCAGAGTGGCCGTCGTGTTGTGCAGATCAATGACGGGATTGATTTCCACCAATTCGAGGGAGACCATCATGCGGCTGTCCGCGATCATTTCCATTGCCAGATGCGCCTCTCGGTACGTTGCGCCACCGCGCACCGGCGTCCCCACGCCCGGCGCGTCGGACGGGTCCACAAAATCCATGTCCAGGCTGACGGCAATGCCCGCGGTGTCGTCGGCGGCGAAGCGCAGTGCCTCGGCCATCACTTCCCGCATCCCGCGCTCATCGACGTCACGCATGGTGAAGACATGCACGCCCGATTCCTTCACCAACCGCCGCTCCTTGGAATCCAGATCGCGCACGCCGACCAGCGACACGTTCCTCGGCTCGATCATCGGACAAAAGCCGGCCAGGCCGGTGAGCTCCGGCGGCCCGTAGCCCATGATCGAAGCCAGCGGCATCCCGTGGACGTTGCCTGATGGCGAAGTCTCTGGCGTGTTCATGTCTCCGTGCGCATCGAGCCAGATCATTCCGGCCCGCTTCGAATTCTTGTGGAAATGGGCTGCCACGCCCGCCGCCGTGCCTGTCGCTATCGAATGGTCCCCGCCCAGCACCAGGGGGATGCAGCCCTCCTCGATGGCCCGGCGGACCACTTCTGCCACATCCCGGCACGTCTCCGAAATTTCCCCGAGATATTTGGCGTTCTTCTCTCCAAAATGCTGCTCCTCGGGCTGCCGGACACGCACGTTGCCAATGTCTTCGACGGCCCGTCCCAACTGCTTCAGCCGGGCTTGCAGTCCCGCCACGCGAAGGGCCGAGGGCCCCATGTCTACGCCACGGCGGCTGGCACCCAGGTCCATTGGCACGCCGATGATGCGGATCTTTTCCGCCATGCGAATTCAGCCTCTCGAGCCCCGTGCCTCCGCCAGAGCTCTTTAAGAATAGACGGGGCGTGTTTTGTCAGAAATCACAATCATTGAGGGTGTGTCTCGCGCAGCAAGCAGGCGCGGCAGCCACCTTCCCAGCCGTGCTCCACCCATGTCTTACCTCACCGGGAATCGGCGCGCGAATCTCCGAGACGGGCTTCGATCTTGTCGAAGGCCGCGCGCATCTCCGCGGCCGCCGCGGCGCCCGCAGCGCGCTCCTTCAACTCGAGAACCAGCGAGGGCCTTTCGGCTGTCTTCGCGAACGCATGCAGCAAGACATCCCAATCAATACTGCCCTCGAACGGGAGGAGGTGTTCGTCCTTTTCGCCATGATTGTCATGCAGGTGGGCAGTCACGATGCGGTCGCCCATCAATTCGAGGGCTGGCCCGATGCCCGGATCGATGTGAGCATGGCCCGTGTCGAAGCAGAATCGCAAGGAGTGCAGATGCGTCTCCTTGAGAAATTGCACCAGTGACGCCGGGGAGCCTAACTCGTCCGGCTTGTTTTCGATTGCGATCGTCACCCCGCGTTCCTTCGCGAACACAGCAAGATTTTCGAGCGAGGCGAAGGCCGCGTCGAGTTTCCTTGGGTCTGCCGCCTGTCGGCCGCTACCCATGTGCTGCACGAGGTACCGGAATGGAATCCTATCCGCCACTTCCAGAGCGCGTTTGGTTTCATCAACGGCGTCCAGCCGCCGGATGCGCTCCGGGTCGGAGATTGAGATGGGAATGCCATTGACGCGGCCGGAAGACGAATCGCGCTCCGTGGGAGAGTGCAACGAATGCAGGACCAGGCCAAGCTCGGCAAGAGCTGCGGCAAGTTCCTGGACTACTTGCGGCGACCGATAGTCGAAATGGCCTCCCGCGCAGAATATCTCCACGCCCGTGATTCCTGCCTGCGCGATGCCGCGCAATACCGCTGCCGTCAACGGCTGGTTGACATACCGGTATGTCGAGAGAACCCGCTGCATCATCACCCACCTGCCCTTCGCCCAAGCATCCCCATGGTCGGCGGAAATCGCGACGGCGTCAATACGATGTGCAACTCGTTATTCCGATGGAGAACACGAAAGTGGGAGAGCGAGGCACGAAGCGGGGCGCTCGCGCGCTGAATCAACGGGCAAAATAGCCAAAGAGCATCCAGGCGGCTCCGAGGCCCCCCAGGACAGCGACCAGGAGCCAGCGTGATATCTGCTGTTTATGCGTCGCTCGCCCGGAAAAGAGCCTCTGCAGCCTGATGCGGGGATGCCGGTGGCCGCGAAGGCCCCATCTCCGCCCACCCCCCGGATGGGAGGAGGCCCACGTTGCGGAGGAACTGGCGGCGTCATGCCTCATGGTCGGCAATCCTATCCGGATCCTTCAAGCCCGCGCTGCCTCTCGATTCAATGGGGTGCTAGAGAGTTTCCCGGACTCTATGCCATCTCCACCCGCCGGCGCGTATGACGAGCGGCGGCCAGCCGCCCTCAGGAAAGGAACTCCACCTGAAAGGACGCCGGGACAAGTCCCGCGGCAGCCCCTCGAGCCAGCAACTCACGCACGGCG
>JAJXZD010000220.1 GCA_021780215.1 Acidobacteriota bacterium
CGCGGCGCGGTATGCCAGCCGGGCGCGGGTCCTGCACGATTTTCTGGGCCGTCTGGATGCGGCACTCGAGTTCCCGGCTTACAACTACGTGGTGCACACCTCGCCGATCAGCGAAGAGATCAACGACCATTACCATTGGCACATCGAGGTGATGCCCAAGCTCACCAAGGTGGCGGGCTTCGAGTGGGGCACCGGCTTTTACATCAATCCCACGCCGCCGGAGGAGTCTGCGCGGTTTCTCCGCGAAGCCAAGTAGCGGTGCGCCGGCCTCTCCGCCCGCCGCATAATTCCCAGGGCACTCACGCCCGATTCATGGGCTTCCGCGCCGAAATCAGGAGCGTGGCTGCCAGCAAAGCGAAGAGCGCCACGCCCAGCCCGTCCTTCTGGCTTATGTGCGGCAAAAAGCGCACGCCGAAGGCGAACATTCCCGCCGGCCAGGGTAAGCGCAGCAGAGCGACCGTCCAGTGCGGCAGCCTGCGGCTGAGCTCCGGGTCCTGCAGCAGATTGATTATGATGGCCAGCAGGCCAAAGACGCCGCCGGCGGCAATCAGCCCACTGGCATAGAGCGATCCGGGACTGACTTCGCTTTCCGCTCCGGCCTTCTTCTCCATGCCGCGCTCGGCCAGCCAGCGCACCACCCCTCCCACAAACATCGCCATGGTTGTGGCAATCGAGAGATACGAGCCCACGGCAAAAGGCAGGGAGCGAATCCCCAGCAACTCGACAGCGATCACCAGGAAGACGCCGAGAAAAACCAGATGCCAGGGCAGACGCTGGTTCAGAATCCCGCTGATCACCGTGGCCATCAAGCGGGCCTGCGGAGCCGCCGCGCGGTCGCTGCCGATTCCCTGCACCCATTGCACCTCGATGCGCCCCGTCGCCGGATCGTAGAGATATTTTCCATCGGGAATTTCGCGCGAGCCAATCGCGTTGACCAGAACGTAGGACCGGCCCTGATAGGCGAACTCGCTGGCCTGCCGCTCGACGCCCGCCGGCAGGTGCGCGATATCGAGCGGGATTTGCGCCGGCTTGTACTGGGCCAGCCCGACGTTCATCAGAATCAGCGTCCCTCCCACGGCCAGCGACGATACGGCCACTCCGATCACCAGGCTGATCTGCTGCCAGTAGGGCGTGGCGCCCACCAGATGCCCCGTCTTCAAATCCTGCGACGTGGCTCCGGCGATGGCCGAGGCGATGCACACCACGCCGCCGATGGTCAACGCCAGTGCGGCATAGGCATTGGCCGTCCAGTGCATCACCAGAAACATCGCGCAGGTGGCCATCAGCGTGGCGATGGTCATGCCGCTGACTGGGTTCGAGGAATTGCCGATCAGCCCGCTGATGCGCGAGGCCACCGTGACAAACAAAAATCCGAACACCACCACGAAAAGCGCGGCGACCAGATTGGCCAGGACGCCCGTCTGCGCCCCGGGGATCGGCTTGAATTTCAGAAGCGCCCACATCATGGCCACGATCACGGCCGAGCCCACCACCACGACCTTCATCGAAAGGTCGCGTTCCGTGCGGGTCTTTTCCACGAGTGCGGCTTGCTTTGCGCGCACGTCCCTCCACCCCGCGGCCAGGGCGGAAAAAATCGTCGGCGTGGTCTTGATCAGGGTGATCAGGCCGGAGGCAGCCACTGCTCCGGCGCCCATGGGGCGGATGTAGCTGGCCCACAGCATGTCCGGGGTCATCTGGGGGATAGGCACGGTGCTGGGATAAAGCGGGATGGCGGGAGCCAGCGACCCGAAAAAGCGGATCGCCGGCATCAGCACCAGCCAGGAAATCACACCACCGGCAAACAGCGTGCCGGCCACGCGCGGCCCTATGATGTACCCGACGCCGAGATATTCGGAGGTAATGGCGGCGCGAAACGACGCCCCGGGGAGCCACTCCGGTTGGTATTCGGGCTGCACCGGCCACAGGCCGAGCGTATTCATGCAGAAGGTGTAAACGCCGCCAAGGCCCAGCCCCCAGAACACGCGTCCGGCAAACGACCCGCCGCGCTCCCCGGCAACCAGCACGTCCGCGCACGCCGTCCCCTCGGGAAAGGTGAGGTTGCCGTGCTCCTTGACGATGAGCTGCCGCCGCAGCGGAATCATGAACAGCACGCCCAGCCATCCGCCCAGCAGGGCGAGAAAGAAGATGCGCCAGTATTCGGTGTTGAGCGAAAAGCCGAGAAAGATCAGCGCCGGAATCGTGAAGATCACGCCCGCGGCCACGCTCTCGCCGGCCGAGCCGGTCGTCTGCACGATGTTGTTTTCGAGGATGGACGAGCGGCCGAAGGCCCGCAGGATGCTGATCGAAAGCACAGCGATGGGGATGGATGCGGAGACCGTCAGCCCCGCGCGCAAGCCCACATACACGGAAACCGCGCCAAAAAGAATTCCAAACAGCGCGCCCAGCACAACGGCCCGCAGGCTGAATTCGCGAAGACGCTCCTCGTCTCCCACGTATGGCCGAAATTTGCCGGGCGGTGCGGTGGAGCTCCAGGATTTTGTGCCCACGTTCTCCTCCCCTGATAGGCGCCCAACAACGGCCAGGCGGGCCGCAAGCCAGCGCGGCAAGGTACCACTCGGGCCCACACGGAGGCAAGGGCGCGCGCCGGAGCTTCGGGTGCAACGACAGCACTATTGACACGCGCAACGGGGCGACGTAGCATCAGCCACAATTCACTGTATGGGAATTAGACCCCGCGTTTGCAAGCCGGAGGGGCGGCGCTTCCCCCTGAATTCACCGGCGGTGCGGAAAGGGACGATGCTTCCCATGTCTCCAAACGGAAGGACTCTTCGGAGCTTCGCCGCATGTTTGCTCCTCTTCGGGCTTGGCCCCGCCGCCCGGGCCGCAAACGGGTGGCTGCCGGTCTCGCCCGAGGACCTGGCGATGAAGGACAATCCCAAGCAGCCGGGCGCGGATGCCATGATTCTCTACCGGGAAAATGTAGTGGACGCCTCGAAGGTGACCGAGGGCGGCGACACGGATGAGGAGTATTTCCGGATCAAGGTTTTCACGCAGAAGGGGACCGAGCAAGGCCACGTGGAGGTGGATTTCGTCAAGGAGTCACAGAGTGTCCCCTACATCGTGGGGCGCACCATTCGCCCCGACGGCACCATTGTCAACTTCACCGGCAAAGCTCTGGAAGCCACGGTGGTGAAGGCCGGTGGGATCAGGGTCCTGGCTAAGACGTTCACGCTGCCGGACGTCACCCCCGGCTGCATCATCGAGTACAAGTATATGACGCAAGGCAAGCCCGACTACGTCCACGATTACGCCTGGACGGTGACGCAACCTCTGTATACCCGCGCGGCTCATTTCACCTACATTCCCTTCACCGGAAACGGGTCTGGCTTGACGCCGATGGCCCGCACCCTTATGCTGCCCGCCAGCGCGCAGTTGCAGCAGAAGGTTGACGGGAGCTACACCATGGAGGCGCGCGACATTCCGGCCCTCATACAGGAGCCGCTCATGCCTCCGGAGCGGCCGCTCGAGGCGCGCGTGGAATTCTATTACCGGAATCCCGACGATCCTCCTGCGACGGACCCTGCTCAGAAGTACTGGAATGCGTATGCGAAGAAATGGGCGGGCAATCTGGAGCACTTTGTCGGCAAGAAGGATGCTCTCAGCCAGGAACTTTCCAAGATCGCCGGGCCAGGCGATTCCCCGGAAATCAAACTGCGCAAGATCTACGCGCGCGTCCTGCAAGTCCGCAACCTGAACGCGGAAGATTACAAAACGCTGAAGGAGACCAAAGCGGAGGATTTGAAGCCCAATAACAACGTCCAGGACGTGCTGGCCCACGGATACGCCACCAGCAGGCAGATCAACTGGTTGTTTATCGGACTGGCGCGGGCCGCCGGATTCGAGGCCACGGACGTGTACCTCGCGCCGCGCAATAGCGATGTTTTTCTTCCCCAGCAGAATGATGTGGCTGTCCTGCGAACCGAGATCGTTTGGGTCCGCGCCGGCTCGCAGGAATACTACCTCGATCCCGGCGCGCGCTATTTCCCCTTTGGCCTGCTGCCCTGGTATGAGACCGGCACGGGCGGCATTCGCGTGGATAAGCACGGCGCCACGATAACGGAGATTCCCAATCCCGTGGCATCCCAGTCCACCATCGTCCGCTCCGGCGATATCCAGATCAGCGACACCGGCTCAATGGCCGGCCAGATCCAGGTGGATCTCACGGGGCAGCGTGCCGCTCTGCTGCGCCGGAGCCTGCGCCGGGAGGATGAAACCGGCAGGACGAAGGACCTCGAAGATCAGGTGAAGAGATGGCTGCCCGCGGGCTCCACTTTTTCCATCGCCAAGATTTCCGGCTGGGACGACATCGAGCGCCCCGTTCACCTCGAGGGCAATCTGACGATTCCGTCTTTCGGAGGCCATTCGTTCAGCCAGTTGCTGATGCCGGTTGAAATCTTCGAGCCCGTCGAGGCAGCCGATTTCCTTCCGGAAACACGCGTCAACATGGTCTACTTCCCGTATCCCTATGAGGAGAGCGACGACCTGAAAATCCACGCGCCCGCTGGATACGCCGTGGAATCGGCGCCGCCCGCGCGCAACGTTGATTTGAAGGCGGTGGCTTACGACATTTCGGCCGCGCCGGCCAAGGATACGATCGAGATGAAGCGCCACCTGGAGGTCAATGGCTTTCTCTATGAGGTCAAGGCTTACCCCACGCTGCGCGCCTTCTTCAACACGGTGAGAACCTATGACAATGGGCGAATGGTCCTGCAAAAAACCAGTCTGGCCAAGGCCAATTAGACGCGCCGCATGGCTGGTCGCGGCCGCCGCGGTTCTCTGCGGGGCTCCGCGCGCTCGCGCCGGCCACAACGACGCGCCCGACTGGCTCCGCGCCGCCGCGGCGGAAAAACTTCCCGACTATCCGAAGGATACCAAGGCCGTCGTCCTCCTCGACGACGTGCAGACGACCGTCCAGAGCAATGGCGAGATTGACACCCGCTATCGCCGGGCTATCCGGCTGCTGCGCCCGGAGGCCCGCCAGGACTATCGCGGCGTCTCCGTGGATTTTGACAAGGAAACGAAGATCCTCTCCCTCAAGGCCTGGACCATCGAAGCCACCGGCCAAGTGTTGGCTGTAGGGGAAAAGGATGCGATGGAGAGGAGCTTTTTCAATGGGGATATATATGAAGATTTGCACGAGAAGGTCTTGCTTTTCTCCGAGCCCAATCCTGGCAACGTAGTCGGCTACGAGTACGTGCAGCGCCACCGGCCCTTCGTCTTCGAGGACGACTGGCGGTTTCAGGACACCGACCCGGTTCGCGACGCGCGGTACAGTCTGGCCTTGCCCGTCGGCTGGGATTTCACGGACGCTTGGTTCAATCATCCGGCCGTGCCGCCACAAGATGCCGGGACCAGCCAGCATGTCTGGGAGGTGCGGGATCTGCCGGCGATTGACATCGAGCGCGACATGCCCTCCTGGCGGTCGGTCGCCGGATGGGCGGGATTCAAGTATTTTCCGAACAATCCGGCGCTGCGCGCCAAGACCACCGGGTCATGGACCGATGTAGGCCTGTGGTACGACTCACTGACCCAGTCAAGCCGCATCGCCTCGCCGCAGATCAAGCAGAAGGTCGCCGAACTCACCTCCGGCATCGCCGACCCCATCGGCAAAATGCGCGCGCTGACCGAATTCATGCAGCGGAACATCCGCTATTACGCGATCGAGATTGGCATCGGAGGATACCAGCCCCACCCCGCCGCGGAGGTGTTCGCCCACCAGTATGGAGATTGCAAAGACAAAGCCACGCTGCTCAGCTCGATGCTGCATGAAATCGGCATTGAGTCCGACTACGTGCTGATTGACACGAATCGCGGATTCGTCCACCCATCCTACCCGACGATCGATTTCAACCATGCCATTCTGGCCATCCGGCTGCCGGACAGCGTGACCGATCCCAGCCTCTACGCTGTGGTGAACGATCCAAAACTGGGGCGACTGCTGATCTTCGACCCCACGAATGAATTCGTGCCGCTGGGCTACCTGCCGTCCTATCTCCAGGATAGCTACGGCTTGGTGGTAGCCCCGGA
>JAJXZD010000070.1 GCA_021780215.1 Acidobacteriota bacterium
ACCACGCCAGCGACTTGATGGTGTAGCCGGCCACCGGCGGAATGGGCATGAATTTGTCGGCATCCATGATGTGCTTCACTTTGCCGGAGGCCGTAACAATCCAGATATCGTCGCGTTCAAGCATCAGTCTCTTGATGTGCTTGATGTGTGAAACGGCGTACGCAATATCGTTGTTTTCCGAGACGCGAAAGGCCTGGCAATCCTCGTCTATCACCAGCCGTGGCGTATCCTGGGCGCGCAGCACGCGGGGAGAGAGCAGAAGGGCCGCCTCAAGAAACAGCAACGGGATGGCCTTGGCAAACGCCCGGAGGATCGCACGCGGGGTGCGGCCCGCCGTCCTTTGCCAGAGCGCCGGGAAAGAGGGGACAGGGGAGATCACTTCTTCTGCGATCCAGGAGAAGTTTTGCGAATCCTGCGTATTTCCTCGAGCCGCTGGTGGAGGCGCGCCTCGAATCCCTGGTCCGTGGGATGGTAATAGACGTGGCCCGCCAGGCTTTCTGGCAGGCACGTCATGTCGGTCAACTTTTCCTTCGCATTGTGGGCGTACTGATAGCCCTGGCCGTAGCCGAGGTTGCGCATGAGATTGGTCACTGGATTCCTTAGATGCAGCGGCACGGGTTCCGCGATGGTCTTCTGGAGATCCTGCTTGACAGCTCCGTAGCCGGTATACAAGGCGTTCGATTTCGGGGCCAGCGACAAATAGACGGCGGCCTGCGCCAGCGCGAGATTCCCTTCGGGCGGCCCAATGAAATCAAAGGCTTCCTTTGCCGCGATGGTCACCGCCAGGGCGCCGGGCTCGGCCAGCCCGATATCCTCGCTAGCCATGCGAACCATGCGGCGCGCGATATAGAGCGGGTCCTCCCCGGATTCGAGCATTCGCGCCAGCCAGTAGAGCGTCGCGTCCGGGTCGGAATTTCGCACCGACTTGTGAAGGGCGGAGATGAGGTTGTAATGCTCCTCGCCGGATTTGTCGTAGGGCAGCAGCTTCTTCTGCAACACATCTTCCAGGCGCTCTTCGGACAATATCCTGCGACCGTGCTCATCTGGCGGGGTCCCCAGCACCAGCGCTTCGAGCGTGTTGTACGCCGCGCGAGCGTCCCCATTGGCGAGGATGGCGATGCGGCCCAGGATCTTCTCGCTTGCCTCCACGTGCTCTTCGCCGAGGCCCCGCTCTGTGTCGGCAATCGCCCGCCGTAGCAGGCCGGCAATCTGCTCCTCTGACAGCGGCTGCAGCACGTAGACCTTCATGCGCGAAAGCAGCGGAGCAATCACCTCGAAGGACGGATTCTCCGTGGTTGCGCCGATCAGCAGAATATTTCCCGCCTCGACGTGGGGAAGGAATGCGTCCTGCTGCGCGCGGTTGAAGCGGTGCATTTCGTCCACAAAGACGATTGTCCGCCGCGCATATGCCCGCGCGCTCTCCGCTTTCGCCATCACTTCCTTGATTTCCTTGATGCCGGAAAGCACGGCGCTGAACGGCACAAAGTCGCACCGGGTATGCCTCGCGATGATGCGCGCAAGAGTGGTCTTTCCGCAGCCGGGTGGTCCCCAGAAGAGCATCGAGCCGAGCTCATCGCGCTCAATCTGCATGCGCAGCGGTTTGCCCGGAGCGAGCAGTTCCTCCTGCCCGACAAATTCCTCGAGCGTCCGCGGGCGCATGCGGTCGGCCAAGGGGCGTCCACGCAAGGATGTTTCCACCGGCTCCTCGGTTGCGAACAGGCCCAGGTGGGCCGGCTGGCTTTTGCTCTTCATGCTCGCTCGCATAATGCAAATTCTCTTTGCCGTGCCGCCTCGTAGAGCGCGATCGAGGCGGCGACGCCGGCGTTGAGGGACTCAACCGCGCCCCTCGTCGGAATTGTGATGCAGGCATCCGCCGCGTGGGCAACTTCCGATCCGAGGCCCGCTCCCTCGCTGCCGACGAGGACGGCCGTCGGTTCGCGCATATCGGATTGCGCGAGGACGTGGCCGGCGGCGGACCGCTCTCCCGCCGGCTCCGGCATCGCCGCAAAGATTCTTATCCTGGCCATTCGCAACTGGGCCAGCAGCACGGGCGGCGCCATGCCGCGCAGCAGGGGCAGGCGCAGCGCCGAGCCGGCCGATGCCCGCACGGCCTTCCCGGACCACGGGTCGGTGGTTCCGCGCGTGGCCACGGCGCCGGTGGCGCCGAAAGCCTCGGCCGACCGAATGGCGGTCCCCACATTTCCCGGATCCTGAACGCCCACCAGGACGATTACGAGCGCCGCGCTGCTCCGCATTGCTCCCGGGCCCCGCAAGACATCCTCGAGCGTCCACACCGGCTGGCGAAAGAGCGCCGCCACCCCTTGCGGCGTCTCTGTGCCGGCGACGCCGCGAAAGATTTTGTCGGTCGTCCGCAATATGCGCAGCCGCGCGCCGTCTCTTCCGCCACGGGAGGACTCGCGCAAAATTTCCGTGGCGCGCTCCTCCGTGGATTCGCTCAAGAGCAAGGCTTCCGGCTGAAGGCCGGAAAGCAGCGCCTCCTCTACGAGCCGGGGGCCTTCCACGCCAATCGGTTCATCGCCTTCCGGGCCTGCGCCCCGCAGCGCACGCCGAAAGAGCTTGACCCATTTGTTGTCGAGACTGGTTACGAGGTCCATATATTGCCCGGCAGTGGGCTATACAACCGCCCGGCGGCCCCTTCCGCAAGCGTAGCAAACGCCCTCCTGCGCGTAAACCGCCTGCACCTCCAACTTAGGCGTGAAGAGGCCACACCGCGGCGCTTGGAATGAGCGTGTCTTACCTTGCTTCGCCAAAGGTTGCTGTGGTACGTTCGCTCTGAACACGGCGCAGCCTGCCGCGAGCGAACCTTTGCCTGTCGAAGTCCTCAAAATTTCTGCTACCGCGCCGGAGCGGCGCGTGATCGAGTATGCCGCCGGGTTTGTGCTGCGCGGCCGCGTAGTGGCAATCCCCACGGACACGGTGTACGGCCTCTCGGCCGACCCATTCAATCTGGCGGCGATTGAGCGTGTTTTTCGGGCCAAAGGCCGTCCGGAAACCCAGGCCCTACCCATCCTGGTGAGTTCTGTCGAGCAGGCCGTTACTCTAATGCGCGACGTGACGGACATTTTCTTCAACCTTGCCGCAAAGTTCTGGCCCGGCCCCCTGACCTTGGTGGTCGAGGCCACGCACCGCCTGCCTCTGAAGGTGACCGGCAACACGGGCCGCGTGGCGTTGCGCTGGGCGCGGTCGAATGTCGCCACGGCCCTGATTGAATCTGTCGGCGGACCCATCACCGGCACAAGCGCCAACCTGTCCGGCCACCCCTCGTGCACCAACGCGGCCCAGATTGTGGAGCAACTGAACGATCGCCTCCCCCTCATTCTCGATGCCGGCGATACGGGCGGGAGTCTGGCCTCGACTATTGTCCGCATTGAAGGGAACGAATGGAGAATTGCGCGGCAAGGCGCATTGCCGGATTCCGAGATCCACAAGGCACTTTCCTCGTAAGAGAAGTCCCCGATTCAGAAAGTTTTCCCTACTTCAGCGCGGCTCTCTCCAGGAAGTCGTAGCTTCCAGCGGGAGAAAGTATAATGTCGCGAATTCTCGTCCGGTGGACGCAGACGTTGTCCACATACCAGAGGAGGATATAGGGCTCGTCCTCAGCTACGATCTTCTGGATTTCCGACAGCAGGATTTTGCGCTTGGCGAGGTCCATCTCCGCGCGCTGCTGGTCGAGCAGGGCATCCAGGGAGGGATTGCGATAGTGGCCGCGGTTCGCCCCATCGGGAGGCATTCTCCGGGAACTGAACGCGTAGGAATAGATGTCCGGATCGTTGTTTGCCCCGATCCAGCGCAGCGTATAGAGCTGGAAGCTGCCGCGAGCGATGTCCGAATAGAACGTCGCGGTTTCGAGAGAATGGAGATCGAGGACCACGCCAACGCGCCTCCATTGATTGGCCAGCGCCTCGCCCAGCACCCGCGTGGACTCTTCCGTCGAAGTCTTCAGGGTGAGATGAAGTCGCACTCCATCCGGCCCGCGGGGAAATCCCGCCGCGTCCAGGAGTTGATTGGCGCGCGCCGGATCGTACGGGTAGCGCTTCACATTTTGCTCATACGCCCAATGATTCGGCGGCAGCAGGGAATCCGCGAGCCGGGCCTGGCCGCGCAGAAGGTAGCGGACCAGCGATTCACGGTCCGTGGCGTAGGCGAGAGCCTGGCGGACCTCCCGGCGCGACAGGGCAGAGTCCTCGAAATTGAAGGCAATGTAAGCCACCTGCGTTCCCGGCTGGTCCTCGACAGCAATCCCGGGCTGTCCGGCAAGCGCCTCGACCATATCGGGGGTAAGCGAGTTGACGCCTCCCACGTCCGCCGTTCCCTTGCGCAGTTCGAGCGCACGCACAACCGCTTCGGGCACCACGCGAAAGCGCACCCGCTCGATCCGCGGCGCGGCACCAAAATAGCCGGGGTTGCGCTCCAAGACGATCTCCTCGTCGGGAATCATGCTCACAAATCGAAACGGTCCCGTCCCAATGGGATTGCGCCCCAATTGCGGACCGGATCCTGCCGGCACGATTCCGATGCCGGGCTGGGCCAAGTTCCAGAGAAACGACGAGTCAGGCTCCCGCAGGTGAAACACCACGGTCGCGTCGTCCGGAGCGCCGATCGAAGCAACCGGAAGGTACGCGCCGCGCTTCGGGGATTGGACCGCGCCGGAGAGCAGTGAATCGAAGGTGAACTTCACATCCGCCGATGTCAGCGGCCTGCCGTCGTGGAACCTCACGCCGCGACGAAGGTGGAAGATGTAGGTCAGCGGGTCAGGCGTCTCCCAGCGTTCCGCGAGGCTGGGGACGAGGTTCATATGCGCGTCGCGGGCCACCAGGCTGTCAAAGAGCAGTCCATCCAGATCCTCGGATTGCGCATCGGTGCCGATGCGCGGGTCCAGGTTCGCGGGCATGGATTCGATCAGAAAATTGACCGTTCCGGGCGTGTTTGTGGCGGCATGCCTGGCGCACCCGCAAAAAAACGACACAGCCAGCAGCAGGCAAGTCAGCCCGCGATGTGCAGCCCTTCGTCGTCCCGGTTGTTTTTCGGAAGCCAGGAATCTCATGCTCGATTCGTCGTCAAATTCATACGGATGCGGCTGCCCCATAGGCGATTTTTCCGAGAACCACGCCGCGTGACGCGCCGGTTGCCGACGGCAGGTTGTTTGCCCGCCGGTGAACCGTCTCGTAGGCCAGCACGGCAAAGGCGAAGGCCTCCTTGGCCTCCGCCGGCACGCCGAACCGGACGGCTGGAACAATTTCGATTCCCGGCAGGAGGGCAGCAAGTTGCGCAATCATAAGCGGATTGCGTGCTCCGCCTCCTGCAACGATTAGCTCGCTTACTTTGGCGCGCGGGAAAATGAACCTCTGAAATGCATCGCCGATGGTCAAGGGAGTCAGCACCGTCACCGTGCGCACCAGGTCCGCGGTCGAGTGGCGGTGCCGGCCGGCCCAGGCCATCAGGTGCTGTGCAAAGTTGTGCCCGAACTGCTCCCGCCCCGCGGATTTCGGAGGCCGCTTTCGAAAATAGGGATCGCGCAGCAAGCGGCGGAGAAGCTCGGGGATGATCGCGCCGCCTTGGGCTATGCGCGCGTCGCGGTCGAATGTTTTCCTCCCGTGCGTCGCGCGCTCGACAATCGCGTCCACGAGCATGTTGCCCGGGCCGGTATCAAAGGCAAACACATCCTGTGGCCGGGCGCCTGCCGGAATCACGCTTACATTGGCGATTCCGCCGATGTTCAGAGCCACGCGGCCGCGGCGGGCGTCATGATAGAGAAGATAGTCCACAAAGGGAACGAGCGGGGCGCCTTGTCCCCCGACGGCCATGTCCGCCGGGCGAAGCTCTACTTCCTCCGCGACCGCGTCGGCAAGGCCGTCCGCCTGGTCGAACGCCGCGGCGACGCCAAGCGCAAGGCCAAGGCTCGCGACCTGACGGCCCCGGGCGCCGAGGAAACGG
>JAJXZD010000171.1 GCA_021780215.1 Acidobacteriota bacterium
AGCGGCGGTTTTGCGCGCGCGGAAGACACGGTCCAGGTCGGCAAGCTGTGCGCGGGTGTTGCAGCCGAGAATCTCATTGGCATCGGGGGCAATGTGCGCCAGGACGCGCTCGTTGCGCTGCCGCAGCAGGGCGATCGCGTCGGTGAGATACAGCTCGCGGTGAACGTTGTCCGGGCGCAGCGCGGCGAGGCAAGGCCAGAGTTTCTCGAGCGTGAAACAATAGATGCTCGAGTTCACTTCGCATATTTCACGCTGCGCGGGCGTGGCGGCCCCATGCTCGATGATAGCCTCCACACGGCCCTCGGAATCGCGCACGATGCGGCCGTAGCCGGCCGGATCGGCGAGTTCCGCGGTCAGAATCGTGGCGGCGGCTTCTCCCCGCCGATGCGTATCGAGCAGCGCGGCAAGCGTCTCGGT
The DNA here is from genome assembly GCA_021780215.1 of Acidobacteriota bacterium. Classification (GTDB taxonomy): domain Bacteria; phylum Acidobacteriota; class Terriglobia; order Acidiferrales; family UBA7541; genus Palsa-295. Next base: position 418 of record JAJXZD010000171.1, read on the forward strand.
GCGCAGCAGCGGGGCATCCCCGGGAACGACGATAGCCAGCTTCGCGCTGCGTCGAATCGCCCGGCGGGCGATTTGCAGCGCATGCCCGGTCCCGCGCTGCGGCTGCTGCAGCATGCTTTCCGCGCCGAGCGCCAGCACCGCCGCGGCCACTTCCTCGCCCTGATGGCCTACCACGACGATGAGCTGGGCGGGCCGCAGCGGCTGGCAGGCGCGCACCACATGCTCGACGAGAGGGCGTCCGCCCGCGACATGCAGAACCTTCGCCAGCGAGGAGCACATGCGCGTCCCTCTGCCGGCGGCAAGGATGACGATGCTCGTATCGGAGGCAGCGGGCATGGCGGAGCTATTTTGGACTTGCGCCCGGCGTTTCGCAATAAAAACGGGGCATTTTGCTGGCACAGCGCGGCGAAAGGGACAACCGCGCGAACTCCGCCATGAAGAATTCGCGGGCCGTCAGTCGGCCGGGGCGGGAGCCTGGGAAGAATCGCCTGCGGGACGATGCATGTCTGGCACGACGGCAGGGCCGCTTTCGGTCGTTTCGGTCCAGAGCGTGCGGTCCTGCAGCAGGCGGGTGACCAACTGGGTGTGCAGGGCATGCCCGGCCTTGTGCGCAATCACGCTGGCCTGCAGCGGGCGGCCCACCAGAGCGACGTCGCCGATTAGATCGAGCGCTTTGTGGCGGCCAAATTCGTCGGGGAAACGCAGCGGCCCGTTCAGCACCGAGGAGTCGTCCAGCACGATGGCGTTCGCGAGCGAGCCGCCGCGGATCAACCCCATGGCCTGCAGGTTCAGGAAATCCTTCAGGAAGCCGAAGGTGCGCGCGGGAGCAAGTTCGCGCGAAAAAGTCTCGCGGTCCATGGTCATTTCCACACGCTGCGGACCCACGGCCGGATGGCCGTAATCCACCGTGCAGCAAATCCGGAATTCGGCGGCCGGATAGATTCCGATGTGGCGGCCGCCGTCCCCGAATTCGAGCGGCTTGACCACGCGGAGGTAGCGCCGGCGGCGACGCAACTGGCGCGTCCCGGCGGAATCGAGCAGTTCGATGAAAGGCTTTGCCGAGCCATCCAAAATGGGAACCTCGATGGCATCGAGGTCCGCGAAGACATTGTCTATGCCGCAGGAATAAAGCGCGGCCAGCAGATGCTCGATGGTCGAGATCAGCACGCCTTGCTTCATCAGGCTGGTGGCATAGCTCACCCGCGCCACGTTGCGGACGTGCGCCTCGATCGCAAAATTGTCCAGGTCGGTGCGTCGGAAGACGATCCCGGTGTCGGCTGGCGCTGGGAGGAGCCGCAGGTGGCCGCGAACCCCGGTATGAAGTCCAGCGCCCTCAATTTCAACTGGTTTGTGAATTGTGAGTTGATAGGTCATTTTGAAGGGGTTTGTACGAAGGATTTAGGTGCAATTCAGCTGCCGATAAAGAAAGAAGTATGTCCTTTTTTTACAGTAAAATATAGACATGGAAAGCTGGAATGTTGATTTATGTGTGGCAAACGTGCAACAGATTGTAGCGTACTTAAAAGCAACTTCGATTGTTTCTGCAATTGATGGCAGGTAGAATGCCCTTGCTCGAGACTGAGCCGATGGCATCTCCTTTCAATATCCTACCGGGCGATTCGACGCCGCTAGGACCCCACCCGCGTCCGGAGTGGCTGCGCGTCCGGTTTGGCGGCGGCCCCAATTATCAGAACCTGAAGGGCCTGATGCGCTCTCTCAATTTGCATACGGTGTGCGAGAGCGCGCGCTGCCCGAACATGGGCGAATGCTGGGAGCACCGCACCGCAACATTCATGATTCTCGGCGATATCTGCACGCGCGCGTGCGGCTTTTGCGCCGTCCCCAGTGGCCGGCCGGCTGGCCCGCCCGACGAGGAGGAGCCGCGGCGCGTGGCCGAGGCAGCCGAGCAGATGGGGCTGCGCTACGCGGTGGTGACCTCGGTGAATCGCGACGACCAACCGGATGGCGGTGCGGCCATTTTTGCCCGCACCATCGAGGAGATTCGCCGGCGCGTCCGCGGATGCAAGATCGAGGTGCTCATTCCGGATTTCCGAGGGCACTGGCCATCGCTTGAAATTCTGGTCTCCGCGCGCCCCGACGTGCTCAACCACAATATCGAGACCGTGCCGAGGCTCTATCGCCATGTGCGAAAAGGAGCGGTCTACGAGCGCTCACTCGAGCTGCTGCGTCGCGCGCGGGAAATGGCACCCGAGATTCCGACCAAGACGGGGATGATGCTGGGGCTCGGCGAGAAACGCGAAGAAATCCTCCGCACGATGGAGGAGATCGCCGCGCAAGGAACGCACATCCTCACGCTCGGCCAATATCTGCAGCCCACGCACGACCATTTGCCGGTCGAGCGCTTTGTTCATCCGGATGAATTTGCGGAGTACCGGCGCCTAGGCCGGGAGATGGGATTCCGCCACGTGGAGGCCGGGCCGCTGGTGCGATCGTCCTATCACGCCTTCGAGCAGGAAGAATCCGCGCGGCAGTAGCCCATCGCGCCCCGGCTCTCCCCCGCCATTTCAGCGCAAGGATGCCAGGAAGGATTCCGCGAGGTCGCGCATGCGCTTCGCGCAGTCCGGTTCGGCTGGATTTCCGGAAGCGGCGACGGCGGCGCGAAAGTAATCTTCGGCGGGAGCCTTCCGGCCGAGCTCGGCGTTGAGGTTTCCGGCCAGCAACTGGAAAACCGGATTCCGCGGATAGTCGGCGGCAAGCGGCGCGGCGGCGGCGAGCGCGTCGTCGTAGCGTTGATCGTAGGTGCGGAGGCTTTTCGCTAGATAGAAGCGGGCGTCGGTGCGCAATAGAACGCCGCGATCCATCCCCTCGCGCATTTGCCGGATTCCCTCCTCCTTGCTTCCTCCGGGGATGCCTAGAAAGACGCGGAGGAATTTTATCAAGGGAGAGAGAGTATCCACGTAGTAGTTGTAGAGGCCCAGGCCGGCTTTGGCGTCGGCCATTTGCGGATCGAGGCGCAGGGCCTGGAGGAATTCTGCGCGAGCGGCAACGCCGCTGCGAGCCGTCTTGGTGCGGTTGTCGCGCAGGCCATAGAGACGGGCCTCGAGCGCCCAGCCCATGCCGGCATAGAGGTGCATTTCTGCGGAGTCGGATTTGGCCAGGCGCGCGCGGGCCAACTGAATGGCCTTGGCGGCCAGCGCCAGATAGGCTCCGTCGCCGGGTTTCTTCGGACGCTTCCACGCGTCCACCATGCCCCACTTAATTTCGCAAGCCGAGCAGTATATGCGCCACCAGCGAGCCTCTGCTTCCAGCAGATAGCCGAGCGGATCGCCGGCCTGTTCGCGCTCGAGGGCCTGCGCCAGCACGATGCCTTTGCCGGGATTGCCGCCGTAGATAGCCGCGAGCGCCTGTTCGGCTCGCGGAGGCAGAAGGACAGATTCACCGCGCGCGCTTCGGGCCAACGGAGCGGCGGCCAGGAGAATTCCTCCGAATGTGGCAAGGATGGCCCGCGCGGCGGGTGAAATCACTCGGTGGGAAGTTCGCGGGGGAAGGCCGCGCGGCCGCGGCGCGAAGCGGTTCACGCAACCCTCCGGAGCCAGCCGAGTAGCCCGGCTGCGGTCACGTACATTGTGAAGCATTCGAGCGCGAACGGCGGAAAGCCCAGATAGCCGGGGAGGGGCATCTCGAAAATCTTGGCCTCCTGGAACATCGGGAAGATATAGTGCCATTTTGCTTCCGCCCAGTAGTTCCAAAACTCCCACAGCCACCCGCAGATCCAACCGGAGAGCAGGAAGCCCCGCAGCCGCCCCGTAAAACCCTCCGCCAGATCGCCAAGGAGGGACGGAAGGCCGATCCGGTGATTCACCGGGTCCAGCAGCAGGATAAATCCGATCCACACCAGCCCGAAGAGGTATGCCGCCATCCGCCGCGGCACCAGCAGGGGAACGATCAGGCAGGCGGCGCCGCACGCCGCCAGCAGATTTTCCGCTCGTCCTGAAATCGTCCATGGATTCGCCGGGCGGGCCGGCCAGAGGGCCTGTACGAGGTCCGCGCCCTCGAAAATGGCCGGGGTGATGGTGGCGAAGGACCAGGCATAACCGAACATCGCGGCGGCCCAATTTGACGAAATCCCGGTGTAAATCCAGTTTTGCAGGCGAAGATTGTACGCCTCGAAGATCAGCCAAAGAGGAATCGAGAGCAGCGCCATGCGCGCCATCGAGAGCGGGGCATTGTGAAGCCGCGACCCATGGGTCAGCGCCAGCACGGCGCCGTCGGCGATCAAGATGAAGGCGCTCCAGACGATGGGCGTGAAATATGTCGGGACCGGCTCGATGCCGCGCCAGAGCAGGAGCTCCGCCGCCGCGAGCGCGATCATTCCGAGCCACCCGTGCAAGGGATAACGCCGCCGCCGGGGTGAGCGGAAATAGCCCGCCGCGAGAGCCGCAACGGTCGCGCCGGTGATGCCGATTCCCAGCAGGGTTCCGCGAAATGGCGCGTACATGCGCTCGTCCCTCGGAGGTCACCAGTATCGTAGCGCAGTTCCGCACACTTTTCGGACGAGCCGCCGCGCTTTCTTGCTATGCTCGGCGTGCCTTTTTTTGGCACCGCCGCGCCTTCCGCGAGGCGGTTCCGGGCGGCGGGACCGAGATCCAGGTGAACAAAGGGGTGTGGTGAGCGAACCGGACCAGCTCGAGCGCGGCCTGGGATTGATTGAAGCGACCTCGCTGAACATGACCTTTATGGTCGGCATAGGGCCGTTCGTCGTGATTCCGTTCGTCATTCAGGCGATGCGCGGAAGCGGGGAAAGCATGCTGGCGTGGGCGGCGGGAGGGCTGCTCGCAATCTGCGACGGCTGCATCTGGGCGGAGCTCGGTGCCGCGCTGCCGGAGGCCGGAGGAAGCTACGTCTTCCTGCGCGAGGCCTACGGCCCGGCGCGCTGGGGACACCTGCTCTCGTTTCTCTTCATCTGGCAGACACTTTTTCAGGGGCCGCTCAGCATCGCTTCGGGGGCGCTGGGGTTCGCCGATTATGCGGCGTATCTGGCGGAACGCGCGGGCCGCTTCTCGCGCATGGCCGAGGCTGTTGCCGGCGCAATCGGGTCGCACGCGGACAATCTGATCGCCGCGGCTGTGGTGGTGCTGGCGGTGGCGCTGCTCTATCGCCGGATCGCCTATATCGGGCGCATCTCGGTGGTGTTCAGCGCGATCGTGACGGGAACGATGGTGTGGATCATCGCGGCCGGGATACCGCATTTCCACGCGCGGCAGGTGTTCGAGTTCTCTGGAGGAGTGGGAAGCTATTCGTGGCTGCTGCTGGCGGCGTTGGGGCACGGAACGGTGCAGACGATCTACAGCTATCTGGGCTATTACAACGTCTGCAATCTCGGCGGGGAGATGAAAAATCCATCCCGCAACATCCCCCGCGCGATCTTTCTTTCGATTTTCGGCATCACCGCGCTCTATCTCGGAATGCAGGCGAGCATTCTGAGCGTGGTTCCGTGGAGGGAGGCGGCCGCATCGCGGTTCGTGGTGAGTGCCTTCATCGAGCGCGCCTGCGGCAGCGAGTGGGCGGCACTGGCCACGGCGCTGATTTTGGTAACCGCGCTCGGTTCGGTTTTTTCGGCTACCCTCGGCTATTCACGGGTGCCCTACGCCGCCGCGCTCGACGGCAATTTCCTCCGCGTGTTCTCCCGCGTGCATCCGAAGAAGCATTTCCCTCATGTTTCGCTGCTGGCGCTGGGAGCCGCGGCCATTGCCTTCAGTTTGTTCTTCAGCCTGCTCTCCGTGATCAAGGCCATCCTGGCGATGCGCTGCATCATCCAATTCGCGGGCCAGGGCGTGGGCCTGGTTCTGCTGCGGAGAAAGTGGCAGGCCGGGCGAATGCCATTCCGCATGTGGCTTTATCCTCTCCCGGTCGTGGCCGCCGTCGCCGGGTGGATCTGGATATTCGTCTCCACCGGGCGAACGCCGATGCTGGCATCCCTGGCGGCGGCCGGAGCAGGAATTCTTGTATATTTAGGGCGCGCGCGATACGCGCGCCAATGGCCATTTGAGGAGATCGCACCGTGAGCCCAGCGCCCCATCGGTATTTCAGAGCGAATGAAGCAGGAAGCACGGTCTGGCGACGAGAAATCCTGGGATGCATCCTCCTGCTCGGCACGGTCGCGATGGCCGCCGCGATGCCGGCACCCGCGCGGGCGCAATCTCTGCCGAAAACAGTCGAAGCCATTCGCAAGGCGCGTGTGGCAACCCGGATTCTTTTCATCACCGCGCATCCCGACGACGAATCGGCCAGCATGCTTGCTTATCTCTCCCATGGCCTCAATGCCCAGGTTGCCTTGCTGACGCTCACGCGCGGGCAAGGTGGACAAAACGCCATTGGTCCGGAGCAGGATGGCGAACTGGGCGTGATCCGCACCACGGAGCTGCTGGCGGCGGATTCGCATTACGGCGTGCGCCAGTTCTTCACCCGCGCGGTGGATACCGGATTCTCGAAAAGCCCTGAGCGCACCATGAAGATCTGGGGCGACACAATCCCGCTCGAGGACATGGTGCGAGTGATCCGCACTTTCCGCCCGGATGTGGTCATCAACGGCTGGGGCGGCGTCCACTTCGGGCACGGGCAGCACCAGGCCAGCGGGCTTCTCACGCCGGAGGCCGTGGCCGATGCCGCGGACTCTCAGAAATTTCCGCAACAGATTGCCGAAGGCCTAGCGCCTTGGAAAACCGGCCTGGAGCTGCGTCCCGCGGGATTTTTTCCCGGCACCAGCGGCCAATTGCCGAAAGGCGCCGTGCAGCTTCCGGTGGGAGATATTTCCGCACTGTGGGGCAAAAGCTACATCGACATGGGAATGGAGGGGCACCAGCAGCACCGCTCGCAAGGTACGCCATCGTTTGCCAATAATCCGTTTTTCCGCCGGCCGGTGTATCTGATTACGGAGCACGGACAGGAAGCCGGCGGCGGCTTCGATGCGAGGCTGCTCGCCGAACCGCTCAGCACTCTGGCCGAACGTTTTCCTCGCTATCGCGAGTTGCTTGCTCCCGCTCTGGCGTCGGCGGACCGCTCGCTGGCCGAGGCGGAGAAGGAAGCACTCGCGCTCAACCGGGCCGCCGCCTCGGAAGCCTTGGCCGTCGCCGGGAAGGAGATCTCCGCGCTGCGGGAGAAGATTTCGCAAGATGGAGGGGAGCAAGCCACCGCGGCCCTGCGCGAACTGGGCGGCTCGCAGGATCGCATCAATGCCGCGCTGGCGGACGATGTGGCGCTGCCCATTGATACGCAGGCCGACCGGCACGAACTCGTGGCCGGCGAGAGTTTTTCGGTGAACGTCAACTTTCTCGACCAGCCGGCTGCGCCGGTGAAATGGACGCTCGATCGGGAGAGTTTGCTGGCCCCGGCAGGGTGGATCGTGACGCTCGATGACGCCAAGTCCGGGAGCACGAGTTACGTCTTTCACGTGACGATACCCACTGGAGCGCAGGCGCCCAACGCACCGGGGTACGCCATTCTGCCGTTTCCTCCGCCGCTGGTGACGCTGGCGCTGCACGCGACAGTGGCGGGATACAATTTCAGCATTCGCCAGCCGGTCGAATCCTCCGAGGCCAAGACGACGGGAATCGAGACGTACCCGCTCGAACTTGTGCCGGCGGTGACGCTGACGGTCGAGCCGGCCGAGGTGATGCTCCCAGTGAAACGCGCCGCGGCACCCGTGGATTTGCTGGCGCGCGTGCGATATCACGGCTCGCAGCCTGCAAAAATTGCTGTGGGGATGGACGTGCCCGCCGGATGGAGGGTGCAGCCGGTGGCGCCGCTCGATTTTGCAGAGCCGGGCGACCGGCTGATCCGCTTTGAAGCGCGCGCCCCGGCGAATGCCCGCGAAGGGACGTACACACTGCGCCCGTATGCACGGCTTGCCGGCGAGACGTTCCGCACCTCGCTCGAGCCGATTCCCACGCTGCCGACCCGGGATTGGAGCCGGCCGGATGACGCTACGGTGCACGTGCTCGATCTGACCGTGCCGCAAGGCCTGCGCGTCGGATACATCGCCGGAGACAACGATGTGGTGCCGGAATCGCTGCGCCGCATCGGCATCCACGTGGACCTGCTCGATGAAGTGGCTCTCGCGTTCGGCAATCTCAGCCGCTACGACGCCATCGTCGTGGGCATCCGCGCCTACGAGCTTCGTCCGGACGTCGCCGCGGCCAATCCACGGCTGCTCGATTATGTCCGCAAGGGCGGCACCCTGCTGGTCGAGTACGAGCGGGACTTCGCTTGGAACAAACTACTGCCCGCACCGTTTCCGGCGGAGATGGCCCGGCCGCAGGCCGCCCGCGTCACCGACCCCAATTCTCCGGTGCGCTTTCTAGATCCGGGGAGCCCGCTGCTCAATTCTCCCAACAGGATTTCGCTGGCCGATTTCAGCGGCTGGGTGCAGGAGCGCGGCCTTTATTTCTGGAGCAAATGGGACCCGCGCTACCGCGCCGTGCTGGGCCTTACCGATCCGAACGAAGCGGAAGCCACCGGCGGACTGGTTTACGCGCGGGACGGCAAAGGGATGTATATCTACACAGGGCTGTCCTTTTTCCGGGAGCTGCCGGCAGGAGTCTCGGGAGCCTATCGGCTGTTCGTAAACTTGTTGAGCCAGACGAGGCGGCAGACCGCCCCGTAGGAATCAGCTCGGGAACTGTGGTAGCACGCGTCGCGCACCAGCACACCAAAAAGGTTTCGCGCCATGCTATTCTGCCAGCCAGCCGAGGAGGAGCCTGCGAATGAGGAAAAGCGCCGGACATTTCAGCCGCTGCGGTTTCCACGCGGGCCTGCTTGCTGCGCTCCTGCTGCTGGTCTTCCCCGTGGCGGCGCGGGCCGGACAGAAGAACAAGAAGAAATCGAAAACGCAGGACAACGCAAGCGCTTCGCCGCTGGTGCTGCCTGTTCCCGTCTCCGAGCAGGTGGATCAGACGATTGGGGAAATGCTCGGCGCGTTTCAGATTGGCGACGTCGAGAAGATGCACAAGTACTATGCTGACAACGCGACCTTCGTCAGCGGGACTTTTGCGCCGCCGGTCGTCGGCTGGGCCAATTACGTGCCGTTGTACCAGCACGAGGTGGCCGCGTTTCAAGGCATGCAGTTGATCCGGCGGAATACCTACATTTTCACCCACGGCGATGTGGCCTGGGCGTCCTATCAATGGGAATTTTTGTCTTCGCTGAATGGGCAGCCATACAGCGCCCACGGGCAGACTACCTTAGTGCTCACCAAGGTGGGAGACAACTGGCTGATCGTGCACAATCACACGTCGGAAATCTGCCCGGTCTGCGCGACTGCAGCGCCGCCTCCCGCGCAGCAGCAGCCCCAAGCCCAAGGCCCTGGGAATGCGCCGGTCCCCAAGCCCTGACCAGGGAGCCCGCAGCCGGGCGGGGACTAGAAGCTCTTCAACCCCTGATAGAGCCAGATCCCTGCCATCAAGACAAGCAGTGCGCCCGAGACGATCACCAGCGCGGTGATCGGGCGGCTCAGCTTCTCGATCCGTGTGACGAGGGCGCGCTGTTCGCTCGAAATCGTATCGTTGGCATCGAGAAAAATCTGATCTTCCTCGTGCGTGGACAGGGTGCTCCGGTAGATGAGCACGCAAATCAGTACCGCGGTGATCACCCCCCAGGCGACCAGCAGCATGTGAAGTGTATCCATGGCTACCTTCCTCTCCCCGCGGTCCGGAACCGCCGCGCCGAGCATGCAGCCGGACAGTGCGGGTCCCTTGGCTTGCCCTGGCCGGGAGTATACCACCGTTGAGGAAGCAGGGATTTTCAGAGGCCCCCGGGAGGCCGCAGTTCAGGAAGAGTAACGTTTGCCGGGGAACAGGGCGCCCCAGAAATCGCACATGGGGTGAAATATTTCGACGCCCAGTTCGAAGAGGCCCTCTTCAACGGGGCGGCGAACACTGATCACTCGGAACTCGCGGAGCTCGTGCGAGTGGCCGTGTAGCACTTCGATGCGCGCGCCAACTTCCGGGACAAAGGGCGCTCGCAGCAATGCGCCGTGCTGGCTGACGGAGATGGCTTCAGCGGGTATGTCGAGAAGGTCGCCGTCGGTTATGCTGTGGTAGACCTTCACGGGGATCCGAATCGGAACGCGGCTGGAGCGGCGCCGCTCAATCATCGCGCGGGCAGATGCCATGTTGTCCCCTCCTCGAGTCTTCCACCCCCCGCGTCCGACTCTAGTCCCGAAGGTGCCCCTGGTCAATGGTACTCAGTGAGAGTGGAATGGGTCGAGACGGCTGTGGCTTGGCAGTACACCTGTCACTGTCGGCCCCAAATCAGGATGCCGAGCCCCGCGAGCGAGCAAAAATCCACAGCGCCGAAGAAATAGCCAGAGCCCCCGGCGCAAGCAGCACCAGAAATCCCCAGCCAATTTGGATGCCACCGCCCGGCGTATAGCGGAAGCAGCGGAAGGCCACGCGGCGGTTCTGCGCCGGATACGACGGAACAAATTTGCCCCGCAACTCATCGGTGATCTCCCGGAAACGTGACGGAGGGATCGTCGCGCCCGCCAGCATGCGGACGATGCGGCCCTGATCCACGGCGATGAGCAGAGACGGATGGTCGTATTGCCCGCTGCTCCAGTGCCAGGCAAACCAGAAGCCCGTAGCGCGGGCCAGCCGGGCGATGTCCGGAGACGAGGCCGCGCCGAAAATCCAGCCTTGGTCCGCGGCGAGGCCGTGTGCCCTGGCGGCCGCGCGGAGGTCGGCGAGTGTGTCGCGGGAATCGAAGCTCAACACCAGAATGCGATACGCCGAGCCCAATCCGCCTGTCTGCCGCGCCGCTGCGGCGAGCGATTCAAGAAAGGGCGAACAGACGCCGCCGCAACGGGTGTAGATAAACGTGATGACAAGCGGCGACGACCGGCCGAGGGCCGAGAGCGTCACCGGCGAGCCCTCGATGGGCGTGATCGTAATGTCTGGCACGCGGCGGAAGATAAAGCTCGTTTCGTCAGGAGGCGTATTGGCAGGCTGCCCGAGCGAGTCCTGCGCCGATGCGGGGCAGGCCGCCGCGAGCAGGCATGCCATCGCCAGCGCAACGACGCTTCCCAGCATGGGCCGTGCGGTAGTCATGCCGAAAACGCCCTCCAGCAGCGCCGCGCGGTCTCCCAGAGATAGAGCGCCACAGCGATTACGATCAGGGCGATGAAAACAACTGCCACGCGGGCCGCGGCAACCCCCTGCGAGAGTTCGCGGGGATAGGCCGCGAATCGGCGGGGCACCGAATGCGCGCCCGCCCAATAGAACGCCAGCAGGAAACCGTACCCGCCGATCGCGAGCAGAGCCAGAATCGCATGGCGCATGGCCGGCCGTTCAGGCTCTCCCGTGAGGTCCACGGCCAGGTGATGGGCAAAACCGAGGAGCATCAGCACGACGCCCATGAGGTAGTAGGTGTGGAAATGGGCGGGCACCCAGAGTGTGTTGTGAAAGCGCGAGTTCAGCGCCACGGTGGAATCAATCACCGCGCCGACGCCTCCGATCGCCCAGCCCATCAGCCCGAGAAAGAAGAGCCAGGAGGCCAGCGTCCAGCGCATGGGAGCGGCATAGACCAGCGCCAAGCCGCCAAAAATCGAGACCACGGCTGCCGGTACGGAGAGGAAATAGGAAACGATCTGGCCGGTGTCCTGCAGTACGCGCGGCTGCGCGAAATCCATGTAAAGGTGGTGAGCATAGGCCAGCACCACCAGCAACAGGACCGTGTTCCAAGCCCACGCCAGCGCCTTGCTCAGCTTCCACGGACGCCCGGCGTATCCCGGCAGGAGTTCGTAGACGACGCCCACGCCGAGATACATGGTGATGTTGGTGATGATGTGGCCGAAGAAGAACGTGAGATTCTTCATCAGCAGCGCGTCATTGCTATAGCCGCTGCGCAGCCATTCCACCGCCCACAGCCCCAGCAGAACCATTCCGGCCGCCAGGCCCGCTGCCCCTGCGATGAGCGAGACTGTCGCCACCAGAACAAACGAAGGCACGCCCAGGCTCGGCCGGCCAGAGAGAACGTGCCACCCTAGCGCTTGCCGCAGGGGAAAGCGGCTCGCGATGGCCCGGAGCAAATCGAGGACCCAGATCGTCCACACCGAAAACAGCAGGGCCAGCGCCCCGAAGAAACAGCCCGTAGCCCAGGGCGGCCACACACCGGAGGAATAAAAGGGAAGCGGGTAGAGGAAATACCAGCCCGTCCCAAACAGGCCAAACAGCGTGGCGGCGGCGAGCAGCCCGGCGCCCACGAGCGTCCCCGCCAGAGCGAGCCGCGAAATCCAGATGCTCGGCCGGGAGTAGCGCGTGAGCAAATAACCGGTGGCAGCCATGCCGCCGACGAACCATGTGGCGACCATGCCCAGCCCGTGCAGCGTGAGAACGGCGTAAAACCATTCCGGGCGCATAGTGCGGAAGGCATTGGCTTGGAAGAGGCGCATGAAATAGCCGAGCAATAGCATGGTGGAGAACAGGAACATCATGGTTCCCATCCAGGCGAGTGTGAGGCGGCGAAAGGCCCGCGCCTCTCCCTCCTGCCACAGTCCATCTCCGGCAACCGGCAGAGGCATGGCTATTCTCCTGTGCCGGCGAGCAACGACCGGGTATGGCTTTGCGTGTTCGTTCGCGGCACAACGAAAAAGAGTCCGCGCATGCGGTAATGGTCCATGCCGCAGAACTCCAGGCAGAAGACGTGATAGATCCCGGGCCGGCGGAAGCGCATGCGCAGCCGGTTCACGTAGCCTGGCATGGCCTGCACCTGTCCCAGCAGCTCACCCGAGGGGGAATAGACTGCGAAGCCATGGTTAACATCGAAGCTCGATACGCGGAATTCGACCATGGCTCCGGTGGGGATCTGGACCGGCGCGGAATACGTGGCCGCTTCCCAGTCGGCGTCATCCGCGATGGGCCTCGAGGAGATGCCGAATGCAAACTGTTTTCCCACGACGAAGATGATGCGCTCGGGCCGTTCGGTGGGGACGGGATAGGGCATGTGCCGGAGGGTCAGCGCAAGGACGATCACGAGCAGCCCCGTCAGGGAGTAGAAAAAATTGCGGCGCAGGCGGCGGGCCGCGTCCTGGTTCACCTCGTGCGCCTGACGCGTCGAGCGCGCCACCCACAGGAAGAATCCGGCCACGAGGCATGCCATCGCGACGAAGATCCAAAATGCCTGCACCTGCGGCGTCATCGTTGCCCCTTCACTATTCCTGGCGCGGACGCCGGCCGCGGCGCGAGGCCGGGAGTCAGCGCGATTTCAGCGGCTCGTAATTCCTTCGCGGGAAGGCAATCCCGGGCGCGAAGGAGAAAGCGCCAGGGCGTTCCGCCGTGCAAGGCCCGTGCATACCGAGCGCGCCAGGCCGCCAAAGGTCAATAGCCAGGCGGCCAGGGCGACATATACGAAATAGTGCGGAAGAGGGCGCAGAAATGAGAGCCCGGTGATTTCGGCCAGGCGGTAGGTGCAGGTGGTGTACATCCCCAGAGGGAAAACCATGCCCCAATAGAGCGGATCGTAGGTGAGAGGCAGCTTCTTATAGGCGTGCCGCCAGACGGCCAGAATCACCAGCATGGGAAACCACCACGTCGCGGTGGCCCAGTATAAGAGCGTGAAACCTTTTATGAAGGGGGCGAGCGTGTCAATGAGCGCGACGCCCTGCGAAAACCGCACGAGCATTCCTCCCGCCAGCGCGGAAATGGCCATAGCGCCCATGTTGATCCAGTAATGCGCCTTCAGGTCCGCGGGCTTCAGTGGAAAGAACGTATAGCGGTAGAAAATCAGCGAGATCATCCAGATATATAGCATTCCGCCGGCGGACCAGAGCGCCAGAGAGATAAAGGCGATCTTTTCCGTCTCGGCTGGGAAGGCATGCATCATCTGTGCGCCAAGCGTGGCCACGGCCTGCGTGGCCACGATGGCCACTAGCCAGCCGCTGTGAATGCCGTCGGCGAGCGAGGGCTTCTTCTCCTTTACGGTGAGGATGGCGAAAACGGCATAGACGATGACCAGCAACAGCATCCCCGCCGCGATCCACAATACGGCGCCGAGCCGGTACATACCAAAAATGATCACGCTCTGGCTGCCCAGCACGGCCGTCCCCGCCACGAAGGTGAAGAACCCCACGCCCTTCTGATGGTCCACCAGGTCGGCGAGGAGCCAGCGGCGAAAAAACGCCGCGCGCGCCAGCGTCATGGCCAGGAGCACGGCATAGACCACCATGTTGATAGCGGCGAGCGGGCGGGCCATCATGGGCAAGCCTGTCAACTGCGCAGCGACCGCCACTATGCCCGTCGCCATGACCATGGCGAAATACGCCGGGTCAAGCGTGCGCACGCGCTCCGCCAGCAGCGCCGGCAGCGAGAGCCGCCCGATCTCCACAACTGGTGGAGCTACGGCGCTCATCGGCGCTCTCCGAGAGCCACAGGCGTTTCCGGGCGCGCGGGCGGGGCGGATTCGGCGAGCGGCTCGCGCGAATATTTCAGGATCCACGCCATCGAGAGAGAAAACAGCGCCAGGAAGATGAAGGTGATGAAGCCAATGGGATAGCCGGACTGGCCCAGATTGCGGACGGCGAATCCCATCACCGGGGGAATCACGAAGCCGCCGAACGCTCCCAGCCCGCCCCCCCATCCTGCCGCCCCCCCGACGGCGTGCGGGACTGCCTGCGGAACAATCTTGAAGACCGCCGCGTTGCAGATGCCCATGCCGAACGCCATCAGGATTTCCCCCGGGACGGAAAGCTCGAACTGGTGCGAGCCGGTCATCACCAGCGCGCCGACGAGGGTAATCAGCAGGGCGAGAATGGCGGTGTTCTCGCCGCCTTCGTGCAACTGGTCGGAGAGCACGCCGCCAATGACGCGAATCAGCGAGGTGATGATCGAGAACACGGCAGTGAGCATCAAGGCGTGCTCGACGCTGACCTTGAAGTAGGAGGTCCAATAGATTGGCAGCCAGGCGGTGAGAGCCATGAAGCCACCGAAAGTTGTGAAGTAGATCCACACGAGCGCCCAGGTTCGCCACACGCGGGCGGATATTCGCAGGCTTTCCTTCAGGCTGGCGGCGGGGAACAGGTCCTGGCCGAGCTCGCGGGCACGCGCGCGGGCGGCGGCGGGATCAAGGCCCTGTTTCAGAAGCTGAAAGTAAGGGCTGTTCTTCCCCAGCAGCGCGTACAAGACCGTGCCGGCGATGAGGATCGAAAGCCAGACGTCATAGCACCACGCCAGTCCCATCCGGTTTAGCGCAAATGGAACCAGCAGCAGGAAGATGCCCGGCGCCACGTTGCCAACGCCGGCAAAAATCGCCAGCGCCCGGCCCTGCCGCTTCTGTGGGAACCAGTAAGAAACCTGGCTGATGCCGACCGAGAAGGTGGCAATGCCACACCCGCTGAGCGCGCCGAGAGCCATCAACAGCAGGTAGCTGCCCGCGCCGAGATGAGCGGGATAGAGAAAGCGGGCCACCAGCGCCAGCCCGGCCATGCCCGCGACCGAAGCGGTCAGCAGAACCAGGAACGGCCGGCGTCCGCCGCTGGAGTCCACCCAGGCCGAGAAGGGGATGCGAAGAAGCGATCCGGAGAGCGATGGCACGGCCACCAAGAAACCGAGCGCCAGCGGCCCGAGGTGCATCACCGCCTGGAAACGGCTTGCCGACGGCCCGAACAACGCGACCGCGGCGAAGCCGACGAAGAAGCCGAGGGTCGCGCTCCAGAGCGCCTTGCGTGGCGTGCCTGCCATGCGTTTCACGATGCTCTCCTCGCCGCCGCGTGCTGCGCGGCAGTGCTAAAATCGCAAGTTCGTCTCGACATAGGCGAACTGCGCATTGGGGTTCTTCGGATAAATGCTCTGCAGCACGGCCTTGCCCCAGGCATGGGCGTAATAGAGGCCGATGCTGAAATATCCGGTCATCTGATAATCGGAGCTGAGGTCCCAGACGTTGGCCAGGCTCCGATGGCCGTTGCTGGGCCGGCCCACGTACCCGAAGGTCCCCGGCTGAAAGGCTCCCCCGCCGAGATACCAGAGGTCGTTGCGATTGGCGAGGCGCAGGGCGTGCACTTCGCTGCGCATGGCCAGCTTCGAGTGCGGATGAAAATTGAACGACCCGTAGAAATCTTCGTTGTTCTCCATGTCATAAAACGGAAAGCGGGCGTAGACCCGGGGAGTGGGGAGCGCCTGGAAAAACGTCCCGTGAGTCGCGTCGTTGGGGTTGCCGTCGCCGCTCCCAAATGAGTAGCCGGCGCTCAGCCAGGGCTTCCAAGTCTTTACCGGAGGCTGCCAGCCGAATTCGCCCACAAACGCGCCGGCGCGCTGCGCCAACTGGCCCCAGGAGCCGTTCTGCAGCGCACCCCAGACGAGGAAGTCGTACTTTCCAGCGGCTGCCGTGTTAAAGACGCGGACGTAGTCCGCGCCGTAGGTGCCGATCTCGATGTTGCCGTGGTCGGCGGTGCGCTCGGCGAGGGGCCGGTTATCCGTCTTCAGGACGGAGGTGCGGTCATCCACATAGCCGAGGCTGAAGATGCGCAGATCTCCCGCGCCCCAGGAATCCTCGGACGGCAGGCTGAACGCGCCGTAGTAGATGTCCACGTCCAGTTCGCCGTTGCCATCCACTTGATAGACTCCCTGCGTGGCCCGGCCGCCCATAACCGTGAAATCACCTTGGCCGGCCGCATAGTCAAACTGCGCGCCGTCGAAACTGCGTCCGACGGCGGACCACCCGAAATCGCCGATCAGGCGTTGAGCGATGCGTGTTTGCACAAGCTGCGCCACGGTCGGGTCCTTTGGCTTCACTTCTGTGCCGTCTATGTATCCGAAACGCCCCAGGCGCAAGCGACCTCGGCCCAGTTCGTTGAAGCGGACATACGCCTCCTTCACGAACCCGCTGGCGTTATTGCTGCTATTGCCGTTGGCGGCGTAATACGTGCCGCCGAGGCCGAGCTGCCCTTGCGGTGCGCCCTGCGTGGCGTTCGAGGGCAGTCCCAGAATCGAGGCTTGCGCGGCCTCCACATGCCACTCGAATTTCTCTCCCGTCTGGCCCAGGCCCACGAGCAGCAGCGAATGGGGAAAGACGTAGAGATTGTTCCCTCCGGCGGCTTGGAACCAATCCCACCCCTCCGCGCGAAGCCGCCAGTTGCCGGAAATCTGGAGCGGGCCGAGCTTGCGTTTGGGTTTGTCCTTAGATTTGCCGCTGGCTTTGGCCGCGGGCTTGTCCGTGGCGGAGCCGCCGGTCTGGGCGGGCTGCGATTGTGCGCGGGCCGTGGCGGAGCAGAAGAGAGTGGCGCCCATCAGAAGGGCGGCCGCAAATCCCACGCGGGAACGGGGCAGCCGCGCGGCGGAACGCAGAATTTCGGAAAGAGCGCGCCGGCCGAGGGTCATGCCGCCTCCCTCGGAGATCGGTACCAGCGGACCACCTGATTCTTCCGCCAGAAGTAGGGATTGGGCGCCACGAGAATGTGCACGAGGCGCGTGAACGGGGCGACGCCGATCAGCACGTAGGCCATCACGATGTGCAGCCGCACCGCCAGCGGCAGCATCACGATGAAACTGAGGTCAGGATTCAGCCGGACAAGCGACCACAAATACGGCGCAACGGCCGCCGCGAACCATGACGAGCCCCAGGGATGAAACACCGCGACATAGATCCCGCTTCCCACCTGTGCCAGAAGCAGCACGAAGACAATCCAATCCATCGGCGTGGTCACCGCCCGGACCTTCGCGAACGTCAGGCGGCGGTGAATCGCGCCGATCAGTCCCGCCAGCGTGAGCAGGCCAAAGATCAGCGCGGACACCTCCAGCACGTAGAGACGCAGCGGCTTGCTGTTCCACGCAAGGATTCCGCGCGGAATCAGGAAAGCCACGATGTGCCCGGCGAGGACGGCGACGATTCCGTAGTGAAATGGCACCAGCCCCCAGAAATGGTTCTTGTTCTCGAGGAACTGAGAGGAAAAGCTCGAATAGGTGAAAGGGGCCTTGCGGTACCGCATGATCGTCCCCAGGAAGAAAACGAACATGGCGAGATACGGAAAGACGAGAAAGAACAGGCCGTTGGCAAACGGCAGCACGGAAGCCATTACGCCCCTCCTGAATTCAAAATGCGAAACACAGGCTCGGCCGGAACCGGTTCGGGGACGAACCGGCCATGCCGGCTTTCGAGCAGATGAATGACGGCGCGCAGAATGCTCTGGTACGGATTGGGCTTGCGGGTGATTCCCGCCAGCATCTTGTCGAGCGCGGGATAGAGGCACGCGGCGGCGAATTCACCGGCCTCCTCGGGCTCCATGCGGCCCAGCGCCGCGAGCGCGTGGGTCAGGTGATCGGGAAGCTCGCTCGATTCGGGAAGGCCAAGACGGCGCAGTTCGTTCCTCATCTTCACCAGGAACTCGCCGCGCTCGTAGTTTTCGCCGAAAAGATGCCAGCCCACCTCGAGCGAGCACACCGGATCGAGATCAAAGGTCGAGGTAAAGAGAGCCTGCAGATCGCCGGGCGAAAGGCCGCGGGTTTCGCCAAGGAAGGCGCGCACGTGTTCGGCGGCTTGCGGATCCGAGGCCTCGAGGGCCTCGGCGCAGCGCCCCGCATCGGCGGCCGCGTCTCCTTCGGGATAACGCAGCAGCGAAGCAAGCAGCTCCCAATCGTTCGCGGCGGCCATCACATGCCTCTTTTGGGCCCGGAGAGGAATCCGAACCCCACGCCCTGCTTGTGCTCGAGCGGGTCCTCCATCATCTGAATGGCCTCCTCGCGGTGCATCGGGGGGATGACGAAGCGGTCGTCGAAAGTGCACAGCGAGGTAAGCTCGTAAATCGCGTCGGCTTCCGCCGGGGTGCAGTCAGCCTCACGCAGCATGCGCAGGGCGGTTGCCTCGTCCACATCGCCGACGGTCTTGAAGCGGCGGTACCAGCGGACCGCCTTCTGCTTCCGCAGGGCGTAGCGCAGCGGCGCTTCCTCGCCCGCTCCGAACAGGTTAGCCAGAAACTTCATCGGCACGCGCGCTTCCTCGATGTCGTGAAAGAGGTCTTCCGACACATGGTCAATCGAGCCGTTCGTTTGGGTGGACATCACCGGAGACATCGGCGGGACGTAGAAGAGCATGGGCAGCGTGCGATATTCGAGGTGCGGGGGAAGCGCCAGCTTCCAATCCTTGACGAAGCGGTAGACCGGCGATTTCTGCGCCGATTCGACCACGGATTCGTGCACGCCATTGGCGCGCGCGGCGGCGATGACGGCGGGGTCGCGCGGGTCGAGAATCAGCGAGCGCTGGCCTTCGATCAGTTTGTCTGGCGGCAGGCTGGCGACTTCCTCGATGCGCGAGGCGTCGTAGAGCAGCACGCCAAGGTAGCGGATGCGCCCGACGCACGAATGGAAGCAGGCGGGCGCCTGCCCGGTCTCGAGCCGGGGAAAGCAGAGGATGCATTTCTCGGATTTGCCGGTATTCCAGTTGTAGAACATTTTCTTGTACGGGCAGGCGGCCACACAGGCGCGCCAGCCGCGGCAGCGCTTCTGGTCCACCAGCACGATGCCGTCTTCGCCGCGCTTGTACAGAGCTCCCGAAGGGCACGAGGCGACGCAGGAAGGATTCAGGCAATGATTGCAGATACGCGGAAAATAGAAGAACACAAGGCGCTCTACGGCCATGAGCTGTTGCTGCGTGTCATGGCTCAGACCTTTTAGGTTGGGGTCGTTCGCCGCATAGATCTGAGAGCCGCCGAGGTCGTCGTCCCAGTTCGGGCCGGCTTCAATGTTGATCAGATCGCCGGTGACCATGGAGATGGGGCGGGCGGTGGGCTGGTCGTCGCCGGCGGGGGCGTTGAAGAGATGTTGGTAGTCGTAGGTCCAAGGCTCGTAATAGTCGTCCATCGTGGGCATGGACGGATTGTGGTAGATGTTGAAAAGCGTGCGCGCCTTGCCGGTGGATTTCAGGCGCAGTTTGCCGTTGTGCAGCTCCCAGCCGCCGCGATATTTCTCCTGGTCTTCCCAGTCGGTGGGGAAGCCTGTGCCGGGTTTGGTCTCGACGTTGTTCCACCACATGTACTCGGTGCCCTTGCGGTCGGTCCAGATATTCTTGCAGGCGATGCTGCAGGTATGGCAGCCGATGCACTTATCCAGATGAAAGACCATCGAGATTTGCGAGCGGACGTTCATGGCCGTGCTCCTTGTCCTACCATTTCAGTTCGGGCAGCTTGCGCACGAAGATGTGGGTGTCGCGGTTGCTGCCGGTCGGGCCCCAATAGTTGAAGTGATACGTAAACTGGCCATAGCCGCCGACCATCAGGTTGGGCTTGAGCCGGGTGCGCGTCAGGCTGTTGTGGCCTCCCGCGCGGCGGCCCTTGCGCAGCGGCGATTTGGGGACGGAGAGCGTGCGCTCGGGCGAGTGGTACTGGATGCAGATGCCGCGCGGAATGCGCGCGCTGACGGCGGCGCGAGTCACAACCACACCGTTGTCGTTGTGCACCTCGACCCAGTCGTTGTCCACGACGCCGATGTCGGTCGCGTCCTTGTCGTTCATCCAGAGGGGTTCGACGCCGCGCGAAAGAGTGGTCATGCGGTGGTTATCGCCGTAGGTGGAATGGATGTGCCATTTCCCGTGCGGGGTCAGGTAATTGAGCATCTTCGTCGGGCCGGCCTCCTGGCTCACGCGCAGGTCGGCGTACTGCGCCGGTGAGGGCTTGGGCTTGTAGGTCGGAAGATGCTCGCCGAATTGCAGGTAGCCCGGATGGTCGAGATAAAAATGCTGCCGCCCGGTGAGGGTGCGCCAGGGAACGCCGCATTCGACGTTGTAGGTGAAGGGCGAGTAGGCGCGCCCGTTTTCGGTCAAGCCGGACCACATCGGGCTGTTGATTAGGCGCTGCGGCCGGGCCTGCAGGGATTTGTAGTCGGCGCGCACGCCGCGATTCTTTTCGGCCAGATGCGCGAGCGGGAGGCCAACCTTTTCCTCCAGGTTCTTATAGGAGCGGTAGGCCAGCTCGCCGTTGGTCACGGTGGCGAAGAGCAGGATCAGGTTGCAGGTGTCGGCATCGTCCTTGAGCGAAGGGTAGCGCTTCCCGCCCCAAGTCTCCGACGGGAGCGTGCGCACGCATTCGTCGTAAAGATCGTCCACGGCGTAGCTCGTGCCGTGCGCTCCGAGGCCGCCTTCGCGGACGAGCGGGCCGAAGGAAATGAACTGGTTGTAGAGATTGCGGTAGTCGCGGGCGACTAAGCGCAGCCCCGGCATGGTCTTTCCGGGGATCGCCTCGACTTCGCCGCGCTTCCAGTCCGCAATCGCCGGCTGGGCAATCTCGGCGGGAGAATCGTGCGCCAACGGAGAGGCCACCAGGTCCCACACCGGCTCGGGAAAGTGCTGCGGAGCCAGCTCCGAAATTTTCTTGGCCACTGCCTCGAAAATCTGCCAGTCGCTCTTCGACTCCCAGCAGGGAGGGACGGCGGCAGAGAGCGGATGGATGAAGCTGTGCATGTCGGTGGAGTTGAGATCGGCCTTTTCGTACCAGGTGGCGGCGGGCAGGACGATGTCCGAATAGAGCGCGGACGTGTCCATGCGGAAGTTCAGGTCCACGACCAAGTCCATCTTCCCCGCCGGCGCGGTCTCGTGCCACGCGATTTCCTGGACCGAGTCGGCGGCCATATCCTGGGCGATCGCGTTGGTGTGCGTGCCGAGATAGTGCTTGAGAAAGAATTCGTGGCCCTTGGCGCTGGCCATCAGGGCGTTGCCGCGCCAGATGAACCAGATGCGCGGCCAGTTCTCTGGCGCGTCAGGGTCCTCGACCGAAAATTTCAGTTTGTCCTCGCGCAGCTGGCGCACGACGTAGGCGTTAATCTCCTCCTGGCTCTTCGCGCCGGTGGCCTCGGCTTGCTTCACCAGATCGAGCGGGTTCACCCCGAACTGCGGGTAGAACGGAAGCCATCCGTTGCGCACGGCGCGCACCTGCGTGTCGGCGGTGTGCCCGGCGGCGAGGGATCCCGCGGGTTGTTCGGCGGGGACGGTGTGATAGTCGGTGAAATTCTTTTCGTAGCGCCACTGGTCGGTATGGATGTAATGCCAGCTCGGCGCGTTCTGCAGCCGGGCGGCGGGGAACCAATCGCGTCCGAAGGCGATGGCCGACCACGGCTCCATCGGAGCGAGCTTCTCCTGGCCCACGTAATGCGCCAGGCCTCCTCCGTTCACGCCCACGCATCCGCAGAACATCAGGGCGTGGATCGCCGCGCGGTACATCAGGTTGCCGTGATACCAGTGGTTGACGCCCGCGCCGATAATGACCATGCACTTGCCCTGGGTTAGCTCGGCGGTGCGGGCCCATTCGCGCGCGAAGCGGATCACCGTCTCCCGGCCCATGCCGGTGTATTTCTCCGCCCAGGCCGGGGTGTAGGGCTGGGTGGCATCGTCGTAGTCCTTCGGATAGTCGCCAGGCAGGCCGCGCGAAACGCCATACTGCGCCATGAGCAGGTCGTAAATGGTAGCGACCGTGACGGATGTGCCGTCCGCCGTGCGAATCTTTTTCATCGGCACTCCGCGGCGGATGGCCCGGCCCTCGCCGAAATCGTCAAATCGCACCTGTGCAACGCCGTCGGAGGCGGAGAGGAAGGTCAGGGCTGGATCAATCGCGCTGCCGTCCAGGCCATCCTTGAGTTGCAAGTTCCACTTGCCTTTTTCCTTGCCCCAGCGGAAGCCCGAACTGCCCAAGGGCATCTTCGGGCGGGCGTCCCTTTCGTCCCACATCAGGAATTTCCACGCGCCGTTCTCTGCGCCGGCGTATGCGGCAAGGCGATTGGCGCGAAGAAGCTGGCCGGGTTGGAAGACGCCATTCTGCTCGTGCAGTTCAACGAGGTACGGAGAATCGGTGAATTTCTTGGCGTAGTCGAGGAAGTAGGGAGTCGGCTTGTCGTGGTGCGCTTCCTTGAGCAGGACGTGGTTGACGGCCATCCACCACGCTCCGTCCTGCCCGGCGTTGATGGCCACCCACTCGTCGGCGTACTTGGCCACCTGGCTGAAATCCGGCGAGAAGACCCACATTTTGGTGCCGTTGTGACGGGCTTCGGCGGCGAAATGGCAGTCGGGCGTGCGGGTCATGTTGAGGTTCGAGCCCATCACCGCCAGCAGCTTGGCGTTGTACCAATCGGCGGATTCGGAGACGTCGGTCTGCTCTCCCCAGGTTTCCGGCGAGGCGCTCGGCAGATCGCAATACCAGTCATAGAAGGAGAGCGAAATGCCGCCCATCAGCTGCAGCAGGCGCGATCCAGCCGCGTAGCTGATCATGGACATCGCGGGAATCGGCGAGAAGCCGGCGATGCGGTCCGGGCCATGCTTCTTGATCGTGTAGAGGCAGGATGCGGCGATCAGCTCGAGCGCCGTGTCCCAGTCGGCGCGACGGAAGCCGCCCTTGCCGCGGGCCTGCTGCCAGCGGCTGCGCGCCTCCGGATTTTCAACCAGCGACGCCCAGGCCTCGACAGGATCGGCAAGAGTCTCCCGCGCCTCCCTCCACAGATCGAGCAGCGCCCCGCGCATGTAGGGATGCTTCACCCGCAGCGGGCTATAGAGATACCAGGAATAGGAAATGCCGCGCTGGCAGCCGCGCGGCTCGTAAGGAGGCAGCCCGGCCTCAAGCAAAGGATAGTCCAGCCCCTGCATCTCCCAGGTGACGATGCCGTCCTTCACGTAGATCTGCCAGGTGCACCCGCCCGTGCAGTTCACGCCGTGCGTGCTGCGGACGATCTTGTCGTGC
>JAJXZD010000136.1 GCA_021780215.1 Acidobacteriota bacterium
TCATGCAGTCGAGTTGCAGACTGCAATCCGAACTGAGCGCGCTTTTTTGCGATTAGCTCCCTCTCGCGAGTTCGCGACGCTTTGTGGCGCGCATTGTAACACGTGTGTAGCCCTGGACATAAAGGCCATGCTGACTTGACCTCATCCCCACCTTCCTCTCCGTTATCCGGAGCAGTCCTCGTAGAGTTCCCCCTTGCGGGTGGCAACTACGAGTAAGGGTTGCGCTCGTTGCGGGACTTAACCCAACACCTCACGGCACGAGCTGACGACAGCCATGCAGCACCTCTACACAGGTCTCTTGCGAGAAGTCCCTGTTTCCAGGGAGTGTCCTGTGCGGTTCAAGCCCAGGTAAGGTTCTTCGCGTTGCGTCGAATTGAACCACATGTTCCACCGCTTGTGCGGGCCCCCGTCAATTCCTTTGAGTTTCAGCCTTGCGACCGTACTCCCCAGGCGCAGGACTTAACGCGTTAGCTCCGGGACTTGCCCCGTGCGGGACAAACCCCAAGTCCTGATGGTTTAGGGCTAGGACTACCAGGGTATCTAATCCTGTTTGCTCCCCTAGCTTTCGTCCCTCAGCGTCAGAAGTGATCCAGCAAGCCGCCTTCGCCTCGGATGTTCCTGCGGATATCTACGCATTTCACCGCTACACCCGCAATTCCACTTGCCTCTCTCACCCTCTAGCACAGCAGTTTCGGGAGCAGCCTCCGAGTTAAGCCCGGAGATTTCACTTCCGACTTGCCGCACCGCCTACGGACCCTTTACGCCCAGTAATTCCGAGCAACGCTGGCCCCCTACGTTTTACCGCGGCTGCTGGCACGTAGTTAGCCGGGGCTTCTTATACCCGTACCGTCAAGCCCTTGCGGGCGTTCGTCCGGGTCGAAAGGGGTTTACACTCCGAGAAGCTTCATCCCCCACGCGGCGTTGCTGCGTCAGGCTTTCGCCCATTGCGCAAGATTCCCCACTGCTGCCTCCCGTAGGAGTCTGGACCGTGTCTCAGTTCCAGTGTGGCCGGCCAACCTCTCAGTCCGGCTACCGATCATTGCCTTGGTGGGCCGTTACCCCGCCAACAAGCTAATCGGCCGCGGATCCCTCTTCTGGCGACTTGCGCCTTTGAAGAACAGAGCATGTGCTCCGCCCTTTTTATGCGGTATTAGCCCGATTTTCACCGGGTTATTCCCCACCTGAAGGAAGGTTATCCACGTGTTACGCACCCGTTCGCCACGCGCCCGCCCGTATTGCTACGAACTGCGCGTTCGACTTGCATGTGTTAAGCACGCCGCCAGCGTTCGCTCTGAGCCAGGATCAAACTCTCATTTGAAACCTGGTGTTTCGGCCGTGACGCCTGCGGATTTCTCCGCGCCGCCACCGCCGGAACGAACTGTTAAATCGCTCGGTTTGTTCTCAAATTCCCCTTGTCCGCTTACGCGCACAAGAGGCAAACCAAACGGGTTCTGGCTTGTTTCATCCGATTGTCAAAGAACAGGAACTCCCAGGCCAGCTGGAAGAACAGCAGACAATCGCTGATTCTACGCGATTCTTCTCGAATGTCAAGCCATCTTCTCGCCAGACTGTGGGCTATTTTGAGTGTCGCGGAAAAACTACGGGAATCAATAAAATGGAGATCCCCCAGCAAACGCCCGCCACCCACCAGGGATGAAATGGCAGCGGAATAAGAACAAACAAAACCAACAGCAAAAGGCGCCATCCGCTTGGATAACTACTGGACCTGTTTGGAAGCTCTCCCATGGTGAGGCCGCAGTCCAAATTCAAAGTAGTCCCCGCGCTACATTGCGGCGGTCCGGATTTTGCTGGGAGGGCCGCCAGAGGCTTCTCGATCATGGCAATGTGCCGCAGGATCAGCTCGACGGCGCTCTCATCGCCGCACTTCGAATTGAGCATCAGGTGATAGAGCGGGCGGTAGGGCCACTCGCCCCCGAAATAGCGGCGGATGAAGGCGGCGCGCTCGCGGTCAATTTCCTCGATCAATTGCAGGGCTTCTTTCTCCGATTTGCCGATGGCTTTCAGCCGCTGCAACTTTTCCTCGACCGAGCCATACACGAAGACGTGATAGGCGTCCGCCCGGGCGCGCAAAATATAGGTTGCACCCCGCCCTACAATCACGCAGTTTCCACGCGAGGCGACGTCTGCGATCACCCGCTCGAGCGTGGAGAACATCTGGTCAGCGTCGAAGAGGCCCGCGTCGCCGATGGGCAGGGCGCGCTCGTAGCTACCCCGCGCGTAGACCTTGAACAGCCGCGACAGCAGCGAATCCACGTGCTCATCGCAGATCCGCGCCGTCTGGAAATCCACCTGCGCCACCCGGGCGATTTCGGCGGTGATCTCCTCATCCCAAAGCTTCCACCCGAGCTGCTCGGCCAGCCGCCTGGCGATCGCCGCGCCTCCGCTGCCGTACTCCCGCTCGACCGTGATGATGCGAATCGCCATGCGCCCGCGGCCCCCTCCCTATTCGTCTACATATGCCAGCACGGCCCTTGCGGTCAAATGATTTCCCATGCCGCACCCAGGGGGGGCGCCGCGCCCTGTGGACACTCGCAAAGACTGGGATTTCCTGGGCGTGCAACACGACGCCGAGCTCCCTGGTGTTGCAGGACGTGGCACATAGATAAGGAAAAAACAGAGGACGCCGTGCATCCGCGGCCCTGCGGATGCACGCGCGCTTACTTCAAAAACACGTCCGGCTCGACGGACATGCCCAGCCGCAGATAGTGGTCGCGGTTCTGCCCGGGATCGAGGACGATTTTCACTGGAATCCGCTGCACGACCTTCACATAGTTTCCCGTCGCATTTTCCGGCGGCAGCAGGCTCAGCCGCGCCCCGCTCGATCCGGCGATGCTGTCCACATGGCCCTTGTAGACGCGGCCATTTGCGTCCACCTTGATCTCCGCACGCTGTCCCGGGCGCATGTAGCGGAGCTGCGTCTCCTTGAAGTTCGCCGTCACCCACACGTCGTCGAGCGGCACGATGGACATCAGCTGCTGGCCCGGCTGGACGTTCATCCCTACCTCGATG
Organism: Acidobacteriota bacterium; assembly: GCA_021780215.1. Lineage (GTDB taxonomy): Bacteria > Acidobacteriota > Terriglobia > Acidiferrales > UBA7541 > Palsa-295. The sequence goes on from JAJXZD010000136.1 coordinate 3,031, forward strand.
CTCTTCATCACCACCCCGCTCGCCGGAGCGATGATCTTCGTGTATCCCAAATTGAGCTCCGCCAGCTCGAGCGCGGCCTGCTTCTGCTTCACGGCGGCTTCCGCCGAAAGCGCCCGCGCCTGCGTCGAGGCCACCTGCTGCGGCCCAGTCTGGGCTGCCCGCAGGCCAGCCTCCGACCCCGTCAAACGGCTGCGCGCCTGGGCCACCTGCTGCTGCGCGGCGGCTGCGGCGGCTCTCGCCGCGGCCACGGCCGCTTCGTTGGCGGCGGCCGCAGCCACGGCCTGATCATAGATCTGCTGGGAAATTTCCTGCTTGGCGACGAGCAACTTGTAGCGGGCCAGGTCATTCTGGGCCTTTACCTCGTTGGCCTTCGCGCCTGCCAGCTGCGCATTCGCGGCGTCGAACTGCTGCTGCGCCGCGGTGATTCCCGCCTGGGCGTTGGCAACGTCCGCTTCGGCGGAGCTTGTCTGGCTGGAGGTGTTCACCGAAGCGACCGGCACGTTGATGTTCAGTGCGCGCGCGTTCGCCACTGCATCGGCCAGCGCGGCGCGGGCCTGGTCCACGGCGGCCTGATAATCGCGCGGATCAATTTCGGCGAGCACGCTCCCGGCGGTGACGTACTGGTTGTCGTCCACATTCACCTTCGAGATGTAGCCGGAAATCCGTGCGCTGATCGGCATCAGGTGCCCGTCAATCTGCGCGTCGTCGGTGGATTCGTAGCTCGAAAAATAGCGCCACGCGAAAAATGCGGCTACCGCTACAACGAGCACGGCCACGATCAGGATTCCCCGCGCGTGCGGCTGGCGGCGGAAGAAGCTATCGCGCGGGATTTCCGCCGGCGGCGCGGCGGCCGGAGCTGTGGCGGGCGCGGCATTCTCGCTCAGAATGCTCGGCGAGGATTCGATGTCGGTTCGCTGTGCCATACATTATTTTCCTTTGAGATATTCTTTGACGCCTTGTTCGGCCGCGCCCATCGCGCGGGCCAGCGAAATCTTGGCGTAGTTGTCCTCGTACAAGCTGGCAATGTAACTCTCGTGGGCGCTGGCCACGGCTTCCTGTGCCTGCACGACTTCGATCGTGTCGGTCACTCCGGCCGTGAAGCGGTCGCGCGCCTGCGCCAGGGTTTGCTCGGCCAGGGCCACGTCGCTCCGCGCCACGCCTACTTTTTCCTCGGCGGACTCGACGTTGAAGAGCGCGGTGCGCACCTCGCTATCAATCTGCGCCCGCAGGTTTTCCACCTGCTCGCGGCTCTTCTTCAGGCGCGCCTCCGCCTCCAGCACGTCTCCATGCACCTTGCCGCCCTGGAAGATCGGGACGGTCAGAGTGCCGCGCACATCGAACACTCCGTGTGTGACCACGTTCGGATACGTCCCGGCCAGGCCATAATCCGCGTTGAAAGAGAGCATCGGCAAGTAGCCGGCCTCGGCAGCCCGCTTTGAATATTCCGCCGCGCGCGCGCTCGCCAGCGCTGCCTGGTAATCGGAGCGCGAGGCATACGCGCGCTGCAGCGCCTCGTCCACCGAAAGTCCGACGAATGGCTCGTAGGGAGACTTGTCGGTCAGCTCATACTCCTGGCCGGGAGCGAGACCGATCGCCCGGGCCAGCGCCAGCTTGTGGATCGCCAGCTCGTTGCGGGCCTGAATCAATTGCTGCTGCCGGGTCTTCAGCTCGACCTCCGCCCGCAGGCCGTCAATCGCCGGGGATGTACCGGCATGCACCTGGTCGGACGCCTGCTGGGAGAGCGCTTGCGCCGTCTTCACCTGCGCGTCCGCCGTCTCCGTGCGCGCCGCGTCGGCAACCGCCCGAAGGTAGGCATAGCCCACCGCGAGGGTGACGAAGTCCCGGGCGTCCTTGTAGGAATAGTTGACTGCCTTCACCTCCTCCCCAGCGGACCGCGAATTGCTGATCGCCTTCCAGTCGAAAATGGACTGTGTTAGATAGGCCCGCGAATCAAAATAAGAAAACGGCCCCACCACCGACGGGATCGGAAAGCCGGGAGCGCTGAACGTGAAGCCGAACTCCGCCAGGTCCACTGTCGAATCATCCATATAAGTCGAGGTGGTCAGATTGGGAAGCAGACTGCTCAGCATCTGCCAGCGCGCCCCGCGAGCCGCGCGAATGTCCTCGCTGGAAAGCAGCAGGCCCAGGTTCTGCTTCAGTCCGCGTTCGATTGCGTCGGCCAGCGAAAGCTTCAGCACTCCCGCGACCGGCTTCGAAGGAATGCCGCCCATGAATGGATTCTGCGCCGCGCTCGGCGGCGCCAGCGTGGTTTCCTCGCCCGCCCCGACACCAGACATCCCCGCGGCACTCTGCGCGCGCGCCGGCATCCCGGATAAGAGCACCAGCAGCGCACCAAGCAGAAACGAACCCGCCGTCCGGCCCATCATCGAAAAATCCTCCCCGTCCTTCTGTCGGAGACGTTGCAAAGCGCCTCTGCGCGGTTTCCTGCTTTCCGCTCGCAGCCGCCTGTTCACCGATGTGCCCCTCTTGCCGCGCGTGATTTGGCTCGCCCGGTCAGATTGGGATAGAGCAGCTTCCACACTCCCTCCGCAGTTTCGTGCAGGGTCGAATCCGGATTCATGGCCCAGGCCACGGCCACTCCCTGCAGCACGATCTGCGTCAGACGGGCCAGTTCGGCAGCCGGGAGGTCCCGCCGCACTTCTCCCCGCTCCTGTGCAATAACGAAAATCTCCGCCAGCAAACGCCGCCCGATAGCCAGCCGCTTTTGCAGCTCCGCGCGGACCGGCGCGCAGGATGCGTGCGCCGCGTAGATGGCCCGCAGCAGCGCGGGGCTTTCCCGCGACTGCCCGGCCAGATCCGTTGCCAGGAACTTCAGCACAGGTAGCGCCGGCCCTTTACGGGCACGCTCCAGACCCCGCTCGATCGCCGCGATCC
>JAJXZD010000021.1 GCA_021780215.1 Acidobacteriota bacterium
GCCCTACACCGCCACCAAGCACGCGGTCACCGGGCTGACCAAGTGCATCTCGCTCGACGGCCGGAAGTACGACATCGCCTGCGGGCAGATCGACATCGGCAACGCGGCAACCGAAATGGGAGAGAGGATGAAGAAAGGCGTGCCGCAGGCAAACGGCACGATTGCTCCGGAGCCAACCATGGAGACGGCGGACGTGGCGCGCGCCGTCCTCTATATGGCGTCGCTGCCGCTGAGCGCCAACGTTCCATTCATGACGGTGATGGCGACGAAGATGCCGTTCATCGGGCGGGGCTAGCGAGGCGCGCGGATGAATTTGCATTGGCGCGGCGGGCAGTTCAAGCGCTGTCCGCCGCCCAATGCAAGATCGGAAAGAGGACCTACTTCTTCGACGGCTCGAAGAGTTCGACGTATCCCAGACCGTTCGGATCCAGCAGCATCACCCCGCGGCCACCCTTCACCTTCATAATTCCGCCGTCGGTCACGTCCGTAGCGCCGGCGTCCTTGGCCTTCGCGTACACCGCGTCAATGCCGCTCACCTGGAAGCCGACGTAGTTCACGTTGACGTCAGAGAGCTTCTCGCCGGGGCCTGGCTTGCCGGCGTTCGCTGCTGCCCCAAGAATTTCAAGCCGCACCTTTCCGTTCGTTGTCGCCTGGTTGAACCAGCCGTTGAGCATGGTCATTCCGCGCAACATTCCCGTCTGTCCCGGCGGTGTGATCGGCGGATAATCTCCGCCCAGCACGCCCTCATAAAACGCCCGCTCCTTCGCCGCGTCGGACACGTTCAAGCCAATGTGGTTGAAGCCGGTCTGGTATCCCAGGCGGTTGATATTGGTCATAGTCGCGGACGAGTCAGAAACTTTGCCTGCGTCCGGCCGGACACCGGGCTGCGGCTTGGGCATGGCAAACAACTCGATGAACCATCCGTCCGGATCCTGCACGAACGCGAACGGGCGGGGGCCCTTGACCGGCGTGCGCGACATCATGCCCATGCTCGGCACCACAAGCAGGCCCGCCGCCTTGAGCTTGTCCATCGAAATGTTGCAGTCTTCCATCACCGTCAGATCCATGTGGCCCGCGCCCAGAGCGCCGGAGTCTAGCTTGCTCCAGTTCCTCTGATCGATTCCCTTGTATTGGTGCAGGATCAGGTCGAACGGCGTGTCGGAAACCGAGCTCTGCGTGGCCAGCACCGCCGTGCGCGATTGCGTCCCTGCCGGCAGACCCTCGAGCTTGTTCAACCCCTTGTCCACTTTCCAGCTGCCCGGCTTTTGCACGACCCTGAAATCAAGGATCTTGTAGAACTTGATCGAATTCTCCAGGTTCGAAACCGAATGCCCGTCAAACGCCATGCCGAACACTTTTCCCTCGCCGCCTGCCGCACCGGCCTTCGGTGTTCGCGCCAGGCCGGAGGCCGCCGCCGCGACCACCAGGGCGCACGCTGCCGCCAAGATGCCCAGCCTGCTCGACCGCATAAAATCGACTGCTCCACGCTTTTTCATGAACATTCCTTCCATTGGTGTCCGCAACCGCGCAGCTGCGCGGCCAAGACGATTGATTCGTTTCGATCAGGCCGAAGCCCGGCATCCGTTGCCCGGCAGTCCGCCGCTCCCGCCGACCGCTGCATCTTACACCGGGTACTCCCCTCACTCTAGAGACTGATTTTCGCCGCGGTTGGTTTCATCAGTCGGATGCGTTGCACCTCGATTCCCGATGCGGGCGGGCAACTTTCGCCGGCTCATGGATGCGAGCCATCTTGCAACGGCGGGCCCGCCACTGATCTGGGCGCCGAGCTTCCCGGAGCGCCGAGCGGCTCAGACCGCGGTCCATAGTGCGGCAGCGGCTGTCCGGATGGATAGGCGCCGAGGTCCGGGGCGTGGCCGGCGAAGCCATCGTTGATGGTGGGAAGCGGCACGCCCGCCCCGACGGCTGCGGAGCCAGGGCGCAGGCGAAAATCAAAATCCTCGGGATTGTAAAGACGCTGCGGATCCGATCTGTCCAGCATCTTCACGTTGACAAACACATTGTAATCCACCAGGACGCTGTGGCGCTCCTGCCCGGTGGCCCGCCGGTAATCCTCCAGCGAAACGAAGCGCCGCGTGACGAGCTGGCCCTGATAATCCGCGGCGACGCCCCACGGCGGAGAATCCCACTCAAACGCATCGGCCACGCCGGGATTGGGACGGAATCCGTTGTAGTCCGAGGTCGAGTAGTTCGTGAACGTGCGCAGATTGAACACCGGATCGGCCCAGCCGTCTCCCAGGATGAGATTGTTGAGGAAGTGGACGTTGGAGGCCGGCCCGAAAAGCCGCCCCTGGCCGATGAGCGTGTTCTGGTAGACGAGCACCCCGGCCGGCGTGTCAATCATCTTCAGCGGTCCGCCCGTCGTCGTGTTGTACACCAGGTTCTCGTAAAAATAGAGCGGCCCGCCAAAGGTGGGCTGCGCGCTCAGGGCCCCGCCCGCGGAATTGAAGCAGCGGTTTCGAAAGACGCGGATGTTGTGTGCTCCGCCATCGGCCTCGATGCAGTTGTCGGCCACGTTGTAGATGTCGTTGTTATAGAAATCAATGGCCACGGGAACGCGGTCCCGGCTTTCGTGCGGGGTTCCGTCGGGGTCGCCATAGGTGGCCACGTCAATCCCATCGTGCCAGTTCGCCACGTAGTTGTAGGCCACCACGTGGCCCTGGCCGTAGATTTTCACCGCGTACTCCGAAGTGATCAGCGCGGGATAGCCGGGAAACTTCGCCCACACCGAAGGCGTCCACCAGCTTTGCAGCTTTTCTGGATTGTGCCGGCCGATGAAGACGTTGTCGGCGATGTAGAAATCCTTCGAGCCGGACCAGTCGTCCTCGACGCCGCGGCCGATGTTCTCGAGTCGCGAATGTTCCAGAGTGAAGCCGCTCGATCCGGCGATGTTCTTGATCCCCAGCAGAAACGCCACGTTGGTGTTCCGTACGGTGATGCCTTCGAAGTAGTTGTAGTTCGCGGCCATCAGATTAAAGAGGACCTGGCAGCCGTCGCCATCGAAGATGGCCTCGCCGTCGCCCGCCCCTCGGATGACGATGGGCTTCTCCGGCGTGCCGCTTTGCGTCAGATAGTAGGTACCGTCGAAGGGCGTCCCATAGGATGCAATCGTCTGGTCGAAGCCGCCGTAGATGAATCGGTGATCCTTATACACTCCAGCATGAACCAGAATAATGTCGCCGGGCTGGACGCGCGGCGGCATCACGTTGGAATGGTCGGATTCATCCGCACCCATGTAATACGCCGCCAGCAGCCCGGCGAAGGCCGGTTGCTGCTTGGGCCCCTGGTAGCCGAACGGGTAGACGTGAAAGACGCGTCCGCCGCGCGCCGGCTGCGGCTCTTTGCGCGTGCGGACGGTGACCAAACGCTCGGCGCGTCCTACGACGCCATCGGGGTCGGTCAGAGTGAAGCGGCACTCGTACTCGGTGTCTGGATCGAGGTTCAGCAGGCTGCCTGCGAACATATTCGGGGCCACGTAGCTGAAATAATGACGCCCGCCCTCTCGCGGGATTCCTCCCTGCACCTGCTCGTGTTGCAGGCGCAGGAGCGGCAATCCATTCCGCCACGGGCGCTCGCCCTTCTTCCGGTAGGCCACTTCCACGCGGGCGTTGCGATTGTCGTCACCGGAAATCCGCCATTCGAAGCCCAGCGAGACGAGGGTGGGGCGCTCTGCAATCAATTCGCCCGCGATGGTTTTCCGCTGCGCATGCGCACCTGCGGGAAAGAGCGCGGCCGCCGCCAGCAGCGTCAGGAAAGCGCGCACTCCCTGCCTTGCATCCTTGCGTGAGATGAAAATTCTCATCGCCGCTGCTCCTCAGCCGCCAGCCTTGGAAGCTCCACCGGGTGCCCGGCCCGCATTGTACGCGAGACGGGCTGCGACGGGGCGGATTCGTGCGTGACGACTGCCCGCCACCGAAATCCGCATGTATTTGAGTCGGCAAAGAATTATTATTCCGCCAACGGCCGCGCCGGGGCTCGGCCATTTTTTTGATCCGGGATGTTCTAGTGATGCGGCTCACGCGCTCCCGTGACAGAAGTCATGGCTGTCCGGCCTTTTTCGCGGGAGCTTCAAAGCATTTACGGAGGCGGCAGATGCCTCAATCTTCTCCTTTGGCCACTCAGCATATTGCCTCGCCGGCTCGGAAAAATGGCGCCAAGGGATGCTCCGGCCCGCCGGGGCCGGCGACGGGCGCGGGAGCTTTTGCCGTCGCCTATGACAACGGGAAATTGGTGCGCTACGGCAGCGGAGAGCCGCAGTTCACGCTTCGTTTCCATGGGCGAAATTTCATCGATCTCCGCGGCGACGATCCCTTGATGAGCTTCGGCGAGGCTTACATGAATGGAAAGATTGACGTCGAGGGCGATCTTGCGGACGTGGTTTCCTTCGGTTTCCGCAATGGTCTGGCCCTCGGCGGCAATCAGGCGCGCCGGCTGGCACTCTCTGCTTACCGCCTCGCTGCAACGGGCTTTCGCTCCTTCCGGCGCCAGAAGCAGGACGCGGCGCACCACTACGATCTTGGCAACGACTTCTTCCAGCTGTGGCTCGATAATTCCATGACCTACTCATGCGCCTACTTCCACACTTCCGCGGACACGCTCGAGCGCGCGCAAACACAAAAAGTGGACCATTCGCTGCGAAAGCTGCGGCTTCAGCCCGGAGAATCACTGCTCGATATCGGCTGCGGATGGGGTGCGCTGGCCCTGCGGGCGGCCGAAGAGTTCGGCGCGCGGCCGCTCGGAATCACTTTGAGCAAGGAACAGCTTGCCGGAGCCCGGGCAAAGATCGAGGCGCGGGGATTGCAGGAAAGGGCGGAATTTCGTCTCATCGGCTACGATGGCCTGGCGCGTGAGGGGCGCCAGTTTGACAAGATTGTCAGCATCGGAATGATCGAACACGTCGGCAAGGCACAGCTCGGCGAATTCACCCGCGCGACTGAGTCTCTTCTGAAGCCCGGCGGTCTGGCTTTGCTGCACATGATTACCGGCGTGGCCGAGGAGCCTGCCTCTCAATGGATCTACAAATATATCTTCCCGGGCGGCTACATCCCGACGCTCCCGGAGATGCTCCGGCACGTGTCGGGGCGGAGTTTTCTGGTCTGGGATGTCGAAAATCTCGGGCCGCACTATGCCCGAACGCTCGATCTCTGGTCCAGCCGCTTTGAAAAGGCAGCGGAGCGGGTGCGCGAGAAGTTTGGCGAGGCGTTCGTGCGCATGTGGCGCCTGTACTTGCGCTCGTCGTTCGCCTGCTTTCGCGAGGGCATGCTCCACGTGCACCAGATTTTGCTCTCCCGCGGGCCGGCAAAGAATTTGCCCCTTACACGCGGGGATCTCTACGCGCCGCCGCTCTTCTCCATGAGGTAAGCTTTCAGTCTTCGACGAGCCGCGAGAATCCTTCCACCGGAGTCTCGGAGCCCCCCGTGCCTCTATCTTTGCAATTTGGTGCAGCCAGCCCGCTCAACTCAAACTAAGTTCACTTAGTGAGCTTCTCATGATAGAGAAGCTGGCTTTCGTCCTGCGACAGAAGGACCTGACCGCACGCACCAGCGCATAGTCGCTGTTCCCCCAGCGTCAGCCAACGCCCTGCCCGAGAGAGGCTTATATACGTGGGCCATTCTCATCTTGTGTTCAAGAGAGTTGGTCAGTTCTTAGTTTTTCACAGTGGCGCAGCGATGGTTGTCCTAATCCGGGGGTCTCGGACAGCACGCAGCGCCTCGGACAGATGACCGTCGTATAATCAGTGCGGTTTGGCACCCGGATTCCAACCCGGCGAAGTCATTTCTGTATTAGTCAAGAGAGATCCCTTACAGGTTCGGATCGGAATGGCTGAGCGAGTTCGCGAACTCGCTCAGCGGGAGTTTTTCCTTCCAGGGCAAGATG
>JAJXZD010000222.1 GCA_021780215.1 Acidobacteriota bacterium
CCGAGGCCAGATTAAGCTTGAAACCGGTCCGGCGCACGGCCTGCCCCACCACCTCGCGCTTCTCGTTGAGCACGATGGCTTTGGAATACGTGGACCCGATGTCAATTCCCGCTACGTAGACCATTACCGGCCTCCTGTGGCCACGGGCGCGGCCGCTTCCTTGCTTCCAAAAACACGGTCGTGCGCGAAAAGGGCCGCGCCAAGCGCACCGCAAAAATGCGCATCCGGGCTGACGTTGATGGCCGTGCCCAGCTCCGCTTCGAGCAGCCGGACCATGGCTACGTTCCGGCTGACCCCGCCCGTGAAGGTGACCTCCGGAGCGATGCCCACGCGTCGCGCCAGCGAGGCGCAGCGCTGCGCGATGGATTGATGCACGCCCATCAGCACGTCCTCGGTGGCGTTGCCCTTGGCCAGATGACTGATGATTTCCGTTTCCGCGAACACGGTGCAGGTGGTCGTGATGCGCACCGGATTGGTGGACTTCATGGCCAGCGGGCCGAGTTCGGAAAGCGGAATCTCCAGGGCGTACGACGCGGCGCCGAGGAACCGCCCGGTCCCTGCCGCGCACTTGTCGTTCATCGTGAAGTCGTCCACCTGGCCCTCATTCCCGACGCGAATGGCCTTGGTGTCCTGTCCGCCAACGTCGAGGACGGTGCGCGTCCCCGGAAATAGCTTCACCGCGCCGCGGGCATGGCAACTGATCTCGGTCACCTGCTCGCGGCCGAACGTCACCTTGTAGCGGCCGTAGCCCGTGCCGACGACGTAGACCACGTCGCCCTCGGAAATTCCCGCCGACTCCAGCGCCGCGCGAAAGGCATCCTGCGCCACGGTGACCATGCTCAGCTCCATGTCCAGCAGCGCACGCCCCACCACGGTCTCGTTCTCATCAAGGATGATGGCCTTGGTCTGCGTTGATCCCACGTCCACTCCCGCCACGTATTTCATTGCGCCCTCCCCGCTTCGGCGCCCGCCGGCTGCGTGCCCGGCGCCCCGCCGCGCTGCTGCAGGGCTTCGAAGAACGCGTCCACGCGATTCTTGATCTGCGCATCGGACCAGTACCGCGCGTCAATCAGATCCGATTCGATGTACAGGCTCGGCACGCCGAGAGTTCGCGCGATGTATTCCCGAGTGTCGGCCATCCCGGAGGAAACGAAGCGGCAGCTCTTGATCCCATGAAAAACCACGCCGTCAGCCGCGTAGTCCTTCACCTGCTGCGCCAGTTGCTCATGCGAGAAGAATTGATGGCTCAGCCCGCGGTGCGCCGCGATGGCCGTCACCTCCGCCAGGCTTTCGAGCGGACGCGACGTATCGTAGAACAGGCCGGTGGCATCCAGCCCGCCGGCCGCGAACGTCAGATAATCCGAATAGACAAACGTCCCGCCCCAGACCTCGAAGAGTTCAATCAGCCGGCGCATTGAAACGTAGCACGGCGTGCCGGAAAAAATCAGCCGGAACTTCTCGCCGCTGATGCGCCCTTCGCCGCGCGCCACCTTGCCTCGCAGATGCTCCTCGAGGCGGCGCATGTACTCGACTCCCTCCGCCGTGCCGCGGTACACATTCATGATGCCAATGAAGGTCAGCCCGTCCAGCATGGCGTTGTAGGGCGAAGGAGTGTGCCGGTTGAGCGCCATCACGTTGTTCCAGTGCCGCACCATGGTGTTGGTGCGCTCCTCGACCTCCGCGAGGCGGCCCATGTCGAAGCGCTTCCCGGTGATTTTCTCGCACCGGGCGATGAGATCGCGGAACTGCGCTTCAATCCAGCGGGAATCGGTGCGATGCCGCTCGTCGCCGGGACGCACTTCCCATCCGGCGGCGCGCTGTCCGGGAAGATCCAGCACGAAGGTGGGAGTCTTCATCCAGCGCTCCCAGATCTCCGCCCATTTGATGAACGTGCTGCACATATTCGAAGAGACGGCGATGTCCGGCTTGGGAATTTTCCCCGACGGATGCTGCATATCCTTGAGCAGCAGGCCGACGTCCGCCTTCACGTACGAGCAGACGTCGGGAGACATTCCATAATCCTCGGAAATCCGCAGATATTCCTCGGACACCTTGCGCACGCCGGTCTGCAGGGAGTTGATTTCCGGAAAGACGAGGTGGAAGTCGAAGGCCCGCAGAATTTCCAGCGCATTTCCCATCACAAATATATTGGCCACCGGCTCTTTGCGCTCGTTCGCCCCTTGGAGCGATGCGTACCATCCCTTGATGAGCCGCTGCCCTTCCGCCCGCGGGTCGAACGCCGGGGCGGCGGCCATTCCGGCTTGCGTTTCGGACATGGATGGAATGGTCATGGCGTCTCCTTGATTTAGCTCAGTGAGAAAAGCAGCGATTCCGCAAAAGTCTCGACTTGCATGGCCATCTGCTCGAAGGTGGTCATCTTCTCTTCAAATTCGAGCACCAGATGGGGAATGCCTTTCTGGTCGAGGTCCTTGGACCATGCCAGCTGGTCATCCAGGCCCGGCTCGCAAAACTTCGCCGCGGCCAAAATGGCGGCATCCGCCTGGCTTTCCCGCAGCATGGTCTGCAGATAATCTTCCTTCGATTTATGCTCATCGTGCTGGACCGGGCTGGCAGCCGAATGCTCGATATAGTTCAGAGCCAGCTGATAGAAAGGATCTCCTGTGTCGGCCACGTCCTGAATGAACCAGCGCAGGCCGATTAGCAGATCATCGTCCACGACGAAGCATGCGTCATCAATGGCTTCCAGCATTTCAAGAGGCGGCTGCTCGCAAAATCCGCCCAAAAAGACCACGCGCGGCTTATCCTGCGTCTTGATTTCGCGCCTGCGAATCGCCTCGAGAGCCTCTGCAAGAATTACGCTGTGCTCCTCGCAGGGGATGCGAGTGCGTGCGCGCAGCAGCAGATAGGACTCCGGCCAGCTCACCCGCCAGGGTTCCTCGCGGCGAATCCGATACAGCTCCCGCAGGAGCCGGCGGTTCTCGTTGTAGATGCGGATGCTCGAACGAATCGCATCCTCGCGGATGACCACGCCGGTGTGCTTCTCCAAATCGCGGGCCAGGCGATGGAATTCGTCCCGGAGATAGTCCACGGCCCCGGCCGAATTCACGTTTTGGGGCAAATAGAGAATCTCCGCGAGCTGTTGCGGGTTGTTCCGCGACCAGATGCCGGCCAGATGCTTTGCGGCGTCGCAGATCGGATGCGTAATGAACACCTTCATTCGCTCAAGGGAACCATTGAGTGCCAGCTCGGTCGTCGAGCGGCAGATCGAGCAAATGAAGGACCCGATTCGCGCGTCCGCCAGGCGCATCTCCATCCGGTTGCCGCCGCCCAGCAGATTTCCGGGAAAGAGGCCGCCCGCATGAGCGATTTCTTCAGGAAAATAGCTGGGGAAAAAGCCGAGCGTGCCGGTGAACTTCGCGGACAATGTATCTGCCGCGGGCAGGGCCGGCTCACGGATGGCGGCGAGACATCGTTCGAGGAGGGCAACCAGCTGGGCTTCGGGGTCGTGGGTTGCGGTAGATGGCATGGCAGCCTCCTAACGCGTATTACGGTACCCTAATACCTATTTGCTTGTCAAGCCCTATTTTTCGCCCGCGCCGTCCCCTACCCGGCGATGCCCTCGTGGAACCGCCCTCGGCTCCAAAGAAGCTGCCCAATCCGCGGTGAAACGCGGTAGCGGCCTCCGCCATAATGCGCGTCCAGATAGCTCAGAACGCGGTGGAGTGTTTCCATGCCAAGGCTATCGGCCCATGCCATCGGCCCGCGTGGATAGTTCACTCCCTTGCGCATGGCGGTATCCACATCCGCGGCCGTGGCAACGCCCTGGTGCACGGCGTCGGCCCCCTCGTTGGCGAGCATCGCCACCGTGCGCATCACCGCCAGGCCGGGGGCGTCCTCCATCCGCGACACAGCGAATCCCGCCGCTTGCAACAGCCCGACCACGGACAGGCAGGCGGATTCCTCGCATCCAGGAGACTTGGCAATGGCCAGACGCGTCGCCTTTCCATAATCGAGCGCCAGATCGGCCAGCACCAGATTGGCCCGCTCGGTCTCAAACGCGCGTCGCGCGGCGCTGCGCCCGTCGGTAACCGCAAGCACCGCATCTCCCACTTCGATCCACTGCTGCCGGGCATTGGTCGCGCGGAGGACCTCTACGCCGGAGTCGGCCAGGCGGTGTGCCAAGGCATCTGCCAAAGGTCCGGCCTGCGGCAGAACCGCGCGCTTTGGTCTGGGAGAGGCCTGCTCAGTCCGTGGCTGAGGGGCAGGGGCGCCGGGTCCGTATTCGTAAAAACCGCGTCCTGCCTTTCGGCCCAGAAATCCGGCGCGGACCATTTCCTGCTGCAGGATTGCCGGACGATAGCGCGGATCGCCAAAGTAGGCGTTGAATACGGATTGGCTTACGGCAAAGCCAATGTCCAGGCCTACGAGGTCCATCAACTCAAACGGCCCCATGCGGAATCCGCCCGCCTCGCGCATGACCGCGTCAATCGTAGCCGGGCTGGCCGCCTGTTCGGTCAGCAGGAGCAGTGCTTCGCCGTAATAGGGCCGTGCGACGCGGTTGACGATGAAACCCGGAGTGGATTTGGCGAATACAGGTGATTTGCCCCAGGCTGCGGCCGTGGAATGCACTACGCCCAGCGCATGCGAATCTGTCGCCAGTCCGCCGATTACTTCCACCAGCTCCATCAGCGGAACGGGGTTGAAAAAATGCATCCCCACCAGGCGCTGCGGTGACTTGAGGCCAGCGGCAATCGCCGTGATGGAGAGCGAGGAAGTATTCGTGGCCAGGAGGCAGCCGCTATCCACGATGCCTTCGAGTTCTGCAAATAACCGGCGTTTCGCCTCGAGGTCCTCGACAATTGCTTCAATCACCAGCCCGGCCTTGGCGAATTCCTGCGGACTCGCGGCCCCGCGCAATCGTGCCGCGGCGCTTTCGGCCACTCCGGCGGATAGCTTGCCCTTGGCGGCGAGCTTTTCAAAGTTTCGGCGGATCTCCTCGATAGCCTTGGGAACAGCCTCGACCCGGCTATCGTAGATTATTACCGGGTGTCCGGCAGCAGCAGCGACTTGCGCAATCCCCGCGCCCATGGTTCCGCTTCCTACGACTCCGATATGATTGTCTTTTGAGAGAGCTTCGGGAAAATTTGCCACCGGGTTCGCCTCCATGTTCGAATCGCATGCCCCCGCCGGGAACGGCGACAGCGGGAGAATCAGGCCGATTGCGAATGTCTGGAGTCTGGACAGGGCTCCGATTATCATCAGTGATGCGCGTCACAGCTTCCCCGGAGGGGTTTCTCTAGTTTGTGAATGGCGGCTGTTTTCTTGTGGAGCAGCGAGCCTGCCGGTGAAGCGGCTCTATTACGCTAAGTGATGCGTTGTCATCACCTGCGAAGGACTTGAGAAAACGGAAAGGCCCCTGCCAGTAGCGGATCGGGGAAGCCGGCAGTTAAAAAGAGGAGGCTGTAATGGCTGCATTTTCCGGCGTGGACTATCTGGATTTTGACTCGCTGCTCAATGACGAGGAGCTGCTGGCGCGCAACACGGCTCGGAAGTTTGTGGATGAGCACGTGATCCCGGTTATCGAAAAGCATTTTCGCGAAGGCACCTTCCCCGCCGACCTTATTCCTCAACTGGGCGAATTGGGCTTTTTCGGCTCGAATCTAAAAGGGTATGGGTGCGCGGAGATGTCCAATGTCGCGTACGGCCTGGTAATGCAGGAGCTTGAGCGCGGTGATTCGGGGCTGCGCAGCTTCGTTTCCGTGCAGAGTGCGCTGGTGATGTATCCGATTTACACCTATGGTTCGCAGGCCCAAAAGGACAAATGGCTTCCGCGGCTGCAAAGCGGGAAAGCTGTCGGTTGCTTCGGACTGACCGAGCCCCAGTTCGGATCGAACCCGGGCGGGATGCTGACC
>JAJXZD010000233.1 GCA_021780215.1 Acidobacteriota bacterium
GGCGGCGATGGTGGCCGAGGCCCTGGCGCGAAAACACCAGGTCACCGTGGTGGCGGGGCGGCCCTCGTACGATCCTTCCGAATTTTATCCGTGGAAACTGCTGCGCCGCGACGTGCGCAATGGCGTGACTGTCGAAAGGGTCGGCTCGACGGCCTACCCACGCCACCGCATGCGCCGCCGCGTGGCCAACTATCTCTCCTATCTGGCTCTGGCGGTCCCGCGCGCATGGGCGCTTCGCCCGGATGTGGTTCTGGCGATGACCGACCCTCCGGTGGCGGGAATGGCCGGGGCGATCGTCGCCTGGCTGGCCCGCCGGCCGTTCGTCTATAACATTCGCGATCTCTATCCGGACATGGCGCTCGGCGGCGAAATCGTGCGTCGCGCCGCGTGGGTGACTCTGTGGGAGAATTTGCACCGGGCCGCACTGCGCCATGCGGCGTGGGTGATCGTGCTCGGCGACGACATGCGCGAGCGCATCCTCGCCAAAGGCGTAGCTCCAGAGCGCGTGCGGATCGTCCGGGACGGAACCACCCTGCCCTCCTCGGCTCCTGACCTGCGCGATCCAGCGGCTCGGGCAGTGGTGGAGGAGATTCGCGGGGGCTTTTCCTTCGTCGCGCTGCACGCAGGCAATCTAGGCTTTTACGGCGCGTGGAACACATTGCTGGCGGCTGCCAGACTCCTGCGTGACGAAAATACAGGACTCGTATTTGTAGGAGACGGGGCCAGCCGCGCCGCGGTCGAATCCGTCGCGCAGGAAGCGGCCAATGTGCGCCTGCTGCCGTTTCGCCCCGCCGCGCAGATTCCGCACGTCATGATGGCCGGGGATGTGCACATCGTGACCATCCGGCGCGGGCTTGAAGGCGTCGTAGTCCCGAGCAAACTCTATTCGATTCTCGCGGCGGGCCGCCCAGTGCTCGTCGTGGCAGATGCGAAAAGCGACGCGGCGCGGATCGTCGCCGAATCCGGCTGCGGCCTGGCGGCAGACCCGGACGACCCGGCGGCAGTTGCCCGGGCCATTCGCTCGCTGCGCTCTGATCCCGAACGCCTTTCGGAAATGGGACGGCGCGCCCGGGAATGCGCGGAAAAATATGCTAGAGTGACCGAGTTGGAGCGCTTCGCAAGGATTATCGACGAAGTTGCTCCCGATCGCCGCTGAGGAGAGCCCCGCACCGCGAAGGACGCGGAAGCTCCCGCGAGAACACGCAAACTAGACCGATGACTGTTCCTATGCCTCTGGTGGCTTTTTCGGTGGCGCTGGTTGCCTCGCTGGCATTAACGATGCTGGTTCGCCATCTCGCTCTGAGCTGGGAGTTGGTGGACCATCCGGGGCCGCGCAAGGTCCATGCCAAGCCCATGCCGCTGCTCGGCGGCATGGCCATCTATCTCGCGTTCGTGCTGGGTCTTTTGCTGGCGCTGCGCAGAGAGCCCATGCAGCAGGTAGCCGGTATCGTTGCGGGCGCGACGCTGTTGGCCATCGTCGGCCTTCTCGATGACGGGGGATTGCTGCACCATCAGGTGAAGCTCTTCGCGGGCATGCCGGTAGCCTCCCTGTTCCTGCTCCGCGGCGGAATCCGGGCCAGATTTTTCTCGGAATTTGTGCCGGGAGCGGCCGGCGCAGCGCTGGACATCGGATTGACCGTGCTGTGGGTGGTCGGCATCACCGCGTCGTTCAGTATTCTCGACCACATGGACGGGCTTTGCGCCGGGATTTCCGCTGTGGCGGCGTTATATTTCACGATTTCGGCGGTGCTGAGCGGCCAAACGCTGGTGAGCGCACTCGGAGCCGCCGTGCTGGGGGCGGCCCTCGGCTTTCTGCGCTGGAACTTCAATCCGGCGAAAATCTTCATGGGCGACGGCGGAGCGATGCTGCTGGGATTCCTGATGGCCACACTGGGGCTGAAGATCCGGCCGGAGGGAGTTCGCTTCCCGCTGAACTGGATCATGGTCGCGCTCATTCTCGGCGTGCCGGTCTTCGACACGACGCTGATCAGCATCTCGCGCGCGCGGCGTGGATTGTTGCCATTCACTTCGCCGGGCAAAGACCACACGGCTCACCGGCTGGCGAGTCTCGGGCTCAGCCATCGCGCCGCCGTCGTGACGCTCTATGGCCTCGCGGCCTGCTTCGGCAGCGCGGCACTGCTTATCCCGCACTTGGGGACAGGAGCTGCCTATTTGCTCGCGGCGCTGGTGGCATGTGGCGGGCTGGCGGCGATTTTCCTTCTCGAAGCGGTTCCCTACGAGCGGCAGGTCAAGCTGCAGAAGTCCTCTCCGGCATCCTGAAAAATGACGCGGAACCGCCCCCGCGAATCACGGCAGGCGCAATAGTTGCCGCGCGTTTTCGCGCCCGATCTTGGCCCGGTCGTTCTCGCTGATGGGGGAGTTGTCGAACCAGGTTGCCGCCGCCTCCATGCGTTCGTAAGGATAATCAACGGAAAATAGTACTCGGTCCGCGCCAAGCTCCGCGATGGCGTTCAGCATGGGCCGGGTGTGAAAATGACCGCTCGTGGTCACGTAAAAGTTCCGGCTGAAATATTCGCTGACTTTCTTCTTGGCCCGGCCAAGGCCCACGCCGCTGCGCTGCATTTGCAAACGCGACTCCAGGCGCGGGAGCAGGAAAGGTAAGCCCTCTCCGAGATGGCCGAGAATAACGGTGAGGTTCGGATACCGATCGAACAGGCCACTGAGCATCAGGCGGACGGCATGAACGGCGGTTTCCTGACCGAAGCCCCACGCCGAGCCCACCAGAGAAGCATAGCCATCGTAAATCCGGCGCTGGCTGAGCAGAGGCTCGCGGGGATGCAGATAGACGGGAACATTCAGCTTGGCCGCGCGGTCCCAGAATTCCCATACCGGCGGCTCGTCGAGGTAACGTACCGCTTCGTTGTCGCCGATGTTCGTGTATCCGTTGATCAGGGCTCCCTTCATGCCCAGATCCTTGACAGCGCGCTCGAGTTCGCCGGCTGCGGCAGCGGGGTTCTGCAGGGCCACGGTAGCGAAAGCGCAAAAGCGCCCTTTATGCGGGGCAACAAATTTTTCGGTGATCAGATCATTCGTCCGCCGCGCGAAATCCACCGCCAGCCGCGCATCCGAAATCCCCTGGGCTCCGGGCGAGGTCAGCGACAAAATCATCGTCTCGATGCCGAAAGCATCCATTTCCTCAAGACGAACCGCGCTATCGAGCAGGCGCCGTTCGGCGTCGGCCATGTACTCCGCGCCGTTGCGCGCCGCCTCGAGCGCCGAATCCCAGAGCCGGTTGTGCTCTTCGGTGGAAACGTGCTCTTCGAGAGTGATCTTGCCCCGCATGTCATCCTCTTCTGGCCCGGCCCTGGCAGGGGAAATCAGCGCGCCTCAGATTTCGAAACGCGCTCTAGAACCGCCCGGAATTGCCGGCCGGAACAGCGCCCGCGCCGGTTGAACAATCCGGTTTAGCGCCTGGCAAGGTCGAGCCGAAAACCCACCCGGCCCGCGATGGGCAGACCGCGAGAAGGAACCGGCGGGGTATTCGCGAAAAAATACTGGGCGTTGAAAAGGTTCTCGACAGCGGTGAAAATTTCCAGCCCGTGGCGAAGCTGGTGGGAAGCCTCCGCGTCGAGAACGAAGAAGCTCCCCATGCTGTAGAGATTATTCGCATCGTCATACTGCTTGCCCATATAGCGGCCGTCCACCGAGAAGGAAATAAAGGAAGGATTGCTGTACACGGCCTGGAAGGTGAGCTGATTGTGCGAGACCTGCGGCACCCATAGGCCGACCAGATTGGGCTGCAGGGTGGGATTGGTTCGTGGAAAGCCGCTGACCGTGGCGTCTATATATTCGTAGCCCCCGGACAGCATGAGACGCTCGGCCAGGCGGTCGGTCACATCAATCTCGAATCCCGGATAGGTGGTGCGCCCGATGTTCATCTTCTCGGCCGTAATCAGGGTGGGGATGGCGGGAGGCGGCGGCGTGGCGCCGATCTCCACGTTCTCGATGCCGTCAATGACCTGGTTGAAGAAAAATGTGCCGCGGACTTCGAGCCGGCCGTTGAAGCCGGTCACGTCCACGCCCGAATCCACGCCGGTGAGCCGTTCGGCATTGAGCAAGGGATTGTTTTCAGTCTCGGTGATTCCCACGCGGAAGGGGCGGTACAGCTCGTTGAGGGTGGGGGCGCGAAAGGCGCGATAGACCGAAGCCGACCAAGCCACGTGCGAATTGAACTGATGGAGAAGGCTGGCCCGTGGGCTGAAGGCCTGATAGCTGCGCGAGGGGTAGAGGGTGTTGACGCCCGTTGAGCCGGGAGCGGAGCCAATGCTGTAGAGCGAGGCGTCGAAGTTGCGCCAGTCGTCAAAGCGGGTGCTGACGGTGAACAACCAGCTCGAAGCAAGCTGGATGAGGTCCTCCCCGAAGAGGCCCGTGGTGCGCTGGTGCCCGCCGGAGGAATTGTCCCTGTGGGCGAGCGCGAGGATGTCGTTGCTTCGCCCGATCTCCTCGTGATCGTCGAACCCGGCGACGATGGTTTGGCGCTTCCCCAGGTTGCGCGTCCAGATGGCGGAGCCTCCGGCACCCTGCGCGGGGACGGTCTGCGTGTCCGTCAGGGTCTCGCTATTCTGGTTGGTGGCCACGGCCGAGAAAGTTTGGTGGAAGGTTTCCGCCTCGCCGTAGAAGCGCAACTGCACGGAGCCAGCCGATCCGAGATCGAGATTGGCGCCCAAGGCTCCCTCGCCCATGGTGATGCTGTTGTTCTGCAAAGGGGTGCCGTTGCCGCGGGCGTCGTTGAAATACCAGCCGCGGGCAAACACCTGGCTCTGCTGGCCAAGTTTGCGGACGATCATCAGGTCCGCGGTTCCGTCCTCGGAAGTCGCCGGGATGTTGACGCTTCCGCGATACGCCGCCGGAACCAGGATGTAGCCGTCGGTGCTGAAAACTTCTCCCCCGAAGGAGGCTTCCCAGGGGCCCTTCACGCCGCTCGTCCAGAGCGAGAGATCGGGTGTGTTTTGATTTCCGTAGGAGGCTTCGACGGAGAGCGCGGCCGGCTCGGGAGGGCGCGTGAGAAACTGAATTACCCCGCTCATGGCGTCGCTGCCATACAGGCTGGATGCGCCGCCCTGCAGAACCTCGACGCTCGAAACGGACATGTCGGGAACACGGTCCCAATAGACCCACGAGCCGAACGGATCATTGAGCGGAAAACCGTCCTCGAGGACGAGCACACGGCTCGCGGCGCTGCCGCCAATCCCCCGGAGCGAAGCGCCCATTGTTCCGGGATTGGCGATGCGGCTGCTCGATCGGCGGAACAGACTGAAGCCTGGAATCTGCCGCAGCTTGTCGTCGAGCGTGAGGGCAGGCGTGGCCTGGAGGTCGTTCTGGGTAAGCTGCGTGACGCTGATGGGAGTTTGGCCCAGGGGCGTCTGGGTGCGCGCCGCCGTCACCACCACCTGCTGGTGGACCGAAGCTGGAGTCAGCGCAATCTGCAACTCGGTGGTGGCGCCGGCCGCTGCGTTCCAGGGCCGCTGAAGCTGCTGAAAACCTTTCGCCGCCACCACAATCGTGCCGGAAGTTTCCGGGACGCCATCGAAGGTGAAAGAGCCGGAGGAGTCCGTGGAAGCGGAAGCGGAATAGCCCTTGGCGTGCAACTCGACGCGCGCGCCGGAAACCGCGGCCCCGCTCGCATCCCGCACAATTCCTTCCACGCGAGTGCCCTGTGCCGCGGCGGCGGGAACGAGGGCGAGGACCAAAAACGTCCACAGCGCCACACGCAGCAGTCGCGCGCAGGTTTTCTGACACAACCATCGAGCCTTTCCCATCC